>DHFT01000030.1 GCA_002402375.1 Elusimicrobia bacterium UBA4817 | reverse complement strand
TTAATTTTTAGCGGACAGAAGTGATCGTTTAATATGTATTAAATGTTCCAAATATAGTATAAACAATTTTTCGGTTTTTGTCAAGTACTTTTTTAGTTTGATAAAATTTTTATGTAGAGGGTTAGATATAGGTTGGCTATATGGGTTATAGAAAAATAATTTTCTACCGTTTGTCGTGCATGATTACCCAATTTGTCAAGCAACTCTTTATTTTTTATTAATTTGTCAATAGTTGATGTTAATTCCTGTTTGTCTAATATGTCTATAATTATGCCGTTTTTATTATTTGTTATTACTTCTTCATTTGCGGGTATTTTATTGGCAATAACAACAAGTCCGCATGACATCGCTTCAAGTAAAGCATTAGAAAGTCCCTCCCCAAAAGACGGTAGAATAAAAATGTCGCTTGATTGCAGATACTCTTTAATATTATCTTTGAATCCAAGAAAGCGGATGTTTTTCTCTGTGTCAGATTTTTTTAATTCACTTTCAAGTGAACCGGAACCTAAAATTAAGAGGTCTATATTTTTAACTGTACTCCATTGTTTGATTAAAAATTCAATTCCCTTTCCTTTTTCAATGCGACCGGTATAAATAGCAATAAGACCTTTTTCCGGTAAGTTAAGATTTTTTCTTAAATTTAATTTATCTGTTTCACTTACCTGCTTAAAATAATCGGTATTTACGCCGTTGGATATTTTGACGATTTTTTGCGTCGGAAAACCAAAACCAGTCAGTTCTTTATAAATTTCGTTGCTGGGTACAATAAACACATCAAAATATTTTCTAATAATTTTAAGTTTTAATTTTCCCCACGGTTTTGAAAGAGATGTTCCGATATCTCCTGTTGCCCGCGCCCCGCCGAATTTAAGAATTATTTTTTTACCGAGTAGTTTTTTAATTAGAATTGCCGGAAATACATGGGATGATGCAAGATGCAGATGTATGATATCGTATTTATCCGAATTTTTCAGAAGAAAGATAAATGAAGATATACAAAAAAATATAGATGAAATAAAATTTCGTCCCAATGCATAAGTTCTGTATACAGGCAGTCCGTTTATTACTTCATATTTTTTTAAACCATTGAGGCGTGCCGTAAGAATGAATACTGTATGTCCTGCATTTATAAGTGTTTCCGACAATCTTTGTGCCTGTAATTCGGTACCGCCGGTTATAGGATAAAATCTTGCTATAAGCATGCAAATTTTTAATTTCATAAAGTTAGTATTAATGATGCTACGCTAAAAATGGTTAGCCATAGACCGGTTAGAAAAATAATGTATTGGGGTTGAAAATTCTGCGGGTTAACAATTACATTTTTGGGAAGAGTAATTTTATTCTCAAAAAGATTTTTGGTTATTTTTTTCCAGTTGGAGTCAACATTTCCGTCGGTTATTATGTATTTTATATCATATTTTGCAAGTTCTTCAGCAATAGGATTTTTCGTTATCTTTTCAATAAAATTTTCTATTTTTCCCGTTGTTAAAGGGTCATAACCCGATGCGTTATAAATATGATGAGGTATGTTTATATTTGTCGGGAGTGAATTTATAAAATCAAAATAATTCTGTTTTGGCGAATATGCTTCGGGAAGCACAAGATATTTTTTACCGTCGGAGATATTCTGCAATTTTGCGATGTTTTCAGTTTTTATGTTTAACAATTTTGAGGACATTCTCGGATTTAATTTAAGCGAATTGTAATATAAATCAGTTATAGTTAAAATAAAAAAGAGAGGAATGAATTTATTCAATTTGCCTATTTTTAACTTTGAAACCATCAGGCACAGAACAAATGCGAATAAAAACATTATGGCAGCGGGGTATCTTATTTTTGAAAAAGGCAGAAAGAAATTGTAGAGAAACAAATAGACAGGCGTATTTCTTCCGAGTGCAAGAATAATAATTATTATTAGCGGCAAAAGTAATTTTTTATCACCGGTAAAAAAATAGATAATAACAAAAACCAGAGGAATAATTCCGATGTAAAATGACTTTAACCAGTAGTTCCCGGTTATGTCAATGTTTTTTTTCGGAAGAAGATTTCTAATAATTTCAGACGGCGATAAAGAAACGCTGGATGCTTCTTCATAAGTAATGCCTTCCGCCCTGTTTGAATTTTTTACAAATTCTGCAAACGGTAGAAGTTGAACTGCCGTCAAAAAGAACGCAATAATTAAAGAACCCGTCAGCGTAATTACTCTTTTTTTATTAAGAAAAAAAAGTGAGAAAACAATTGTATAAAAAAACACCTGCGGATGTCCTGCAAATATTTGAATAGCAAACACAAGCCCCAAAAGAATTTTTTTATTTTGCATTAAAAAAATTATACTTAGAGGCAGCCATATAGCCGCACCGAGAATACTTAAAAACTCAATTCTTGCGACAAGATATCCGCCGAATGCCCATGCAACGGATGCTATTATTGAATAGGATTTTTTACCCCTCAAAAATCTTGCGGCTATATAAAAGAGTGTGATTGCAAGAAAAAAATGTAAAACAATAAAAAGTTTGTAAGCGACGGAAAATTTGAAAATATAAAAAAGTATCGTAAAAGGATAAAAAAGTGAAGTTTCGGGATTTGCCAGAAACGGTTGTCCGAAAAATGTATAGGGATTCCATATAGGAATTATTCCGTTTTGAATATTTTCAGCCGCAAAAAGACGGTAAGGCATAAAAAGATTAAGTATATCTCTGAAGAAAAACATCTTGTCGGTAAAAATTATACCGTTAAAAAAAACTATAACACAACCCAAAAATAATAATATATGTTTTTTCATTTATTAAGAAATTTTAATTTCAGTATTAAGCGAAAATATCCAAGAATTGTTCTTAAAATTTTTATTTTACTTTTTCCCTGTTTCAAATCATATCGTAAAATTAAACCTTTTTCGGTGATTGTTGCGCCGATATGTGAAAGTTTAATTAATATCTCAGCCATACAGGTAAAACCGGATTCCGATACCAGAGTATCTGCGTAAAATTCATTTGATTTTTTTATGATTTTTCCTAAGTAAGCACGATAACCGCTTGTGTAGTCCGTAACATTTTGTATCGGAAAAAATAATTTTAATAATGTTGATGCCCCGCCGCTTAAAATTTTTCTGAATTTTGTAAGTCCTATTTCATTTCCCCCGATTGCGTATCTTGATGCGATTACAACATCAAACCCGTTTTGAATCTCTTTTGTAAGTTTTGGTATTAAATCAACCGGATGTGTGTTGTCGGCGTCCATAGTTATCAGTATATCGTCGTTATTTATCACGGATGAGATATAAGAAATACCCGTTTTCATTGCAGAACCTAACCCAAGATTTTTTTCGTGATTTATGATTTTTAGATTTAGATTCGCCTGGAATTTTTTTAGTATATTGAAAGTATCGTCGGTAGAACCGTCGTTAACGACTACTAAAAGATATTGCAATCCTTCCAGTTGATGCGAGATGTCGTGCAGGATAGTTTCAATTCCGGATGATTCATTGAAAGCGGGTAAAAGAATATATATCACAAGTGGATATTATACAAACTGAAAGCAGAGAAATCAACAAGCCCGATACGAACAAAATCGGGTTGTATAAAAAAAGTACTTTGTAATTATTTGCATCTTCAAGTTTTAATGAGCGGAAAAAACCGTCAACTTTTTTTATATCCGCTTTATGTCCGTTAATATATGCCTGCCAACCCGGATAAAAAGTATCTGAAAGTATGAGCGTTCCCGAATTTTTCGTTTCCATTTTTATTTTTTCAGGTAAATAAGAAATAATTTTTGCATCACATATTTTGCCGATTTTATTAATAACATAACTCCTTTCCTGAAACTTTTTATTTTTATATATAAAAAGATGGCTTTTATGCGCCAGTTGCCAGTTTTTTGAATTAAGAGGGTAATCGCTCAAAATATATTTGATATTCATTAGGGTAAGTAAATCAGCGGCATCATCCACATCTTTTTTATTCTGGATTTTATAAATTAATTCCGCATGCTCATTTATTTCGAGCGGTTCGCCCAGTCCCCCTGCATCAAAAATGCGATAAGTCATAGAGACCATATTGGGCAGGCGGTCTCTCAAGACATACCAGCCGATATCACCGTAATCCGGTACTGCTATCTTTTTGCTTACTGTTGTTTTTGGAGTTGAAAAAAATCTGAAGTATGTTTTATCTTTCATAAGAAAATCCGCTACGAGACCGCGTTCGGAATAAAAACTATGCGGTATCGTCGGGTGTAACTTATGAATATAAAACATAAGTTCCGATGTAATTAAAATTGACATAACTATCGCTATTTTTTTTATTTTATTAAGTCCTTCCACCGTCAGAATAATAAAGATAAAAAACGGGATGTAAAGTATATGCGACGGGCTCCTTATTAAATTGAAGCCGGGTATGTATGTGTAGATGAAATCATAAAAAGGAGTCAGTTTGCCTAAAGAAAAAAATAGCGAAAAGAAAATCAAAAACAGATACAGTATCGTTTTTTTGCCGGCAATTATTTTTCTTTTGAAAAAAAAGGATGCCATAGCAACAGAAAATGCGATAAATCCAATCCAAAATGACCTTAACCAAAAGTATTTTTCTCCCGTAAAAAGAGCGGAAACCTCTTCTTTTAAGAATATAGGCGATATCAGTGATAACCAGTCGGAAAAATGCGTTGACCATACGGATGCGTCGGTTTCTATTAGACCGCTTTTTCTTACGGAGTTCAATACAAGTTCTATTGACGGTAAAATTTGCACCGCCGAAATGAGGATACTGAAAAAAAGTATAACCACAAATTTTTTAAATTTATTTTGAACCAGCGCTTCCGCAAAAAGAAATATCATAATAAAGAATAAAACCGGCGGATACCCGGCAAACAGTGAAATTGCGATTGCCACAGCGCAGATAAAAACGCTGCGCGTGCCGGAAAAAAGAATAAGTATTAAAGGAAGCCAGATTGCTGTTCCGAGAATACTTAAAAACTCAATTTTGGTGATAAGATACCCTCCGAATGCAAAAAGTATGCCGCCAGTAACGGCTGCGATAATGCTTATTTTTTTTGAACGGAGATATAAAAATAAAAACAATGCCGCAAGAAAAGTATGTGTAATAATAAAAAGTTTGAGTCCGAGTATAAATCCCAAAATATAAAAAAATATAGAAAACGGATAAAAAACCGCTGTCTGAAAATTTGCCATTAAGGGCATCCCGCAGTATGAATACGGGTTCCATAAGGGCATTTTTCCGTTTAACAGCGATTCTCTTACCGCAGTTTTCCACGGATGAAAAAGATATGTCAGATCCCGTATGAAAAATATATTTTTGTAAAAAATGATTTCCCGGTATTGAAAAATTACCATCATCAACAAAATAAAAATCCATGTTTTATCTTTCCGTGACATTTTTTTGTCCTTCTAATACTTTGATTTTTTTCGTAAGGTTTTGTATTTCAGTTTGCTCACCCAATTCTTTGTAAATCAAAATAAGGTTTTTTAAGTGGTATATTTTTTCCTGCGCATCCGCATAAAATACTGCGAGTTTGCCGTATCTCAATGCTTCTCTGTAGTTCTTTTTTATAAAATATACCGATGCGAGATTAGAATATGCTTGGGCGTTTTCCGGATTTGTTTTTATTGAGAGTTCGTAATTGTAAATCGCATCATTGAATTTACCGATGCTCATTTGTAGAAATCCCAGTGAATTATAGACGGAAGAAATATCTATAGAAAGTAATGTTTTTTCATAGCCCGACGACAAAGATGTTCCGCTGAAAAATTTATAAGTTGAAATAATATTAGTATATTCTTTCAAAGCCGCATCAATTTTATTTTGTTTTTCATTTATTTTTGCCAGCAGATATTTTGCCGCAAGATAATTCGGTTCAATATTAAGTGAGTTAAGCAGATAATACTCCGCTTTATTGAATTCAGATAGTTCGTAATAGATATTTGACAGTGATGTAAAAGCAAACGGATTTTTCGGATTTAACTCAATAGATTTTTTAAGATTTTTTATTGCTTCAAGAATAGCGCCGTCGTCGTAAAATAATTCAGCCGCTATTCTCCGGTATTCAAAATTATTCGGCGAAAATTTAACCGCTTTTTGGTAAAATTCAAGTGCTTTTTCCGGATTTGTTTTGATAAACTTATCCGCGAGTATTTTGTATTTTTCTGCATTAAACGGCTTAACAAAAAAATTAACCGTGTTAAAAATTAAAATAATCGCTAAAAATAACCGAATATATTTTTTGTTAAATTTTCCGAGAATGAATTCTCGGCTACAATTTGTGTGAATTTGCTCCATTGGTGAGGGACTGAAGTCCCTCATTCCGCCAATTCTTTTTTCTTGCCCGCAATTTTCATAGAGGATATCGGAAGATAAAATTATTGCAACAAAAACCAACGCGGGTAAATGCAGATTAAAATCTACAAGAGAATGCCCTATTATTGACGATAAAACCACCGTTGAAACAGGCGAACTTTTAATTCCATTTTTGATAACTACCGCAAGAATAAATAAAAAGGCAAACAATGTAAAAAGTCCGCCCTCCGCCGCAATTTGTAAAAATTCGTTATGTGCAAATCGCGTATTCTTTGAATATCTTGAGGATAAATTATCAACGGGAAAATTATATTTATAAAACAATAACTCAAAATTTCCGGGTCCTGTTCCCAAAACAGGTTTTTCTTTTATTATGCCGATTGCCGCCTTCCAGATAGCAGGTCTTTTTAATGCATAACTATCCCCCCCATCTATCTTGGCAATATCTGTCAATGTTTTTTTAGGAATTGATATAAATATAACCAAAATCCCGACGGTAAAAATTATTATTCCCAGTTTCTTGAACTTAAAATACAGAACAGCGGCAATTCCGCAAATAAGAGAAAAAAGTCCTCCCCGCGAGTGTGTCAGAGCAATTGCGAGCCAGAAAAATAGAAACAGAAGGCAATAGAGCATCATTATTTTTAATTTGGGTTTTTCCAAAATCAAAATTGAAAGAACAAGCGATGCTCCCGCTGTGATATATCCCGCCGCCATATTCGGATTGGGCATTGTCGCCTTGGGTGTAATTCCTGATAATGTCTGAATAATAATGAGCAGAGATAAAATAAAGGAAACAGAAATCAAACCTGCATAAAAATATTTTTTAAATTGTTCGTCGTATACGGAAATTATGCAGTAAAAAAATATAATATATGAAATTAGAAGCATCAAGGCGTTTATTGAAGAATCAAAATAAACGGTATCCAGGGTTGAAAAAATAACAAGTATGAAAAATATAGAAATCGGAACATCAATGTCGGTTTTTCGGAAGTTAGAAATTATAAAGAATAAAACAAAAATTACCGTCTCAAAAATAAAAATTGCCGCCGGGTCTTTTGAGCCGTTGAAAAAAGGCGTCAATAAAACAGCAGTAAGTGGTAAGTAGTAAGTGGTAAGTAGTAGAATCTTATTTTTCTGCATGATACATTTCCTTTAACAATGTTTCATAACATTTTTTATAATAAACGGATTTCGGTGCCGCATCTAAAGTTTTTTTGAGCCATAAAGTTGCATTTTGCATATCGCCGCGGAGATAATAAATGTTGTATAAATCAAAATAAATCTGCGGATTATATTTCTGAAACCCTGCTGCTTTTAGAAGTTCTAACTCCGCCTCATATAGATATGATTTATATCCGGTCATTTTATAATACTGCTGATAGACATTTGAAAGAAAAAGATATGTTTGTGGGTTTTTATCGTCGCATTTAATCGCTTTCGTAAAATGTATTTTGGCATCGTCGTATTTTTTTTCGTCAAGATAATATTTGCCTGTCGCTGTTTCCCGACTTGCTAAAAATATCATAATCTGTGAATAAACTGTCGCTAAAATTAAAAAAACGGAAATCCATCTGGTAATAGCGGTAAGTGGTAAGTGGTAAGCGGTAAGTGGTGGTTTTGAACAATAGCCGAGCATTATCCAAAATAAAATAGCGTTTGCGGGAATAAGCAAGGCGTAGTCAAAAATACCATGGACAAGCATCGCAAAAATAGCCGCAAAAAACGGAATGTTTTCGGAAGTTTTTTTTAACTTAAAAATTTTTATAAGAAACCAAACAAAAGCCGCAAATCCGAAAATTCCGATTTCGGATGATAATTGCAAAAAATAGTTATGTGCATAAATTGAATTTAGTCCGCTTAATTTGTATTTTTGATAGGCATCTGCGAACGTATTTAAGCCGACGCCAAAAATCGGCTTTGCCAAAATCATTTTTACTGCGGACAACCACCACACAATACGATTGAAGGATTCTTTTTCGGAAAGTTTAACAATCAGCAAAAAAGCAATAATTACACAGACAAAAATAATATATTTTTTCTGAACGGCTGTTTTTTTCAAATACAGAAAAAACAAAAATCCCGAAACCGCTGACAGCAATCCCGCCAATGAACCGGTGAACAAAATGGCGATAAAAAAAACGGACGACAGAATAATTTTTATTTTGTTTTGTACAACCGAAAAGGCAATAATTATAATTCCGACCAAATATCCCGCAAAAACATTCGGGTTGTTCATAAACGACGGAACATTTCCTCCGACGGAAAATTTTTGGTAAAACCCAAAGATAGACAAGATAACCCCGATGAATAAAACCGGTATCACAATATGTTTTTTGTCAGTATTTTTTGCAAAATAAAAAATCACAATGTATGTTACGATATTAAAAAACTCGTTTCTTGACTCGTACAAATTTGCCGAAGAAAAAATTGAGATAAAGCAGAAGAGTACAAATAGGAACAGGGGGACGGAAGGACGAGGGACAGAGATTTCTTTTTTGGAAAAAATCAGAATTAAAATAGTAACGAGCGTTAACAAATGAATTATTGTCTGCGCCCATAAATCCCATGATGCTCGCATCAACGGTGAAATAAGAAGAATCGTAGATATCAGATATTTTACCACTTGTTATGTTTGTCGGATTTTTTGGCGGTTGAAAATTTATAGATGAGGTAGGCGATTACAATTATTATACCAAGCGGTTGCAGGATTTTCAAAGACGGAACCATCGTTCCCAGAAGAAGCGGAATTATTCCTGCAAAAGGGAAAATATAATCAAGAAAAATTTTTGCACATCCTCCCTTCTCCATTCCCCCTTTAACCGTCGGCGGAATGCTTACCATTGAAATCGTAGCCAGTTTTCTTACCGCCTCCATCAACACGGTGTTATTAGGATTTTTGGCGAGTTTTTCTTTGTAGATTTTTACAAGTTCGTCAATCCGTCCCTGCTTGACTGCCAGCGAAATTATTGAATTGTGAATTTCCGGGTTGTCCGGTTCTTTTATGACTGCTTTTTCATATGCACTTTGGGAGAGCAAATAAAAAGCGACCTCTTTTTCCTTATCGCCTTTTATTTCGTAAATCTGACCCAGTTTGAGAAGCGCCTGTGGATTTGCCGCATCAATTTTCAACGCTTTCTGATATTCGGAAATCGCCAAATCCAAATCGCCGGATTTTCTGTAACCATCTCCCTGCTTTATGTGGATAAGGACATCTTCGTCATTTGACATAAAATTAAAAACCCCGATTAAAATTACAGGGCTTTATGTTTTTTTCAATGTAAACCGAATAATATGTTAAAATTTCAGCCCCACCGAAATTCTATGGGTTGCTTCAAGGTCACCATATGAAACATATGCATAATCAAGACAGAAAAGCATCAGATTTTTCTTTGAAACAGAAGAACCAAAAAAACTCTCGTCGGCGCCGAGTTCGCTTTTTATTCCTACACCCGCAGTTAATCCGCCGCCGACATCTTTCATTGTCTCATAACCAACCCTAACGGCCATTAAAGGGTTAAAAGCGTACTCGCCGCCGATATGAAGTTTATTATCCGCATCATTAGGTTTTTCCAAATCAACGCCCAAAGTAAGACCTTTTATCGGGTAAAATCCGAGTCCTCCCCGGATATTCAGCGGAAGTTTATTTTTTTCATCACCGATTTTTGTTTTAGGACCGAGGTTAACTGCCGATATACCCAGTGACAGTTTATCTTCTATTATTGAAACAATGCCGCCGATATCTCCCGCAATTCCCGTTCCTTTAGCGGCATCATAATCCTGTTGGATAAATTTTACGCCGGCGCCGAGAGATACCGCATCCAGTTGTTTAGCATAATAAATTGCCGCGGCCAGATTGTAAATGTTTGTATCCCCGAGCGAAGTACCTGCGGCATTTGTTTTTTCAATTTTATCAACGGTAAGATATGTAATGCCGAGTCCGAACGAGCCGTATTTTGCAGTCGGTATTGCGAATGAAAGAAACGAGCCCATAATGTCCTGATACATAGAAGAATATGTAAAGGATACTTCTTTTCTGGAAAGTTGCGCAATTCCCGCGGGGTTGTAATATAGCCCGTCCACGCTGTCCGATATCCCTGTAAAAGCGCCGCCCATTCCTATTGGTCTTGCCCCCTGCTCCATTTTTAGAAACGTTGCGGTAGCAGTGCCTTCGTTAGAGGCAAAAAGGCAGGTAGAAAGGTAGAAAGGTAGAAAGGTAGAAAGTAAGAGAAAAATTTTTAACTTTGATTTTTTCATTGTTTTTATTGTATCGCTATGAGTTTTTTAGTCACTGAATATGTGCTTGTTCCGTCGTTTGCCTTGATCTTGTATATGAAGACACCGCTTCCTATTTTTGAACCGGAATCATTTACCAAATTCCATACTTCCGTGTAAGCACCTGCGGCTGATTTCGTCCATTCCTTTTCATACACTAAATCGCCGAGCAAATTGAATATCTCAAGCGTAAGCGTTGAAGGCGCGTTTATATTATATGCGATATTTGCCGGAACCCCTTTTGCGGGATTCGGATACGCCTTAACGGAACTTTCAAATGTTGATGCTGCACCTGATGCAGTAACGTTAATAGAAAATGTCCATGTTGTTTCAGTTGCCGTGTTTCCGGAATTATCAGTCGGGACAACCCTCGCAGTATATGTTCCGTTTGCGGTTACCGGTGTTGCAAAAGAAAGGATGAGCATCCCTGTTGTTAAATCATAACTTTTTGTTCCGGTAATATTTCCGCTGGGTCCTGTGAGAATTATTGTTGAGGCAGCAACATTAAAGCCCGCGGCCGTCATTCCTGTTTGTGCAGTATCCGTAATCACACAAGAAATTTGTGAAATTCCCGATGTTTGTATTGAGCCTGCTGCTGGTGTAAGCGACGCAGTATTCACAGTTGGTGCCACGGTATCACCTGCTGACTGTGAAGCGGTCCTATCAATCGTTATATTTCCCCACATTGGCTGGTCGTTACCCGAATTATCAATTGCGTGATTTCCTGAATCATCAGTAGCAGAAATTCCATAAATATAATTATCATTTGCCAAAGTACTGCCATCTTCATCTTTACCGTCCCATGTTTCTGTCCACGACTGTCCTGCCTGTCTTGCAAATGAGAATGTTTTAACAATTCTTGTAGGAGCAGGTGTCACAAGATTGTCTGTGGTATGCGGGATAAGATCGCCTGCGACATAAGAGTAAGTATGCCCGTTGAGATATGTAAGTGTTCCGGCAGAGGATGCCATTGTAAAATGGGTATTCGGTTTGCAAATAATAATCTTGGTAGTTGCACCGCCCTGCACCTGATTCGCGCCGCCAAGGAAATAACTTATTGACGCAGTCCCACCGGACGATGTAATGCCTGTTGCTTTTAAATCAACAATTCGTAAGACATCATATGTAATAGTACCCTCAACCGTATTTGAACGGTCGGTTATACTTTCATTAAACCCGCTTCCCGGTTCTCCCCAGAACTCCCATGCTTGAAAAGTGTATCTGTAAATATCGTTTGGAACGATTGCTCCATTATTATTTCTGCCGTCCCACACCTCCGCATTAAGAAAATCATCAACTGCAGAAGGAGGATTTGTATCACCCGGAGTTCTTGGTGCCGAACTTACCATCACTCTTATTGGTATATCATCAGAGGTATCTGCTGTTTGATTTCTGTCATATATTCTCCACATAATAAAAGCACTGTGGCTCAGATAATATTCTAGGGTAAAAGGAGGACCATATGTAGGCATATTGCTTCCCGATTTTGTATATACAAGTTCTCCTTCATTAAAATGAACAACATTAACACCTATATTGAAACCATCTGTCTGTCCTGCTTTCCCATCATATCCTGTCGGTGTTGCCACAACGCTATATACTCCATTATGTTTGTGTCCTTCATGACCAACAGTAGTCCAACTGCCGTCCCATGTTATTGATGCGGTTGCTCCTGTATCGGTGATGCTAAATGAATATATTGTTTCTGTATAAACGGTTTTTCCGCCGCCTGTTATGGTAATATCAAGTTTTTCTGGAATCGCCGGCGCGCCGTTAATATCGGTAACATTGAATGAAATCGTTGCTGTTTGACTGTCAAAGTTTATAGTAAATCCATCAATACCGGTAACCGATGTTATATTTGCAACAGTTTTACCCCACAGTGAAGTATCGGAATCTTGCGCCGATAGAGTGGTGCTCCAGCCGCTGCCGTCTTTAACGGCAATTTTTACATAGTATACTGTTTTATCTACCGCCTGCGTATAATAATAGGTAGTGTTGGAAGTCATATACCAGTTTATAGCGGTTATTTTTGAATTTGCATCCGCTTGGTCAGTAGTTGTTTCTATAAGAGGCGAAGTGGCGATATAGATTTTATATTGACTTACCGTTCCTACTACACCGGATGCGCCAAAAGTTACAGCGATGGGTCCTGCATAGTTTCTAACTCGGATTAACTCGGGAGTTGCTGCCCGTGCTAACGCCGTGACCAATAGAAACAGCCCTAATATAACGATTCCGATTTTTCGCATGTTTTAATTATAAACTATTTTTACAATTTTGTCAAGCATTTTCTATACTACCGGATTTTTTAATATAAGATTGATTATATTTTGGATAATATAAACGCAGATGTTCTTGTAATTTCTCTAAAGGTATTTGTCTCGTTCCCGACGGCTTGGTAATGTATGAATATGTAATTAATGAACCGAATTTCGGAAAGATTAAACGGGACATACCGCCGAGCGCTCCTAAAGAGATAGTAATTAAATTTTTATTTTTATTTGCCGATGTCCATTTCGCTAACCTGACGATGTCCTCAGATTTGTTCGCCTTTGCCGCTATTTTAACTATATCGGCTCCGTTTTTTTTCGCTTTGACAAGTATGTTGTTTAAAAATTGAACATTCGGAGTGGAAATAAAATTATGCCAGGAAATAATAACCGTTTTTTTATTTTTTTTTGCAAGACGGACGACTTCTGAAAGGACAGGCGACTTCAACTCTATATCCACGGCGTCAACCAACGAAATATTTTCCCTGAAGATATTCAATTTGGAAGGAGCGGAAATATTTTTTTGTCCGCCTTCTTCTTTACTGCGAACCGTTAAGATTAAAGGAAGTCCTGCTTTTTTTCTATTTAAGATAATATTTCTTATATAGTCAGGGTTTAACTTTTTAAACTGGTCTATTCTGATTTCCAAAAGAGCAACATAACAAGAATTGATTGCTTTGACATCTTCCGTATCAGTTACTGCCACAGCGATTCTCGGTATTTTGCCTAACTCTACTTTTCCTATTCTTATCATAAATCGCTATTAGTATAAACTATTTTTACAATTTTGTCAAGTATTTTTTTATTACTTTTTTTATTCCTTCATTATGTAAGGCGTAACGAATACCAGAAGCTCCGTTTTTGTTTTATCATGGTGCTGGCTCTTAAAGAAATGTCCGAGAACCGGCAGGTCGCCCAATAACGGAATCTGTGAAATATCCTTTCTTTCCTGGTCGGTAATCATTCCGCCGATAACAATCGTTTCCCCGTTTTTAACAAGAACGGTTGTTTCCGCCTCTCTTGTTGAAACCTGAGGCCCTATGGCGGTAATTCTTGTCGCATATGAAACCGTGGGTTTTACTTTCATCGTAATTCGTCCGTCGGCATTTATTGTGGGCGTTACGGTCAATTGAATGCCAACCGTCATAAACGAGGTTGATTGTGTTGAACCGGCGGTTGTTACCGTTGTCTGTGCGTAGGGTATCTGGTCGCCGACTACGATTTTTGCCTCCAGGTTATTGAGCGTCGCTATTCTCGGTTGAGAAAGAATTTTTGCGTTGCCTTTTGATTGCGCCGCCGCGAGCCTAGCGGTTAACTCAATGTCGCTTTTTAAGTAACCATATGTAAATGAACCGATAGTTGATTGGGAAGGAGTCAGTGATATAGCTTCTTCGGTAGTTGTGGTAGCCCCTTCCGTTTTTGTTTTGCTGAAAGTCCAATCAATTCCCAAATCCTTCGTATCGCCGACGGTGATTTCTACGATTTTCGCTTCTATCAGAACCTGTTCCGGTTTTACATCAAGTTTAGCTATCAGCGAGCCCGCCGCCAGAAGTCCTTCGGGAGTTGATGTTACGATGACGCTATTTGTCCTTTCGTCGGTTTGAACTGTAACTTTTTGGCTTTCCGCGGTCATAATAGATGTTAATTTACCGCTCATTTCCGATGCTTTAGAATAACTCAAACGAAAAATCTGGGTTACCTGAACGGAGTCCGCCCGTTCCTTCGTTAAAGTCGCAGGCGTCATAACCCGCAAAACATTTGATGCGACCTGCTGCAAGACCAGTCCTTTCATCTGAAGAATTAAATTCATCGCCTCGTCAAAAGGGACATTTTCCAGATGCAATGAGAGAGTGCCTGTTACATCATCGCTGTAAATTATATTCATTCCGGTTTTGACGGCCAATATCTGTAAAACATCCTTTATATCCGCATCGGTGAAGTCAAGCGTTACCGGGTCTTTCGGCAAGTCCCCTTGTTTTGCGGTTGTTTTTTTCTCCTCTTTTTTAGGTTCTTGTTTTTTAACTTCGGATTTCGGACTGCCGGCTTTGGACTGTTTTTCCTTTATTTCTTTCACAGTCGCCAGATGTTTTTTATCCGGAATGTTCGGTTTCGGTCCGGTTTTTACTTCCGATTTCCGGCTCACCGCCGTCGCTTCCGGTTTTACCGTTTCCGTTGATTTGACAGTTTCCGGCGTTTTTACCGGCGATGTAGTCGGAGGCGGTGCTGCGACAGTTTTTGCGGATGACTCAATTTTCGGTTCAACTTTTGCCGGCGTTGCGGCGCTCGCAGAGGTTGTTTTTGTTTTCGTCGGTTGTTTAGATACCACCGTCGTTGCTGTTGATTTTTTAACTTCAGGTTTCCGGATTTGAGCGGTCTGTTTTCTTTCCGTTAGATTTACGATTATTTCATTGTCCGAGGATTTTGCCGAATAACGTGCCTGTTTCTGCAAATCAACAACGATTCTTGCCTTTTTTACCGGTTTATCCCGGTATTGTCCGGTTCTTATGTTTGAAATAAATTGTGTTTTCTGCAGAAAATCTTTTTTTTCCGCTTCGCAATTTGTCAAATCAATGACAATACGGTTCGGTTTATCAACGCGAAATATGTTGTATTTTGTTTTTGACGAAACCATTACGGAAATCGTATCCTGTTGAGCGTCGGATTTTACAGTGATGTCTTTCAGTTGAGAAGCAGCAAATAAGTGAGTAAGCGAGTAAGCGAGTAAGTGAGTAAGTAAAACCAATTGCCAATAATTTTTCATCCCGAAACAATTTCGGGACAAGTTTTTTAATTTTTCATTTTTCATTGCCTTTTCTCCTCCCCGGCTTTTTTTAATTTTAGTTCTATTTTCGTATCGTTGCTGAAAAGCGTGACCGATTTTTTTCCGACTACCCCCGCCACGCCTTTTACAAGTTTATTTCTTCTGTCATAAAGTTTTCCGTTTTTTAGAATATAAGAACTGCCGGCCGATTCGGAAATTATCGCGATGCTTCCGCTTTTTTCATCCCTGAAAATTCCTTTGAGTTGGAGGGTAGCCATTTTTTCGTTAGTCATTGTTTCGCCGCCCTCCCCCGTCATACTTGAAGATGAATAAGAGGATGAACCTCCGCCCGGTATCAAAGGATCGCGGTACATTCCGCCCTTGTACGTGTATTTCGGCGCCGGCACCGGCGGAACATATTCCGGCATTTTGGGTTTTGGCCGCGGTGCAACCTGTTGAGTCGTTTGTTTTGTTTCTTTTTTCCCGCACCCGATGAAAAGGCAATTAAAAATGTAAAATGTAAAATTAAAAATTACAAAAAATAAACCAACACTTTTCATTTTTAATTTTGAATTTTTCATTGTTTTAATTTTTTTATCCATAATTTTTCATTTTTAATTGATAATTTTTAATTGCCTCTATTTTCCCATATATGTAACAAGCCGCAATGATGCCGCAATAGTATCCGGCGATTCTTTGGAAGCCGTTTTTGGAGTTAAAGTAACGTCATATGTATTGATGACCCGTTCGTACTGTCCGATATCGGCAAGAAAATTGGCAAGGTTGTGATAATTTCCGCTTACCTGTAATGCTATCGGAATTTCGGAAAAATATGTTTTCGGCGATTCTTTTGACGGCGTAAAATTCTGGACAGTTATTTTATGTTTTTCCAGCGTCTTTGTAATGTCTCTTATAAGTTTCGGCAGGTCCTTTGATTTAGGAAGTTTTTTCTCCATTTCTTTCGCTTCCATTTCTATGACCTTGAACTCCGCTTCCAGAATTTCCAATTCCTGCGCCGCCTGGCGGGTTGTTTCAAGTTGCGACTGTTTCTGTGATAAATCCTGTTCCATCCGGGCAATCTCGCCTTTAATAGGATTGTACAGATATTTCCAATATGCCCACAATCCTGCTGCAAACAGAATTGCGATAGCACCCATTTCCTGATTAGTTAATTTTCTCATTGTTTCCTATTTTATTCCAAGAGCGAAGCAAGAAATTTTTGAAGAGCCTCAATTTGCGACTTTTTTTTTCCAGAAGCAAATTGCTGAGCGAGTGGCAGACGAGCGTCTCAAAAAAATTTGCTTGCGAGCGACTACTTCCACACCCGATTTACATAATCAACCGTTATTGAAAACTGTTTTGTTTGAACGCCTTTATCTCCGACACTTGAGACAATTCCGCTTATCTCCGGTTTCTGGAATAATTTGGAATCCTCAAGCGACTGCAACAAGTCCGCTATAATGTAATTATCATATGCTACGGCGCCGAAAGATAACCCGGTGGTAGGGTCTCCGCTTTTTGTATTGAGATTCATAAGCCACATTCCGTTAGGCAGCGTCTTTACCAAATCTTCCATAAGCATAGGATACAGAAGCCGGGTTTTTATAAGTCCTTCAAGTGCAGTTTTTTTAGCGTTGACGGCATCCCGCTGTGATTTTATCCGTGCAATCTGGTCAATTACCGTCTGAAGTTGTGCAAGTTCT
This sequence comes from Elusimicrobia bacterium UBA4817, assembly GCA_002402375.1. Taxonomy (GTDB): domain Bacteria; phylum Elusimicrobiota; class UBA8919; order UBA8919; family UBA8919; genus UBA8919. Next base: position 42,871 of record DHFT01000030.1, on the reverse strand, counting down.
TTTTCTACCGTTGTGATTTCTTTTTTAAGCGCCGCCCGCTTGGCTATTTTTGACGTATAACCGTAACCCAAAACGACAACAATAACAGCAACCGCGCCTACGGCAAGAAACGCGAGTTCCGGATGCTCCTCTTTCGCGATTGCTTCTTTTGGTAAAAGATTTATTTTAGTCATAATAGAGTCAATTAAAAGATTGAAAAATTAAAAAATTAGAAAGATTAAAATCTTTGAATCTTTGAATCTTTGAATCTTTCAATCTTTCATAATCTTTTAATTACTTTACTTCACATCTCCCCTTTTTCTGGTCGCCAAGCCCACTGCAACGGCATACTGCGAAAACTTTGTGTCATCGCCTGTCGCAAGTATTTCAGGGCTTGCTATTTTTTTAAAAGGATTACATATTTCAACGGGAATATGAACCTGCGATTCAATGTATTTGTCAAGTCCCTTCTGTAACCCGCCGCCGCCGCACAGGTAAATTTTGTTTATTGTTTTTTCTCCCGTTGACTGCGTCTGATAGAAATCAATTGACCGCTGACACTCGGAAACCAGTTCCCTCGCGGGTGAGATTAAAATTGTTGAAAGTTGTAACGCTTCATCGTTGCCGTCGGATAACGCCTTTTCTTTTTCTTCGGGCGTTACAAGAATTGCGAATTTCAATTTTTTCTCCTCCGATTGTTTCCAATCAATCTGAAGGTTTCTCTGAATCGCTTTCGTGAAACTAGAAGATGCGATAAAAACATCGCGGACGACCCGGGATGTCCCGTTTTCAATAATTGATATATTTGTCGTCGCCACCCCGATATTTATCACCAGGTAGACATTTTTAATTTCTTCCTCCGATGCGTTGACCGATATTGAATTTTCAAGCGCGAAAGAATCCACATCCACGATGACCGGTCTTAATCCCGCCTCCGTCAGAATGTCTATTTTATTCTGAATGATTTCTTTTTTTGCGGCAACCAGAATCGTTTCCATTTTTTGAGCGCTGTCTTCCGTGATATCCCCCAAAATCTGAAAACTTATATTTACATCCGCAATCGGAAAAGGAATAAACGGTTCCGCTTCAAACTGGATTGTTTTTGAAAGTTGCTCCTGGGTGAGTTTCGGAAATTTTACATATCGGACGATGACGGAATTGCCGCTGACGGATGTTATGGCGTCTTTTGCGGTTATTTTTTGCTCGTTGATAATTTTTTTGATAGCGTTAACGGCTAATTGTTTTTTTTCGGCGGGCGTTGTTTCCGCCTGGTCGGGATTCGCGGCGATCGCCGTGCCGAATTTTTCAAGCGACCATTGCGCACCGGAAAGTTTCATCTGGACAATTTTTACCGAGTAATTTCCGATGTCAATTCCTATAACCTCTTTCGGTTTGGAAAAAGGAAGTTTTATGTTTTTAAGTTTTTCTGAAAGTTGGGCAATTTGCGGCGGTAAATTCATAATGTTATAATTATAAATAATTTCCGGGATTTTGTCAAGTATTTTTTTATTTTTTTATTTTTTTATTTTGAACAACCGCGGAACTGACGCAAAATACCGACGGAAAAACAAAAAAGTAGACGGCACTTAAGTGCCGTCTACTTTACTTTTAGTTAGCAGGGCTAAAGCCCTGCCCTACAATTTTTAATTTTACATTTTTAATTTTTAATTGCTGTTACTCCGCTCCCACCTGTGTTGATATAATGTTCGTGGGTCTTCTGGTTGTCGGGTCAACCTTCAGGTATGTTGTAATAGTTCTGGACACCCCGCCGACGGTGACCTTTGATTTTATCATAACCCTCGGCGGCGATGTCACTCTCCCGCCGTATCTTGTTATGTCAACCCATCCGTAATCCCTGTCGTGCACCCGCCCGCATTTGCATTTTGCAGTACCTGATACATCTTGATATGTCTTGCCATATGGATTTTCAACTTCGCTTTCAGGATCGGGCGGATACGGAACGGTAATTCCGTGCGAACCATATAGATCTGTCTTTAGACATCCGCCGTGTATTTCGTTGTAATACGCCTGCGGGTCGTTGTCGCCGTTGCATGCCCATATACGGTAGTAAAGATATGCAGTAGCAGCAGTTGAACCTACTATCATATATTGTTCCGCCGGTGCAGGAATTTCCGCAACCCAGATGCCGTTTCCGTCGCCATCAACATTATATGGCGCCATTGAAACCCTATTTGAAGTGTAAGAACTGCATACGACCTGACTTTCATAAGCGCCGCTCGGCGCGCCATCAACTTTTTCTATTCTTATCATTTGATATGTATCGGAGTCAATCGTTGTTCCGGTCGGATCGCCGGAAGGCGCACTATTCACCGTGCCGTCAACATCAATCCACGAAAACGGGTCAACAGTCCCGCCGGTGTTGGCACCGCATCTTCTCCACACATAATAAAGCAAAACATCATGGGTTACTCTTCTCCCTTCGGAGTTATAGCCCTCAAGCCCTTCCGCATAACTGTCGGAGTTGTCTGTCCTTCCGCCTTTTATTCCGGAGTTAGCGGAATTTGTTGATGTGTTGACGGCAGGGACATCATTCCCGAAATAATTTACATTGTTAGCGGCAAGTACAGGGTCTCTGAATGTATTGTGAACATATAGTCCATTAATTGGTTCATCAATCCACTGTGAAGTTCCATATGTCAGTCCGCTGGCGGTAAATCTACCGTCGGCGGTATCAAATAATCCGACATAAACCTTTACCGTTTCAACCGTGCTTCCGCAGAGTGTTACGGTATCGCCAAGTACACGCGTCGGCCATGAAGGCGATGTGAATGTTGATGGCACAACTCCGCCATTAGTAATTGTTCCCGCTCCCGGCACCGTCAATGGCAGATACGCAACCGGCCTTGTGATGTCATCCTGCAAAACCTTGTATTCAAACTGACTGCCGGCTGCCTGCGCCGTTGATGCGGTATCCGTTAGCCGCTGCTTTTTTGTCGTCGGGTCTTTATAGAGCCACTTGAATGCGCCAGTTGATTGATTGTCCCTGACTTTGAAGACATATCGGACAGTTGAGCCCTCAGGAGCGCCCTTTGTGCAATCGGACGGATTTGAAGCGTAGCCCTCAAGACCGGTATTTTCTCCGACCAGCCAGTGGTATTTCAGAAGATGCGGCGACTGGTTGTCGTCGCCAAAAGAATCAAATGCCAGTCGTGCCGATGGTGCCGTCGCCCAGTCGGTTGTTGTCGCAAGCCATACGATATACGCCTCGTTCACATTCGGAGTCATAGTGCCGTTGATGTCATCAATATCCTGATATGCGCTCCTCAAATAAAATTTCACCTGGTCGGAGTAAAAAATATCGGTAATTCCGTCATGTCCCGAAGTGGTCAGGAAATTTGAACCGAGCACAAATTCATCCGTTGTTCCGGGCGTCAGGTATCTTGTTGTGTTGCCCGTTTTAATAATTTCGTTCTGCGAATGTCTTAACGGCGAATAATTGTTAAAGTCAGTCGTCGGGTATCTGCCGTCGTTATTTCCTCTTCCCGAAACGATGGCATCGTCTTTATCGCCGCTCGGCGTTCCGGGTGTTGAGCCGACATAATACTTAAAATACTGCGTATAAGGTCCGCCGCCGTTACCGTCGTGTCCGACGGCATAAATCCAGATAGTGCATCCCGCAGCATTCAAATCGGACGGGAAAAACGCCCTTATATCTGAAATACCGTCGTGGTTATTTTTGTTCCAGTTGCTGTTGTTTGATTGCGTTGCGCCTCCGTTAAATTGCTGTCTTGTTCCGGAAATTGCCGGGTCAGAACCGTCAGTTGTGTAATAAAATGTGCAGTTTGACTTTATTCCTTCCGGTGAAAGCGAGACGCTTATACCGACATCCTCATTATTATATGTGAGATTGTTAGGTCCGCCGTCGTCAACTTCAGTGTTGATAAATCTCCAGCCGGGTATCCACGAAAAATCATTTATAAAACTGTCTATGTCGGATGTAATGCACGGCTCCGTTTTTTTAACAATTTTCGGTTCATACATTCCATCTGCCGCCGCCTCAGTTCCTAATTTAAAGTAATGACAGTTGTCAAGTGCGGCGTTTTCCCCTTTATCAACCCATTTCTGTCCGTCGGGCAGATCAGCATCCACCCCGTCACCCGCATCGTCAATTATCTGATTAGTTCCAGTTGCATCATTTGCAACTATGTAGTAGTTAAAATATGCCCCCGCCCTGTAATCAACACCCGATGAAAGTTCAACCCAGAAGACATCATAGCCGTTGGGATTTGTTCCGTCGTTCGTCATTGTTTTTGATTTTGTAAAAAGCCAAGTTCCCGGAGCGCTTCCGCCGCTCGTGGATGTTGTATAATAAATTGTCGCGTTGTAGCCCGACCATCCGTTTGAACCGGATGATAAATATGCATAAATATATTTTGTTAGTGAGATTGAAACAGTGGTGCCGCCATCCAAAGGATTTGAGGTCGGATTGTTGTAAGCGGAAATTCTTTCTAATTCCGGTCCCACTGCGGGTCCGTTGAAAACATCCGGAGATGTTTCAGGCGCCCTTCCGGTATTTCCTATTCCGTCGGCGAAATCAAAATAATAGGTATGCGTTCCGGTTGAGAGCGTTGTTGAGTATGTGTAAATTCCGTTATTCCAAGGGTCACCAACTTGTTTTGTCAGATTGAAAGGATTTCCGTCAATTACAACCCGTGCCACGCTCGGTGCGACATCACCGGAAGCGAGGTTTTCATATTGTACGGAATAAGTAAATGTTTGCGTGACAATTGCCGTGCTGGGATTTACATTATACGGAGTAAGCGTGATGTTGGCAATCGCCGGTTCTCTCTGCGAAGAGGTGTTTTGCGGATTTAAAAATCCGGTATGGACTTCGAAATCGTTAAAATTGTTATCGGTGTCATAACCGTTTCCTTCCAGCTCGTCCACTCCGCCGGTTTTTAGAGTTGTTGCTGTTGAGGAAGCGTTCGCCTTTCTTTCAATGGAATCGCCCGATGATAAATCCAGAGCGTCTGAAATTCGCTGCGTCTCGGTGCAGTTAGGTATATCGCCGGGAGTTACCTGCGTTGTTCCCCATGCGACCATATCTATTACTGCATCAATGCCGTTTGTTATCTGGACGCCGTCCGCACCGACAAGTCCGGCACCATAAGTAGCATCTGCCGAAATACCGTTGACTGCCGGGCTGGATGCTAACAGGAAAAACCCATGCGCCCGGATGATGGTATTTATCCATGTGAGATCTTTGGCTTCAATACCGTTAGTCGGAGTTGAATCAGTTGTCATTTTAAGTTTTAATATCCCGCCGCTTGACGGTAGGGCTTGCAGGTTAATATCGCCGTCGGTGGGATTGTAAAGTTCAACATATTCCTCACCGGCACTTCCGACACCAACAGCGACCTCGCTTATTACAATATGTCCCGCAGGCCCGATATACCAGGATGCGATATTTGAGTCCGCACTTTCATTACTGGCGTTATCAACTGTTCGGACAATATAGTAATTTGTTGTTCCGTAAATAGGTGAGGCATCAATATAGCCCGGTGTAGCATCATCAGTTGCTAAAAATACTGGATTTGCGCCTAATGATTCTGTTGAACGCCAGATTTTGTAATTTTTTACGCCCGATGTATCCGTCGGCGCAGACCAGTTAAGTTGTATGCTGCCGCCCGAAAGTGATGCTGTCAGGTCTGCTATTGATATTGGAGCGGCTACATCTATTTTTACCGTCCACGAAGCGCTCCACGGGCTTGATGAATCCGCTACATCCCAGCACATTACCTGCCAACTCCATGTTCCGTCTGCAAGTGCCGATGGTTGTAAATGTGAAGGAGTTGTTGACGAAACCTTTCCGCTGTCATAACTTCCCGGTCCCGAACCGATAAGTTGATATGCCGACTGGCTGTCTCCGGCATCAGGGTCGTTGAATGTCCATGTAAATGCCGGTGTCGGGTCGTTAGTCCAGTTGACCGCATCATCAGGCAAACCGCCCGTCGGCGCCGTCGGCGGATTGTTGACAACGGCTGATGCCGTCACGAATTTCCCGTCGCCGTCGGTATCAAGTATGTGTCCTTTATAGGATGATGTATTCCCCGGGCTGTCTTTTGCCTTCACCCGCCAGTAATATGTTGTGCCGTTTGCCAGCGTCGGGGCAGGACCCGTCCAAGAAGTGCTTGTTGACCAATCACGGGTTTGAATTCCAGATGTAAAACCTGTATCAAGTGCAAGTTGGATATAATATGATACGGGTGCGGAAGGGTCTGATGCCGTGTTTACTGTTAATGTCGTTGTGGTTGTTACATCAACGGAATTATTTGCGGGTATAAGAAGTCCCACACTGGTCGGGGCGGTGGTGTCCGGTTGCGGTTCAGTCGTGCTTAACGAACTTTGCGGGTTCATGGAAACGGTTGTCGTTTTTACAAAAAAATCATTAAGATTGACATTCGTATCCTTGCCGTTTCCGCCCTGTTCGTCGTGAGGCGGCGCCGACTGTGAATATCTCTCGTAACCGACATATGTTGAGGCATCATTTGCCGACGGTGTTCCTTCATAACCGACGGCGATACTTGCCGCAACTCCGTAGCCGAAAGTATCAATAATAGTTCCAGCAGCACTTGAACGCAGACGTACTCCAGCATCGGTGTTGTTAAGTCCGATTTCTTCCGTTTCATAGTCGGCTATAGGCCATGAAGCCGGTTTTGTGGCAGTCCAACCATTGTCGGCAATCAGGAAGAATCCGTTTGCAGGTATTGTTTTTCCCGCCGGTATTGTGGCGTCTGCCGTAGTATCAGCATCCGTGTCAATTACCCAACCGGACAAATCTATCTGATAGGTAGTAGGATTATAGAGTTCAATAAATTCCAGAGCAGTATCGTCAGCAGTTTTTACGAATATTTCGCTTATTACTATATGATTGGTCCCGCCGGATGGTAATGGCGGCGGCGTCTGAACAACAAAATGGTTGCCGTCAACACCGTTAAAAATAACCCAGGCAGCGCTTGGCGCACCGACTGAGTCAACCGCTCTCGCCTGCCAGTGATAAGTTGTTCCGTTTGCAAGTCCGGTTATTGTTACAGATGCCGTATTGCCGCTTGCCACAAGTGCAGATTCGTGCGTGTAAGAATTTGAAAATGCCGTTTCCGAGGAACGCAATTCTACCTGCAGTTTTACATTATTGAGATCCGGGTCTGAAACGGTTCCTTTCAGGACAACGGTTGTTTCCGTTGTTTGTGCTCCCACCGCTATTACGGTAGTGCCGTCCGATTTATACTGCTGAAGCGAAGCGGGATTGTTCGGAGGATTATTGACGCCTGAAAGTTGATACGGTCCGCCTGTGAGTGCCGCTGATTCGTTGCCGAATTTGTCAACGGAAACGACGCCGATGTAGTAATCCGTTGCCGCAGCAAGAGCATCTCCTTCATTATATGTTGTAAGGGTTGCCGATGTTGATGCAAGTCCTTTTACTTGTGCTTCAGGTCTTAAAATAGAGTTTTTATGTCCGCCCTGCGCATCGGTAGTTTGTTCTTTATCAGTTGCAATCGTATTGTTTGTTGATATAAAAATATAATACCGAGAAAAATTGCCGGGGTCTGCTGGTGCCGTCCATGAAACGGCAAACGATGCCGCTGCCGGCGTAACGGAAAGCACTGTTGGTACGGCAGGTGCAACCCAGTCGTGAATTTCAATTACACTTGTATTGTCCGCTGCGCCTACCGGAGTAGTTAGTGCATAATTTCTTCCGAATTCTTTCATAAATTCACGGGCGAGCCGAAAATCATTTATAAGAATAAAATTCTCATCACTCCCAGGATTATCTTCAGCAGATGATTGCGAAGCATTCACCGAGCCGACTCCTGCCCAATCCATATCAATAACAAAATATTTATGATGATGTTTAGTATAAAGGGTGACAGATGATTCCCTGATAAAAGGCCCCGTATTATTTACATTCGCGTTCGCCGCATCATTCCAGTCGGTTAAATCATAAGTGGATGCGGTGTCAATACTTTGGTAGACGCCTTCCGTTATAACGCCTGCCGCCGCGCGATTAACACAGGATGCTTCCAGTGGATTCTGTATGCCTGAATAACTATACAAATCGGTTATTTCAAAAAAGATGCTTTCAGTAGAAGCATTAAGAAGAGAAATTAAACCATTGGCAGTTGTAGCGGTGGCGGCCCACGGCTGGTCTTCGGAACCGAAAAAACTTCGTACTTCCGTGCCGTTAGGCATTGTATATACGCGGGTTGTCTGGGTTCCGCCGGCAAATGTCCCCTTAAACATCTCATTAAATTCTGCAAGATAATTCAGCGTAAGTGCCTGATTGTAAAGAAAAAGAAAAGTGTTATTCTGACTTTCCCAACCACCTTCATTAAAGTTACCCGAACCCATCATCACTGCTGCATTTGCGGAATCATTGGGATCCCTTATAATGACCTTGTCGTGCATATATTGTGATGAACCTGCCGTCGTGCGGTCATTCATCGGAATTGTGCCGGTAATATCCGGATGAATCGGTTCGTTTGTTGTGCCGCCCTGGGCATCATCTCCCACAATTTTCACATCTACACCTGAAGAATACAAGCTATTGATATTCAAAACCACTTTGTTATTAGCGGTATCACTCCATGAATAGTTCGAGACATAACACATAGACGAGGCTTTCAACATAAAATCGCTAATATAGGTTTCCAATGCGCTTGCGCTTCCTATTGTTCCATCCCCCGCCGTAAAATACACATTCCACCAAGGGGCGGAGTAGAGGCGGTTGATAAGGTGATAAGGTGATAAGGTGATAAGTAAAACTGCCAGCCAAAATCTTTTTGATAATTTCATAAATTCCTCCGTACAACCGCTGAACTTTACGCGAAACCGAATCGGAACTTTCCGTATTGTTCCGCGTTCCTTTCCGCGTGTTTCCGCGGTATTTTATCAAATAAAAAAACAGGTTTCATGCAGGTGCTTCGTCGGAAATGTATGACAAATGTCATACAAAACAAGCAACCGCAAAAAATCTGCTTCTTCTAAAAAATTATAGCCGCAACTCTGATATATAATGATGACACGGGCAGAAGACGAGCGTGAAATCCGTTGCCCTCAGGCATTGCACTTTCAGTGCATAATTTACCGGTTCCCCGAGGTCCCTGCCCAAAAATGTATTTTTTATAGTTAATGTCTTTGGTGTTGAAAGATTTTCAACTCTTAAAGGCGTCTGCGAAATTGTCGCTTTGTCGGAGGTCGCTTTTTTGAGAATATCGGAAACTGCAAGTTGATTCTGCTCTGTGATTTGTGCTGTTTGCAAAATTTCATCCGAAACAAAAGATGCCTCGCACCTTCCGGTTAAGGCGAAAAAGAAGACGAAACATCCTGTAATTAGTAATATTTTTTTCATTTATGCCGGATTTCTTCCCAGTGTAAGCCCAATCTTACATTATGGTCTTTGAGCCATTTCTCATGTTCTTGCCATTGTCTTGCCAGTTCTTTCCCCAATTTTTCCTGTTCTCTCAATAATACTCTCATATCAGCCAATATGGTATCGTGAGTTTTCAACCATAGCAGCATATTGCTTTTAATTTCTTTTTCTTCTTTTAAATTTTTTTTAACTTCCTCGGTAAACTTCACTAATTTCTTTTCTAAACCATTTTTTTTCATATATTTCTTTATCCAATTTTAGTATAACATAAAACGCGCATTTTGTCAAGTGTTATTTTACTTTTCCAAAAGTTTTCTTTTTGCCTCAAAGGAGTATTTCGCTTTCGGAAAACTGTCAAGGTAAAACTTAAACTCCTGTTTCGCCCGTTTTTTGTTGCCAAGCCGCTCGTCAAAAATCATAGCGGTAATGAACTGTGCGTCCTCGGCGAAAGGGCTTTCTTTGTATTCCGATACAACCTTTTTATACTCCGTTATTGCCGATGAGTATTGTGCTAACGCAAGGCAACTTGTAGCGATATTATAATGAAGTTCCGCGGAAATTTTTTTTGACGGTTTAAGCGGGATTGCTTTCTGATATTCTAAAATCGCCTCAATGTATTTTTTGCTTTTGAGGAATTTGTTGCCTTTCTCAAGGTATTTAATAGATTTTTGTTCGGATGAGTTTTTATATAAAAAAAATCCGCCGATAAAAATAAAAATTACAGGAATTAGTAAAAACTTTTTTTTCACTTTGTTTTAATTTTGCCACGGAGACACGGAGAGCACGGAGAGCACGGAGAGCACGGAGTTTTTAAGTTCTATTTTTTCTCTGTGTTTATTTCTGTGGCTTTGTGACTCTGTGGCTATTTCTTTTTTTTTCCGAATGTTTCCGCTTTTGTTCTGTAAATTTTCGCCTGTTCGGGAAATCCCAGCCGTTGGTATGCGTTTGACAGCCCTAAATAATTTTCTTTACCCGGTTCAAACTTTACCAGAAGTTGCCAGTAAATAGTGCTTTCCTTTATTTGAGGACTTTTCTTTGGAATTTGTTTCGCAAAATTATATGCTTCGCCGTGTTTTCCGAGCCGCCAGAACGCTTCCATTTGCGAGATGTTCAAGCCGATGCTATTTTTTCCGCCTGCTGTGGAAAATGTTTCCATAAGTTTAACCGTTTCTTCCTCTTTTCCCGTCGCCTTAAAAATTTCCGCCAACAATTCTTTTGATTTTAAGGCATATTCGCTTTCCGGATATTCCTTTATTACCCGCATCAGGGCAATTCGCGCAGGATTAGATTTTGACAGAAACTTGTAAAGCACAAATCCGGTTTTGTAGGAGAACTCGGCGGTGAACGGCGTGTTCCTGAATTTTTTCAGGTATTTTCTGTATTCGCCGAGTGCCGCAACATGGTCCTGCCTTTTTTCATAGATATAAATTACAAATCTCTGCGATTCCTCCGCGAATTTTGAAGACGGATATTTTTTTAATAAAAGACGGAAATCCTCCAGTGCCCCGCCGAGATTCTCGCGTCCGTAGTTCGCCCGCGCAGTTTCCAAAATCCTGAATGCATCCGCTTCATCAAGTTTCGGTCTTGAAAGAAGCCAAACTGCGACTAAAACAATAACACCAATTCCAACTGGAATTAAATTTTTTTTCATTTTTAATTTTAACCTTTAACCTTTAACCTACCCCTTTTATTATTCTTCCCCTACATTAGTAATTTTAACTTCAACTTGTTCACCATTAAGTATATAACTTGATGTATATGTAAAGCCTTTTGTCCAGATATATCCGCCGCTTTTTATATCAAGTATCGCTTTTTCAGTTCCCGCTTCTGCGACATAATAATCCCTTGTTACCGCCTGTCTTCTTCCCGCCTGTCTGGATTCTGACGAAAGCCAGAACACGAAGGTAAGTCCTACACCCGCTAAAAATAGCAGCGCAACCATCACGAAAACCAACGCCGAACCTTTTTTATTTTTCATTTTAACTTTTAACCTTTTACCTTTAACTTGCATTTTTAATTACCTCCGTTACCAAACTGAAAAAGGTTCTCCGTGAGTATCGGGAAGAACTGAATTTATAAAAACACTGCCGTCGTTGTTCCTGTAAAGCCAGCCCTTTCTGTTTGCGGCTGCAATTGACAGAATCTTCGTGCCGACATTGTCATCAATAAATGCTCCTGCGGCGCTGTAATTATATAAATCCCGCGATTTCGGCTCTACCGATTCATTTTGCGGGAATTGTGTATCATCACCTTTCCAGAAATTTAGTACATCGGCATGGATATTAGGCGAAAAGTTATCAAGCGCTGCTACTGCAGAAAGAAAAACCGGCTGATTATTCATATTTTCTCCTCTGTAGACCTCAACATTTGAGCGGATTGTTCCCAATGCCCCGCGGGTTGCACCTTCCGCCGCTTTTTGTTTCATGCTTGCAAATTTCGGAACAATCACAGCAGTTAAAAGCCCGATGATTGCAACGACTATCATCAATTCAATAAGCGTGAAACCCCGAATAGCGAATAATTTTTGATTTTTCATAACAATTTAATTACCTCCGTCCCCATTATTTAATTTTCAATTTTTAATTGCTTTTTACGGCGATTGCGGATATATGTATGTTTTCATACTATACGGATGCATAACAGACCCTGCCGCCGCCCTTCTAAACACTAATTCCATACTTATTCCCGTATCCGTTCCGTTTTGCGCCAAAAGTGCGTTGGATACATCATAGCCGATTTTCAGTTCGTCGCAATATTCCGCAATGTGATTGTAATCAATTGACTCCCAGTCGCTGTCGTTTGTAAAAGACGCCATATCCGATGTTGCTTTCTGCCGCCAGATACGGTTTCTTAATACATTTGCCGAATCGAAGGTAACCTCTATTTTGTATCTCGCGAGATATTTTGTGTAACCGGTTTCCGTTTGCATTTCGGAGACGAAAGGATACCCGGCACCGGTCGGGACCTGCCATTCACCTGCGGTAGTATCGGCAGTTCCCACCAAAACGGCCATTCTCGGAGTGACGGAGATGTTTTCAAAATAAGCAATACTCGGGGTTCCGGCGGCGGTATTTGAAAGTTGTATGATACAACTGACAACTGATGGGACTCTGAATGTTGAATTACCGGCATCAACTGTTCCGGCAACAGCAGTGTTCGGGTCGGCCGTAACAGTTTCCCATCCATATGCAGGCGGACCCGCCCATAAATGATTTGTGTCAGTTGAAGCATAGAGCGTTGTTCCCGCCGGATTTGTAACCTGAATTCTACCCTGAGAGCCATTGGTATTTGTTATTTGTCCTGTTAGAATGTAGTCAACATTCGGTTGAAGTTGAAATGTAAATGTTGATGAAAATGTAGTCCATGTTGAAACCCCGATACAAAAACCTCTTGTGGACGGTGAACTGATTTTTACAATGCCGGCCGGCAGTCCGCTGTTTGCAGGAATCCAATCCCAGCCGGTTGGTGCTTGTGCCGGGCTGCTGTCGGGCGTGTCAAACCCGCCGTTCCTTATCATATTGCCTACGCCATGCCTGTAAGCAGATTTCATATCTTTTGTGAACCAGTACATAGCGTCGCGTGCCTCCGCCTGAACGGTCATCCTTGCTTTTCCCGCCCACCATGCGTTTGTGAATGACTTGAAAATCTGCACCAGCGGAATGAAAATTATCGCCATCAGGGCCACCACAACCATTAGTTCTACGAGAGTTACGCCGTGTTGTTTAATTTTTAATTTTGCATTTTTCATTTTTAATTGTCGTTACCGTCTCGCTATATTTGCCATTATTGTTTGATGAATAACTTCTCTGGTTTTTCCGCCGCCTGATGTCCAACTGACGGTAACGGTTATTTCTTTATAATCGGTATAAGGTGCACCGCCGCCATAATCAGAAAAAGTTCCGTTAGCATTGTATGTTTTATATCTTACCCTAACACTTCTTGTAAATTTGCTGTATTGCGCCATCGCGGTATTTGAAGCATCTTTCGGCGGGTTTTCAGCGTTTGCGCCTTGAAGTGCATTGTAGTCATCAATATCGTCAAAAGTTGTTTTGTTGGTTGCGGTTTCGCCGTCCAGTCCGATTGCTGATAGTGCGCCCGCTGCTGTTAATCCGTCTGCACCGGCATTTTCATCCCATTTCCGCTGTTTTATCTCTTCCAGCAAATCCTGCGCAAGTTCGTTGGCGACGCTTCTGGAACCGAGGTCGCTGGTGGCGACCAGCGAATCGCCGATAAGTTTTACAAGCGGAATTAAACCGAGAACCAAAACAACCATCGCTATCATTATTTCAACAAGCGTGTAAGCACGACAGCGATTGAATGATTGAGCAATTAAGCAATTGAGTTTTTTCATATTTATTTTTTATTTTTCTGCGTCATTCCGCGTTCTGTTCCGCGTGTTTCCGCGGTCTTTTACGGTACCGTCGGGTAAACTCGCGTCGTCATTGAATATGTATGTTCTTTTTCGTCTTTTGTTTCTTTTTTCACAATCAGATTTATATCAAAATACTGCTGGTCTATGTTGGTAACCGTCAGAGTGTAAATGTTTTCACAGACGGGATTAAGCCCGTCCGCCTGCCAATTGAACCCATTTGATTTTTCCCTGATAAGTTTTACATTCGTAGGGTCGCTTACATCAAGGCGGTATCTGTATTTGTAAAAAATTCCGTCCTCGTTTGATTCAAGATAAAACGGACCAGTTGAATTTACAGCGGAACCGTTTTCCAGCAAAACATTTTTTTTGAGTGCAAGCGATACCGCATCATATTTTGTGATTGCATTATTACCCGTTGTTCTTACTTTTATGAAGTATGGACCCGGTTCAAGAGTGATAACATCGGTAGAAACTACGACGAAGTTCCACGCATCGTTGACCTCGTTTCCTTTCAATGTCGGTCCGCCTCTCAAATTTTGAGTTCCTGCCTCCAGAACTTTCACCCATGTATTCTGATTTTTTGCCGTCTTATCATCCGGTTTTATCCAATAAGTGAGAATATAATTGTTGTTCGGCTGATTTATGGTTAAGTTAAAATTGTCGCTCCAATAATCCTTTTCGGGTCCTGCTACGGTAAATGCCATCGCCCAGAGACCCGAAACGATATCGTCCGATTTTCTTGCCTGCGTCGGGTCGGATGCCGCCCAGTTATTTATCACTTCGCTGTAACCCGCCGGTTCTTCAAAAGAATAATTTTTATTCACCGCACCTATTGAACATCTCATAGCGCCCTTGATGTCTTTTGTCAGAAGATACATTGCGTTTCTTGCATCCTGCTGGAGGTCAATCTGCGTTGTTCCGCCCCACCACGCTCCTAATGATTTTTTGAATATAACCGCCGACGGAATAAGAATTAAACCGAGTAGAGCGAGAACCACTAAAAGTTCCGTCAGCGTCACCCCTTTTGATTTCATAAGTTCTGTAATTTGGAACCGCAGATACACACAGATTTACGCAGATGACATGAAATGTCATTCTGAGGAGCGAAGCGACGAAGAATCTCAAGATGTTTCGCTATCGCTCAACATGACAGCTGTGTTCATCTGCTACTTCTGCGGTTTTATAATGTCATATCTTAAAACTTACCGATGAAACATTGGAAGCGTTTGATATTTCTTCGGCTTTGGCGATAATAATATTCTTTTCTTCCGCCGAGATGGTTTCTTTTTCCCGGAGAACTTTTAATATTTCCGCTATTTTTATCCGCGCTTCTTCGCGGAATTGTTCGTCCGATAAAAGTTTGGTTCTTAAATTCGCCGTCATAGTATTCAGCGCTTCCGCCAGTTCTTTCAGTTCGTCTTTTTCCCTGAGACGGAACTGTTTGGTTAAATCGCCTTCGTTAATCATAATTAAAAGGTCTTTTTCAAGCCGGTATATCGGTCCGGCAATCCTATGGGAAAAATATACGGAAATGAAAGCGACGAGAACCATAAACACAAGCGATTTTACCGCAAGTAAAAGGTGGAAAGCGGTTAGGTCCTGCCGTATCTCTTCCATAAAAAAAACCTTCGGAAGAATTGTCTTCATCGTGTAAAAAATATCCCATTCAATTAACGCGACCATAACAAAAAGCGTGCCGACAATCATTGCGGCATACTTGAATTGAAATTTCTTGTTAATAAGAATTTTTTTTCTAATGTTTTGTTCGTTTCCCATAAAATAACCTCCGGTAAAAATGCAAAAAATGCAAGAAATTTACAAGTTCCAAAATATAGTTTTCCGACGACAATTCCCAAACTACTTTCGTAGTTTCGTAGTTGCGAAAGTAGTTGAATAGCTTTTCAAAAAAAATACGGGAAGAATAATTTATAACTAAATATATCTTCCCGTAGCAGAACCGATTATGGTCGGTTCGTAGAAACACCCGTTCCTAATTAACGGATTTATACGGTCTATTGGAAAGTATAATACAAAAATTAAAATTTGTCAAGCACTTTTTTTACAATCAGAAAACTGTGAAAATAAAATTCAGAAATGATGCCGAAAAAAATGCGACGGTAAAAATGGTAAATACAATCGTTAAAGCCAACCTTAAGCCCATTTCTTTGAGCAAAATAAAAAACGAGGCAATGCAGGGCAGGTAAAGAACCATAAATATGCTTGCAACGATAAACTGTTTTGCCGATAATGCAAAAGGCGCAAGCATCGCGATTGAAACATCTTTCCTTAAAAATCCGAGAATAATAACCGAAATAATTTCTTCGGGGAGTCCTAAAAAATAAACAACGGGTTTTCCGATTTGAGTGGTTAAAAAATTTGTGATGTTAAAGATATCCAAAATATTTATCAAAAATATTCCGAAAATAATAAGCGGCACGGCTTCTTTTAAGAAATCTTTCAGCCGCATCCATATTTTTTTTGACAGAACCGAAAAACTTGGAATTCGGTATGGCGGTATTTCGGTAAAAAGTTCCGGCGCCTCGCCTTTCATTATTTTATTAAGTATAAAGGATGTTATTACGGCAATTAAGATTATAATTAAAAAAATTAAAGCAACAACTTTAATTCCGTGTGCAATTCCCAAAGATAAAATCATTGCGGTCTGAGGCATACACGGCGCACTGATAAGTATCAAAACGGTGGTGATAATTTTTTCCCGTTTGGATTCAAGTATTCTTGTGGATAAAATTGCAGGCACCTTGCATCCCAATCCTAAAATAATAGGAATTGCCGAGTAACCGTGGAGCCCAAGATGGTGAAAAATGTTGTCTAATAAGACCGCCAGCCGGGGCAGATAGCCGAAGTCCTCCAGAAAACCCAGCACAATGTAAAATGAAAAAATATAGGGAAGCACTACCACAAACGGAACATAAATTCCGGTAGTCAAAATTCCGAATGACTTCATCACTTCCGGTGTTGTGCCGATAAGCAATTTAGAAAAAAAATCCGGTTTAATGTTTTCAGTCAGATTGATAATTGCAGGATAGTAAAAGTTGTTAAATAACGGGTCAAGCAGATAATTTATAAGTCCTTCGCCGATGAATCTGACAATAAAAAAAGTCAAAGCAATAATAATAATTGCCGCGGGGATTCCTGTTAACGGTTTTATGGTAATGTCGCTCAGTCGTTCAAGAAATGTGTGATGTCTGTGAAAGACCTTTTGAACCGATTCAATTATATTTCCGATGACATGCCATTTTTCATTTTGGTCGTAGGAAAAATTACTTATTTTAACATTGTTTAAGTTTGAAATGATTTTGCAGAGTCCCTCGCCGGTTACAGCGCAGGTCGGAATAACGGGAACGCCCAAAATTTCTTCAAGTTTTTTTTCATCAATAGCAATTCCCGTGTGCTTTGTTTCGTCCCAGAAATTCAACACAATTATCATCGGAATTTTTTTCGGCAGGAGTTGAAGCGTTAAGTTAAGATTTCTTTCCAAATTGGTTGAGTCAATTACATTTACGATGATGTCGCCTTCTTTAATAAAATTTATAGCGACTTCTTCCGCTTTGGATGCGGCATCCAGAGTATAATTTCCCGGCACATCAATAACCTCGTATTTTTCATCTTCATAAGTTAAGTAGCCCTTTGTGAACTCAACGGTTGTTCCGGGATAGTTTGCGGTAATAATATCAATTCCGGTTAAGTGAGAAAAAATTGCGCTTTTTCCGACATTGGGATTTCCGATAAGTAAGATTTTTTTCATATTTTATTTTTATTCTGTATTAACAATTATTTTATTTGCCATCCCTTTGCCGATTGCTATGTGCGTTCGTCCTACTCTGATTACGACCGGCCCGCCGAATACGGATGAACTCAATTTTTTTATTTTGACGCCGTGCCGTAATCCCAGTGATTCAAGTTTTTTATGAAATCCCGTCCCGCCTTCAATTTTTACAATCTTTGCGGAGTTATTTTTTTCAAGATGTAATAGCGATACTATCATAAAAATTCCATCCGTTTAATTTTCCGCATAAACAATAAAAATCTTATAAGTGCGGAATATCTTATTTCAACCGCATCTTCCGGGCAAAGTTCAATGCAGCAAAGACACAGTATGCATTTTTGTCTGTCCACGACCGGAATTCCTTTAAGTTCTATCGCTTTTACAGGACAGGATTTTATGCAAGTCATACATTTTGTACATTTTTTTTTATCCATAACCGGCAGTGCGGATACGAATTTACCTAAAAATTTTGCCAGCCGTTTAGGTATAAAATACAGATAAAAACTAGTCGGTATTTTAAATTTTTTCAACTTGACATTTTCAATTTTCTCGCCGGTAATTTTTATTTTTTCAATTTCATTTGTTCCGAGTTTTAATTCCGCCGCAGATTTTAAGTAATAAACTTTTTTTGGGTCAAAGCCGGCAATTTCGCACATCACCGTATCAATTGCAACGGCATCATCGGAAGCCATAATCAGTCCGATATTTCTTGGTTTTCCCGATGCCGGCCCTTCGCCTTCCATTCCGACCACCGCGTCCATTATTGAAAGTTTCGGTTTTACTATTGCCAGAACATCAACGATAATTTCCGAGAATTCGTCCGGATGGGGAGCGAATTTGTGGTACATTGATTTTCTTAAACCCGGAATACATCCGTAAAGATTTTTAACTGCGCCGGTGAAAAAAACAAGATTGTGGGTTTTGAATTTCGGCACAGAAATTACGCAGTCATATTCAAGGCAGGGTTTTGCTATTTCAAGTTGTTTTAATGTTTTGTTTTTTGGATTTTTTGAATCAACGCAGACAGTGCCGGTTCTTTCAAAAAAAAGCATCCGGCATTTTTCTTCCTCACAAACTTTTTTTATACCGCTTTTTTCCCAGAATTTTTCCGCGCCGCCTATAACTCCGCCCGGACTTTCACCGACGGACGGAATTGCCCCCGCTGATTTGACGAGCCGTATTATTGCCCGTATAACTTCGGGATGTGTTGTTACCGCTTTCTCAGGCACTTTTGCCGAGAGTATATTCGGCTTAATTAAAACCCTTTGCCCGCTTTTGAAAAATTTTTCCGTCCCGCCGAGAAGTTTCACCGCTTCTTTTATTGCGGGTTCAACACTATTATACGAATTACATTTTATAATTGATACCGTTGACATTTATACCTTTAAGTATTTGAAATACATTTCCTCAAGTTCTTTATAATTTTCTGTCTTAAAATATTTTCTAACGAGCGGGAAAAGTTTTACATCCTCTTTTTTTGCATGAGGAATAAGCGAATCAATAATTGCTTTTGCAGAATTGACGAAATCTTCCCTTGAGTTTTTGGAAGAGATTTTTTTGTGTCTTTCCGCCATTTTTTTGAAATCATCAAGTTTTCCCAGAATAGGTTTATGCTCATCCTCAATTTCGGTTAAAATATTCTGTTCGGATAACGGCAGAACATTTTTCATTACCGGAAATAGAACCATTTCTTCAAGCCGGAAATGTTCCTTGACTTCTTTTTCAAAAAAATCGGAAATTTTGAAAACATCATCCCAAGCAAAAGCATCGCTGTTTGACATTTTTACAAGTTTGTCCAGAATGTCTATTTCTTCTCTGACTTCCCTGTGTCCGGCAATAAGTTTCTCAATCACATCCATAACCATCCTCCCGATTTAAAATTTCAATATTTACCAATGAACCCTTTTTTATGAATGAAGTTTTTTCATCAAGCACGATAAAACAGTTTGCTTTTGACATTGATTTGAGTATTCCAGAACCCTGCATCCCTGTGGTTTTTACGAAAAATTTATTATCTTTTTTGTAAAAAAATCCGCGTAAAAATTGTTTTCTGTCGGACTTTTCGTAGATATTATGTAATAAAATTGCTTTTATACGGGGTAACCCTGTTGATTGTTTCCCCGTCATTTTTAATAAAGCGGGTCTTACCAATTCCAAATACGTAATCATAGTTGAAACCGGATTTCCCGGAAGCGAAAAAATAGGGACTGTCCCCATTTTACTGAAAGCAAATGCTTTACCGGGTTTTATTGCAACTTTCCAGAATAAAAGTTTTGTGCCGAGTTGTTTCAGTGCAGTTTTTACATAATCATATTTTCCGACGGATATCCCTGCAGAAATTATTACCACATCGGATATGGAAAACGCCTGTTTTATTGCTGATTTTATTTTTGTTAAGTTATCAGGGATTGTTTCAAATTGAACCGGAATTGCCCCGTCTCTTTTTAACAGAGTAATAAGCGTCCAGAGATTTGAATTTCTGACTTTGCCTTTCGGAAGTTTTTTTACAGAAGCGTTAACAATTTCATTACCCGTTGTGATAATTGCTATTTTTGGTCTTTTTACTATTTTGATTTCTGTTTTTCCGATTGATGCGAGTAATCCGATTTGAGCAGGGTTGAGAACCGTCCCATTTTTAAGAATCATCTCGCCTTTGCGTACATCTTCCCCCGCTTTTCTTATATTCTCTCCTTTTTTTACAGGTTTCAATATTTTCACAAATTTTAACTTTTGACCTTTAACCTTTAACCTTTCTTCTTCCGTATCCTCAACCATCACAACCGCATCGGCACCCTTTGGAATCGGCGCTCCTGTCATAATTTTCACTGCTTCACCGGTTTTCAGTTTTTTGAAAAAAATATCGCCTGCTTTTACTTCTCCGATAATTTTTAATAATATGGGTGTTTTTTTTGTATCAGAAGAGTTTACGGCATAACCGTCCATCTGGGAATTGTCGCAATTTGGAATATTTTCCGGTGAAATAATGTTTTCGGCGAGGACGGTATTTAATATGTTTTCGCTCAGTGAGGTTTTTACCGTTGGCAACCGGTCTATGTTTTTAAGTAAAATCTTTTTTGCTTCGTTGAATTTCAACATAATTTGATTTTACAAAAATGAAAACAAAATGTCAATTGATTTAATCCCAATAATTTTGTATAATTAAAAAATATGAATGAGTTTTCAGCAGGCGGTGTAATAATAAAAGACAAAAAACTTTTACTTGTAAAAGTAAAAAATCTATTCGGCAAAATCATCTGGACGTTTCCGAAAGGGCACATAGAAAAATCCGAAACGATAAAAAATACCGCCCTACGCGAAGTGTCGGAAGAAACGGGTTATAATTGTAAAATAATCAAACCGCTCGGCAAAACACACTATAATTTCAGACACCAAAACAAATTTATCAGTAAAGAAGTTGTATGGTTTCTGATGGCACCCGTCAAAAAAACCGGAATACACGACCATGAAATTCTGTCAACTAAATGGGTGAAAATTAACGAAGCAAAAAAATATCTTAAATATGATACCGACTTAAAACTTTTGGAGAAAATTTTATGAATTACGAGACAGTCATCGGACTTGAAGTTCATGTTCATCTGAAAACAAAATCAAAACTTTTCTGCGGATGTTCAACTGAATTCGGAAGCGTTCCGAATTCTAACATCTGTCCCGTCTGCACCGGTCAGCCCGGCACCCTTCCCGTTCTTAATAAAAAAGCCGTTGAATTTGCCGTTTTGACCGGACTTGCCACAAACTGTAAAATTGCAAAACATTCAATCTTTGCACGGAAAAATTATTTTTATCCGGATTTGCCGAAAAATTATCAGATATCCCAGTATGAACTTCCGCTGTGCGAAAAGGGGTTTTTGGAAATAGATACTGACGGACAAACAAAAAAAATCGGAATTACAAGAATCCATCTTGAAGAGGATGCCGGAAAACTTCTTCACGCAATAGGCGCACAGGAATTGGATTATTCGCTTGTTGATTACAATAGGACAGGAATCCCGCTTCTGGAAATCGTTTCCGAGCCGGACATTTCCTCTCCGGATGAGGCGTATCAATATCTGACAGAGTTGAAAGCCGTTTTAAGATATATCGGAATTTCCGATTGTGATATGGAAAAAGGTTCGCTTCGGTGCGATGCAAACATCTCGCTTCGTAGTGTCGGTGAAAAAAAACTTGGGACGAAAGTTGAACTAAAAAATATGAATTCGTTTAAGGCAATACGGGATGCGTTGAATTATGAAATTGAACGCCAAAAAGAAGCGTTAAATTCTAATGAAAAAATTGTTCAGGATACCCGGCTTTGGGACGAGAAATCCGGCGCAACGGTCTCAATGCGTTCAAAAGAGCAGGCACACGATTACAGGTATTTCCCTGAACCGGATTTAGCGCCTGTTGAAATTGATGAAAAGTTTCTGGATGAAATAAGGAAAAATCTGGTTGAATTACCGGCATCCCGCAAAAAAAGATTCATAGAAAAATTCGGGCTATCAGATTATGATGCAGGCGTTTTAACATCCGAAAAATCAATAGCGGATTATTTTGAAGATTGCCTTTCACTGCTCACTACTCACTACTCACTACTCACTGTGGCAAAGCCACTTTCTAACTGGATTACGACGGAATTATTGGGAAAATTAAACGCTGAAAATAAAGATATAATTTCATCCCCCGTTTCCTCGTCAAACCTTGCGGAAATGCTCAAACTTATATCAGACGGTACGATTTCCGGCAAGATAGCAAAGACCGTTTTTGAGCAAATGTACAAAACCGGTAAAAGCGCTTCCGAGATAGTTAAAGAACAGGGACTTGTCCAGATTTCAGACGAAAAAGAAATAGAAAAATTAGTTAATGAAACAATTGCTGAAAATCAAAAAGCAGTTGCTGAATTTAAAGCTGGCAAACAACAGGCAATCGGCGCATTAGTCGGCAGCGTTATGAAGAAATCCCGCGGCAAAGCCAACCCGAAATTGGTTAATGAAATTCTGATAAAAAAATTGAAATGAAAAAATTTATTAAAAGAAAATAATTCCATGGGGGTTTTATGAAAAACACTGAAATTAAAATCGGCGAGAAAACAGCGACGGGAATTGAAATTCCCCTTAATAATGTGGCGCTAGTTTTGACTGTAAGCAAAAAGCCATAAGTAATATGAAAAATAAATTTGACAAAGGCAGTATCGTTATTTATAAAACAAAAAATAAACAGATTCAACTTGAAGTGAAGTTGGAAAAAGAAACCGTTTGGCTTGATGCCCACCAAATAGCCATACTTTTTGATGTAAATCGTCCAGCGATAGTAAAACATATAAACAATATCTACGAAACTGACGAGTTGAATAAAAATTCAACCTGTTCCATTTTGGAACAGGTTGCTGCAGATGGCAAAAAAAGGAAAATGAATTTATATAGTTTAGACATGATAGTCTCAGTAGGTTATAGAGTTAACTCATTTCGTGCAACACAATTTCGCATCTGGGCTACGAATGTTCTGAAAGACCACATTATCAACGGCTATACGTTAAATGAAAAAAGATTGTTGAAACAATCGGAACAGTTAAAAGAACTGCAAGGCACTATTGCTTTTTTACAGAGTAAAGCCCGTCGCAAACTTTTAGAAAGTAAAACGCAGGAAATTCTGAATTTGTTGTCGGATTATGCAAAATCAATTTCTATTTTAGAACAATACGATACTCACAAATTAACTCTTGTAAAAGGAAAAACGCCGGCATTCGTTTTAGAATATGAAAATTGTCAAAATATTGTTTTTCAAATAAAGAAAGAACTTATTGACAAAAAGCAAGCTAGTGAACTTTTCGGTCAGGAAGTCAACAGAAAATTTGAAAGTATCGTCAAAAATTTGTATCAGACATTTGGCGGTAAAGAATTATACGGAAGTATCGAGGAAAAGGCAGCACATCTGCTGTATTTAACAATCAAAGATCATCCATTTATTGACGGTAATAAGCGAATCGCTTCGTTTCTTTTTGTTTATTTTTTGGATAAGAATAATTATTTATATAAGAACAGCGGTGAGAAAAAAATCAACGATAATGCCCTTGCGGTTTTGGCTTTGTTGATTGCCGAGAGTAATCCCAAAGAAAAAGAGGTTATGGTAAAAATAATTACGAATCTCTTGGTCGGCTAAGAGGATTTTATGAAAACTGTTGATATTAAAATTGGTGAAAAAACGGCGGCGGGGATTGAAATTCCCCTCAATAATGCGGTGCTGGTTATGGCTGTCGGCAACAAAGGTTTTGTGATGTGCGGGTATTTGAACATTGATGCGGCTGAAAAAATGGGCGATTGTGCCTGTGTTGTAAAAGGCGTTAAAAATGTTGATGAATTGCTTGCCGGTGAGGTTGTTGCAATGACATCCGGTGCGAAAAACCTCGGCATCAAAGTAGGAATGACTGGTAAAGAAGCCCTTGAAAAAATGATATAAGTCATTTAACAATTGTTATATAACATTTGTTAAATACTACCGACGATGAAAATCAGGGATAAAATCTTAAAATTTGTTAAGAAATCAATTAAAAACAGAGGTGTTCCACCGACTCTTATAGAAATTGGAAAGAGATTCAAAATTTCGCATATCGCTGCTATGTATCACCTCAATAAACTTAAACTTGAAAGAAAAATCAGAACCAGAAAAGTTATCAAAAGGCGTGCAGCGAGAAGCATAAAGCCTGTCCTGATGAAAATCAGGAACTAACAAATTCACAAATGATTAAAGTCGGGCAGAAAATAGAAATTAAAATTGATAAAATTATAACGGGCGGCGATGGTATCGGTAAGTACGGAAATATTGTTGTTATGGTGCCGTATTCCGTTCCGGGTGACAAATTGTTCGTTGAAATAATTGAGACAAAAAAAAACTATGCCAGAGCAAAAATAATTTCCGTAATATCCCCCTCCCCGCATCGTATTCAACCGCCATGTCCTTTTCACTTTTCACTTCCCACTTCCCACTTCCCACTTCCCGCTTACTATTGCGGCGGATGTAATCTTCAAATGACGGATTATAAAAATCAACTTGAATTAAAAACCGCGATAGTTCAGGATTTTTTTGATATAAGAGTTAATAAAATAATTCCCGCAGTCAATCCTTTCAGATATAGAAATAAAGTTCAAATGCCGGTTGGCAGAAAAACGGGTAATGTAATTACGGGATTTTTTCATCCGCAATCTCATCATATTGTTGATATTAAAAACTGTTTTTTACAAACAGAAAAAGCGAACGAAATAATTTTAGCATTAAGAAATTTAATAAACGAATACAAAATTCAACCCTATAATGAGGACAAAAGAGCAGGAATTTTAAGGCATATAATTTTGAGGCAATCATTTGCGTTTGGCGAGTTTATGGTTGTGGTTGTTTCAAAAACAAATTTTATTCCGCATATAAAGGAAATTCTCGGCAAAATAACAAAAAAATTCCCGGAAGTCGTATCAGTTTATCAAAATATCAACCCTGCAAAAACAAATGTTATTCTCGGCAATAAAAATTTCAAACTTTTTGGCAGAGATACAATAAAAGAAAAAATCGGCGGAACTGTTTTTGAGATTTCCCAATCCTCATTTTTTCAGGTCAACACGTTGCAAACCGAAAAACTTTACGAAGTGATAAAAAATTTTTGCCAGCTTAGAGGGGATGAAAATATCATTGATGTCTATTCTGGTTCCGGCGGGATATCAATTTATCTTGCGCCTTTTTGCAGGAAAATTACCGGTGTTGAAGAAGTGTCGCCGTCGGTTTCAGATGCAATAAAAAACGCAAAGAGCAACAATATAAAAAATGTATTTTTTATACGGGGTAATGCCGATTACATTTTAAGAAAAATGGACTTTGCAGACATAGTTATTTTGGATCCCCCCCGCGCCGGCTGTTCGCAAATCGTCTTAAAGTCACTGTTGAAACTCCAGCCGCAAAAAATAATATACACATCCTGCAATCCGGCGACGCTTTCAAGAGATGTAAAAATACTTTCCCAAAAATATAAACTCGTTGAAATTCAACCGGTGGATATGTTTCCGCAGACGGCGCATATTGAATGCGTCGCCAAACTACTAAAAGTATAGGAAATTATAAAAAGCAACCACAGATTCACACAGATAAATACGGATAAATTCAAAGGAACAAAGGTAATTTGTAGTTTTTTAATCTGTGCCAATCTGTGTCCATCTGTGGTTACGAAGTTTTCTTGATAATCATAAAATGTTAAACTCGCTTAATCTTTCCGGCGCTTTGGCTTATGCCGTCGCAAAAAATAATTATTTATATAAAAATGTTATTATTCCGATGAACACCGACGAGGATGCTCTTGATATTTCAGAAAGCATATCAACCGTTTCAAAAATTCTTAAATTTCCTGTTCCTCGGATTTTGGTTTTTCCAGAAACTGATACCGCTTCCCGTCTCAAGACGATTTCACAAATCTTAAAAAATAAAAATGTAATTCTTTGTGCTTCAACGGCAGCACTTTCAAAAAAAACTATTGCCCGAAAAAACTTTGAGGAATCCGTTATAAAAATCAAAAAAAATGCTCTTGTTAATCGTGAATCTTTTATTTCGCAGTTAGTGGCAAACGGTTATGAAAGGGCAGACATAGTAACTGATGTCGGCGAATTTGCCGTCAGGGGCGAGATTTTAGATATGTGGAATAATGCATCCAATTTACCGTGCCGGCTTGTTTTTGATGTGAATAATATTGAAACAATAAAAAATATTGATGCTGCAAGTCAGCGTTCAATAACAGAACTGAATGAAATTGAAATAATACCTTCAAAAGAATTAGATGAGGCGGTAATTTTTGATTATTTTCAAACCGAGTTTCATATTTTTTCGGAAATTGATATTGTTTCACATTCGCCCTCTTTCAATTTCAACGGTAACATTGAACTTTTCAAAGAAAAATATGAACAATGGCGCAGCAGCGATTTTCAGATTTTTATAGTTGCAAATAACGACGGTGAAAGAAAACATCTGTCGGAAATTTTAGGCACTGGTTATGAAAGAAATATTTTTACCGGTTCGCTTGCATCAGGTTTTATATTGAACGACGACAAAATTGTTTTTGTTACTACCAATGAGATTTTTTCAAGATATAAAGTGCGTCTTAGACCGCCGAAATTTTTCAAGGACACAGGTATTCCGATTGAAACGCTGTCCGATATAAAAAAAGATGACTTTGTAGTTCACGAAAGATACGGAATCGGGATTTACGACGGTCTTAAAAAGATAACTGCCGGCGGAATTACGGCGGAATATATTTCAATTTTATACGCCGACAACGACAAACTATATGTTCCGGTCGGCGATTTCAACCGCATCCAAAAATATTTCTCAATCGGTAAAAAACCGCCGAAAATAAATCCGTTGGACAGTACTTCTTGGGAAAGAATAAAGGCAGTTGCCTCCGATGCCGCAAAAAAAATGGCGCAGCAACTTTTACAGATTTATTCGGAAAGGTTTGACATACAAAGACAGCCGTTTGTAGCGGATTCAAATTATGAAAAACAGTTTGAAGAAGAATTTATTTATGAAGAAACGCCCGACCAGCAAAAAGCAGTTGAAGATATAAAAAAGGATATGACAGGGTATGTCCCGATGGAAAGATGTATTTTCGGCGATACCGGTTTCGGGAAAACAGAGGTTGCGATGAGGGCGGCATTGAAATCGGTTTTGTCGGGAAGGCAGGTGTGTATTCTTGCGCCCACGACGGTTCTTGTCAGACAGCACGAACAGACATTTTTTGAACGGTTTGCCGACTGGCCCGTAAAAATTGCAACGCTTTCAAGATTTAAAACGAAGAAAGAACAGAAGGAAATTATAGAAAAATTAAAAGAAGGAAAAATAGATGTCGTTATCGGAACGCACCGTTTATTAAGCAAAGATATTTCATTTAGCAATCTCGGACTTCTAATAATTGACGAAGAGCACCGCTTCGGTGTTGGCGACAAGGAAAAAATAAAATCAATTAAAAAAAATGTTGACTGCCTTTATCTTACCGCTACCCCCATTCCCCGCACGCTTTCAATGGCACTTGCAGGCATCAAAAACATGTCCACAATTTCAACGCCCCCTTTGGGCCGTCAGTCGGTTGAAACAATGCTTTTAGAATATGACGAAAAAATTATTACCGATGCAATTATGTATGAAATTTCCCGCGGCGGTCAGGTATTTTTTGTTCACAATAAAATCGGAACAATAGAAAGTTGTCTAATACAACTTAAAAGAATTCTCCCCTTTGTAAAGTTTGATTTTTTGCACGGTAGAATGACACCGTCAGAGATTGAAGAAAAAATGATGGGTTTCTTGAATAAAGAATTTGATTGTCTTGTTTCCACTACTATTATTGAAGCGGGATTGGATATACCCAATGTTAACACCATTATTGTTTCCGATGCCGAAAATTTTGGTCTCGGCCAACTTTATCAACTTCGCGGTCGTGTAGGTCGTTCAAAGACAAAAGCATATTGTTATCTTTTTTTTAGATATGAAAATCTTACTGAAATTTCGGAGAAACGGCTTGTAGCACTTAAAGAGTTTGCAAAATTAGGTTCGGGGTTTCATCTTGCATTAAAGGATTTGCAGATAAGAGGTGCCGGAGAGATTTTGGGAAAACGTCAGCACGGCTATATTGATTCAATCGGATTTGATATGTATCTCCGGCTTTTAGAAAAACACTCAAATGAAATTAAGGGTATAAAAACGCAGGACTTGATAAATCCGGAAATTGATATTTCAGTTGATGCTGTTATCAGCGACAGTTATATCAATGATGAGAATTCAAGAATCTCTTTCTATAAAAGAATTTTGACAGTGATTGACCAGCAAAACCTTTCAGAGATTAAAAATGAAATGGTGGACCGTTTCGGAAAAATGCCGAAAGAAGTTGAAAATCTTTTTGAGATCGGAAAAATCCGTCTTATTGCAATGAAACTGGGGATACTGAAAATTAACGACTCTTCTACTTCGGTGCAAATAAAGTTTTCTTCCGATACATCGGCTGAACCGTCAAAGATAATAAATATTCTGTCCGCCCGCCCGCCAGAGGCGGGTCATCCTAATGTTGAAGGCGGATCCGCCAATCTTTGTGGCGGAAAAAATGAAAGTTTCAGGTTTATAAAAAATGATTTATTGGAGGTATTTTGGGACCGCGCCATGCCTGCTGAAAAAAAACTTATTTTTATAAAAAATCTCTTGCATTCTTTTCAATAATTATGTATAATTCCTAAAATTGGAGGCGCATTATGAAAAAAAGTTGGAAGTTGGAAGTTGCGACTGAAGGAAGTCCCCGTGGGAGAAGTTGGAAGTGGTTTTTAATTTTTAATTTTACATTTTTAATTTTCAATTGCTTTTTTCTCGGTTGTTCCAAAAAATCCGGAAGGATTTTAGCACAGGTCGGCAGTGAAAAAATCACCGTTGAGGAGTTTGAAAAAGCAGTTGAAAATGCCCCCTACACCTTGCAGGAATATTTGTCCACCGATATAGGACGCAAGCAGTATTTGGATGCGATGTTGAAAGAAAAGACCGTGCTGGTTTCCGCAAAAAGTCAAGGCATTCAAAAGAGACCCGCGGTAAAAAAACAGTTATCGGAAATAGAAAAACGGCTTAAAGATAATTATGAAAAACTCAAAAACGAAATAATAATGAACGAACTTTTGAAAGAAAAAGTTGTGTTGGGCGACAGCGAGGTTAAGGATTATTATGAAAAACACAAAGAAGAATTTGAAAAGCCGACTGAAATAAAAGTAAGTCATATACTTCTCTCAACGGAAGAAGATGCAAAAAAAATTACAGAAAAGATAAAAAAAGGCGAGGATTTTGCAAAACTTGCGAAGGAAAATTCAATTGATAAGATGACTGCCCTTAAAGGCGGCGACCTCGGTTTTTTCGGAAGAAGACAGTATGTCAAAGAGTTTGAGGAAGCGGCATTTAATCTTAAAAAAATCGGAGACATTTCCGATATTACAAAAACTCCGTTAGGGTATCATATCATAAAACTTACCGGCAGAAAACAACTTAAATCGCAAAAACTGGACGATGTTGAAACGGAAATTAAGCAGGTTATTCAAAAGGAAAAATTGGACAAATGGCTGGATGAAATTTCCAAAAAATATAAAGCAAAAATAAATTATGAACTTTTAACAAAACCGGTTGAAAAAACCGAACAGGAGAAAAAATGAACATCGTTCGGGAACAAATTTCTTTTCCGCCACAAAGATCGGCGGATCCGCCTCTGGCGGAGAGACAGTCAGAACTCACTCTGCAATTTGCTCCTGGAACGAACAAGTCGCAAATTGAGGCTCTACAAAAATTTTTCCCTCACTCTGCGATTAAACAGGAGAAAAAATGATGAACAAAAAACACGGAACAGACGCGGAACAAAAAACTCGGAACAGATACAGAATAAGGACATGGTTTTACCTTTTACCTTTTACCTTTTACCTTTTACCTTTTACCTGCCTTTCCGCTGCTGTCGTCAATAAGGCAATTGCAAAAGTTAACGATGATGTAATTTTACAGTCGGATTACGAGGATGCGGTAAATCCCGTAATTTCCCAGATACAAAAAACCTACGGCGAAGTAATGCCGAAGGAAGATATGGACAAGAAAATCGCAGAAATAAAAAAAGAACTTCTTGACCAGATGATTGACCAGAAACTTCTATTGCAGGAAGCGAAGAAAAAAGATGTGAAAGTAAGTAAAAGAGAAGTTGATGAGGGAATAGAAACGGTAAAAGACAGATTCAAAAGAAAGAACGGGAAAATGTTGACTGCCGTTGAATCGGATGCCGAGTTTAATTCCGAGTTAAAAAAGCAAAATCTTACTATGGCGAAGTTTCGCGACAAACTCCGCGAAGATATTATGGTTAACAAACTTATTGAGGATGAAGTCGTCAGAAAAGTCCCCCCGCCGTCCTCCGACGAGTTAAAAAGTTATTATGAAAAAAACAGGGATAAAATTGACGAACCGGAAAAGGTCTCCGTAAGGCATATTTTAGTACGGGTTGAAAAAAATGCTTCAACAAAAGAAAAATCACAGGCACTGAACAAAATAAAAGAGGTTCAGCAGAAACTTAAAAAAGGCGAGGATTTTGCAAAACTTGCTCAGCAGTACTCGGAAGACCCCGGAAGCCAGAAAAACGGCGGCGAACTGGGTTTTATCGTCAGAGGAATGATGGTTAAAAATTTTGAGGATACTGCTTTTAAGACGCCGGTCGGTGAAATTTCCGACTATTTTGAGACCGAGTTTGGGTATCATATTTTAAAAGTTGACGCAAAACAGGCAAAACAAAAACGGAGTTTTGAAGAGGTTAAAGTTAATCTTGAAAAATATCTTCTTGCGGAAAAACGACAGGAAGAGTATGAAAAATACATAAAAAATCTTCGCGATAAATCAAATATATCAGCCGACATAAAATGAAAGTCGCTCGCAAGCAAATTTTCTTGAAACGCTCGTCTGCCACTCGCTCTGCAATTTGCTCCTGAAAAGAAGAAGTCGCAAATTGAGGTTCTGCGAAAATTTCTTGCTCGCTCCGTAGTCAAAAAGTAAGAAATGAAAAAGCCCGCCATAGCGATAACCCTCGGCGACCCGACAGGCATCGGCCCCGAAATTGTAAAAAAAGCTATCTCGGATAAAGCGATTCTTAAAATCTGCCGACCTGTTGTCATCGGTACATCAGCAAAATTTGTTCAGGGATTTCCAACCCGCAAAAGCGATAAAGCCGCAATAAGTTTTTTAATAGAGGCATTAAAACTTGTAAAGAATGAAAAAGCCGATGCGATTGTAACCGCTCCGGTATCAAAATCAGCATTCGGAAAAATCGGCGGGCATACTGAATTTTTTGCTAAAAAATTTAATATAAAAAATGTTGAAATGCTGATGGTTGCTGACGACATCAAGGTGCTTGTTCTGACGAGACATATTCCGCTTAAAGATGTCTCAAAAAATATAAATACCAAAAAAATTGTCAAAAGCACAACAGATGTTTGTAATTTTATAAAAAAGTTTTTTAGAATCAAAAATCCAAAAATAATTATGTGCGGCTTAAACCCTCACTGCGGCGACAACGGATTGGCCGGCGCCGAAGAAAAGAAAAAAATAATCCCTGCAATAAAAATTCTCCGGAAAAAAGGTCTTGATGTGACGGGCCCGGTAAATCCCGAAGTCGCATTTTTAGATATGAAATCTGATTTAATCGTCTGTATGTATCACGACCAGGCGATGCTTCCTTTGAAATTGTTAAATCCGGATAAAATAGTAAATGTTACCGTCGGACTCCCGTTTATCAGAACATCGCCGGGTCACGGAACTGCGTATAACATTGCCGGTAAAAATAAGGCAAATCCGCAGGCGATGATTGAAGCGATAAAACTTGCCTGCCACTTGACAAAGGACAATTAAAAATGTAAAATTAAAAATAAAAAATGATTGTGATTTTTATCTTTCAATTTTTAATTGCAAATTTTTAATTTTTAATTGGTGTTATTATGTCTGATGTTCTTGTCCTAAACAAAAAGTTTTATGCAATTCACATAACAACCTGGCAAAAAGCGATTTCTCTTTTGTACATTGACCATGCCAGTGTTGTTGATGAGGAATACAAAACATATTCTTTTTCCGACTGGAAAGATGTTTCGCAGGAAATTTCCGCCCACCCGTCCGGCTTTGTTCACACCCCCTCTTTTAAGATAGCAATTCCGGAAGTAATACTTTTAAGATTTTACGACGAACTTCCTCCTATGGATATAAAATTCACCAGAAAAAATATTTACGAACATTACAAATATAAATGCTGCTATTGCGGGAAGAAAAAAACGACAAGCGAACTTAATCTTGAACATATTCTCCCTGTAAGCCGCGGCGGTACAACCGACTGGCAAAATGTGGTTATTTCCTGTATTCCCTGTAATCTTAAAAAAGCGAACCGCACTCCTGCCGAAGCAGGAATGAAACTACGGGTTGTGCCGTCCAAACCCGATTGGAAAGGTCCGATATCTCTTTGTTTCAGGCCGGGCTTGAAATTAAAAGCATCCTGGCAGAAGTTTATTGATACTGTTTACTGGAATGCGGAACTTGAATAAGACAATTAAAAGATTATAAAGATTAAAAGATTCAAAGATTTATAAATCTTTCTAATTTTTTAATCTTTCAATTTTTAAATCGGTTTTGGTATGAGAACCCGCCTCGGGCAGAACTTCCTTGTTGATAAAAACATCGCAAAAAAAATCGTAAAATCCGCAGACATTTCAGTTTCGGATACCGTTATTGAAATAGGTCCAGGTTATGGAATACTGACGGAAGAACTTTTACAAAAATCCAAAAAAATAATTGCGGTTGAAATTGACAAAAAACTTGCCGAAGAACTTATTGAAAAATATAGGAATCAAAAAAAGATAAAGTTAGTAAATACGGATTTTCTTAAATATAACCCTCCCAAGAAACTAAAACTGAAATTCGTCGCCAATCTGCCTTATTATATTTCGTCTGCAATCATTGAAAAAATTCTGCATCTGAATAACTGGGACACAGCCGTTTTTATGATTCAGAAAGAGGTTGCCAACCGACTTAAATCGCCGCCGAATTCGTCCGATTACGGCGTTTTAACAATTGCCTGTCAGGTTTATTGTGAAGTTGAAAAAATGTTTAATGTTCCGGGAACATGTTTCCAACCGAAACCATTAGTAACATCAACGGTTGTAAAACTGAAACGGCTAAAAAATCCGCTCATAAAAAAAAATGAAGAAAAAAATTTCTTCAGAATTGTAAAATCGGCATTTTTGCACAGACGAAAAACAATACTGAACTCGCTTTCATTAGAACTTAAAATTGATAAAAAAATTTTGGAAGAAAAAATATTACAGGCGGGAATATCCCCGCTGTGCCGTGCGGAAACGATTTCAATAGACGGGTTTGTAAAATTAGCAAAAGTTTTGTCTTGACAATTTTCTGATTTTGAATTATACTTATAACAAAGGAATTTGAAAACACGCACCCTGAAGGGTGCGACTACCTGTCCGGAGGCAAATCAAATGAAACATAAAAAAGGTTTTACGCTTATTGAGTTGATGATTGTCGTCGCGATAATAGGTATTTTACTGACGGTTTCCATTACCAAGATGGGCGGGATTTTGCAGAAAATAAGAATTGAACAGGCAAAAGGCCAGATGAAGGCACTGGCAATAGCACTTAAAGATTACTATATTGATGTAGGCAATTTCCCGCCGTATAATGACGGGTATCTCGGAACTAATTTCGGATATGGATTAACCGATCCTAACGGCGAATCAATGCAGCCGTGGGAATATGTTTTAATAAGGGGTCTGTCCCCGTATCAAACAGGTTTTCCGGCAATTCAAAGATGGTCGGGTCCTTACATCAGCAGAACGCCTCACGACCCGTGGGGACACAGATACTTATTTTTCAACGGCCGACGGGATACAAATGTTCTAACTGCAATTGTTTGTATGGGACCTCACGGCGTTCCCGACGGTTCGCCTTTCGGTGACCCCTATACCTGTAATTTTTGCGGTGCGACACATCCGAGAGGAACAGCAATAGCAAGCATCTGGAATAACAGCGTTAAAACTGCATGGCCACCCGACAAAGAGGGTTTTTCTTTTATTCCGCGCGACGGCAATGTCAACAATCTCCCTCAGAACGGCGGTACCGATTATTCAATTGTTTTATGGCTGGAAAGTAATTAAAAAAGGATTTTGCGGTCTTAAAAAAAATACAATCAGAATAGATATTGCTATGAAAGGTCCGAAAGGTATGAAGTCGGATTTTTTTTTATTCCCTATTAAAATTAAAAACAGCCCCGTAATTCCGCCGATGAAACAGGCGATAAGAAGCGCCAGAAAAATATTTTTTAATCCCAGAAAAGTTCCGCCGGCCGCAAGAAGTTTTACATCGCCTCCGCCCATCACTTCTTTTTTATAAATTTTTGCTCCCAAAAATGCAACCGAATATAGAAACACTCCGCCGAACAGCGACCCTTTCAGAGAGTTAAGAAAACTGAAAGAAATCAGAGGATTAAAAAAACTTGAAGCGAGTCCGAAAATCAAAAGCGAAATTGCTAACATATCCGGAATTATTCTCAAATGCAGGTCAATGAATGAAATAATGATTAGAAAGATTGAAAGAATTAGAAAGATTAAAAGATTAACAGAAATACCGAAATTAAAATATCCAACGAGAAATATCAGGGCTGTAAGTAATTCAACAGTCGGATATTCAATTGAGATTTTCGTTTTGCAGTTACGGCATCTCCCTCCTAAAATCAAAAAACTCACCACCGGCAGGTTGTCTTTCCATTTTATCGGGAGCAAACATTTCGGACAGTGCGAGGCGGGTTTTACAATTGAGTTTCCGTAAGGCAGCCGCCGGATAACGACATTAGCGAATGAGCCGAAAAACAAACCGAAAATAAAAATAAATATTTCTACCATGAACTTATAATGATTCCTTTTGTGTCCGGATGTGTGCAATTGACCCACACATTCCCGAACATACTTGACGAAGAATCCGGATATACCCAGCCGTCCGTCAAACTGGCATCATTATCCGTTGATGTTTCCCCGCTTCTTTCGGGATGCTCATATGCACCTATTCTGGCCGGAGGAAGTTCTTCAAGATATTCCGGTATAATTCCATCTGTCATAGTAGTAGGATAGATACCTTCGTTTTTAGCATAATATGTTTTTATGCAGGACCGCAGGACTCCGAGATTTCCTTTTGTGGAACCCTCTTTTGCCTTTCTCATCAGTTCCGCAAACCTGGGTACCGCGATTGCCGCAAGAGTTCCCAGTATAGCAACAACAATCATCAGTTCTATAAGGGTAAATCCGTTTAATTTGTGATTTTTTTTGACAAAACAACCCATGTTTTTATTGTATTTATTTTTCTTTAAATGTCAAGAAATATTAAATGCGATTGCGTTAAACAGAATTAAATTTCCCAACAGAGGAATAAAATCGGCGGCGAACCCGAAAGGAACAATAGAATAAAGCGAATAGTGGAATGTTATTGAAAGAAATATCAGGCAGAAAAGTAAAAGTTTCCTCGCTGTTTTAATTTTGCTGTAAAAAATCAAAATTGCAGGAAAGGCAAAAATTAATGAATATACGAGCGCATTCGGAAGTGTTATTACGGACAATAAAATTACAAGCGAAAAAATTTCCAAATTGTTAAGTTTTGTCCGTCGTAAAAAAATTATCGTTAAGAGGGCAATAAAGACGAGAAAATAAAAGAAATAAAACAATGACGGCGAATTGATAATTACGGCGTTAAACAATCTGTTGTCCAAAAACATTCTTCCTAACAATCCGAAAATGCTTTTATTTAGAGGCATTATATATCTGTCGGAATTTTCATTTACTGTTGATATTGCATCAAAAAAATCGTAATAAATTTCAGCAGGGAAAATCAGAAACGAAATTATCACAAAAACGGAAATAGTCAAAATAAGCCATCCGACCGCCTTTAAGTTTCGCTTGAACAAAAAATATAACGAAAATATAATAGGCGTAAGTTTTATAAGAGTTAAAATACCGATGATAATACCTATAAAATTCTCTCTGTTTTTGATAATAAAATAAAAAGAAATATACAAAAAAAACAATATCAGCATGTCAATCTGTCCGACGAAAATGCAGAGAAAAAAAGGATTAAAGTTGTAAAGCATCAAAAATAATATAAGTTTTTGCGAAGTTTTTTTTATGTTGAGAATTTTTGTTGTGAACCAGTAACCACATAGAAAAAACAAGAAGATATTCAGTATAATCCAGAGTTTTTCCGCTATGTTGACAGGTATTGCCGCAAACGGCGAGAAAAAAATCAGGAACGTAGGAGGATAGATAAAATACTGTCCTTCGCTTTTAACTTTCGGCAGAACGGCAAAATACGGCGTGAGACCATAATTGAAAAAATCTTTGGTTGTTTCATAATATACATAAAAATCTACAATTTTGTTCAGAGGACTTTCTTTAATGTGTTTTATATAATTAGATGAGTTAAGAAAGGTTAAAATTAATAGTAGCAGGATAAAAAATTTTTTCATAATAATAAAAAAACCCTCCAAATTTTAGTTTGAAGGGTTTTTTAAGACATAAAACATTACCAAGATGTGATATAGGTGCTTTTAGTGTCATACTGGTTACTTGCATAGACCTTCATTTCGCCTATGGTTGCTCCCCTATACCACCATCTGCCGTTGTGTGTAGCTGCAGTTATTGTTGCATATTCCTGCGAGTAAACACAATCGGATGAATCGGATATTCCGGTTATGCCGAGTTTGACAGTCGGTATCTGATCAAGATACTTTGTCAAAAATGGGCCGGTTGGAGTATTGAAAGTGGTTGTTAAAGCGTTTTCGGCGACTCCTGGAACCGGATAAACTCCTTCCTGCTCGCCGTAGTAAATGGTGAGTGCGGAACGGAGCGCTCCAAGCGAACCCTTTGTGGCGCCCTCTTTTGACTTCTTGATAAGGTCTGCGAATTTAGGGATTGCGATTGCCGCCAATATACCGATAATTGCGACCACTATCATAAGTTCAATAAGGGTAAAACCTTTTTTTGTTTTCATTTGTTTTCACCTCCTTTTGATTAATCAAATTTTAACCACAGATTAAC
Organism: Elusimicrobia bacterium UBA4817; assembly: GCA_002402375.1. Taxonomy (GTDB): domain Bacteria; phylum Elusimicrobiota; class UBA8919; order UBA8919; family UBA8919; genus UBA8919. The sequence goes on along the minus strand of DHFT01000030.1, from coordinate 5,696 downwards.
ACAGATTTTCACAGATATTTATCTGTGGTTTCATTTTCATCCCGCTAATCGGGACTACATCGACCGCTCGCTATAATCATAACAAATTATTATAATTTTGTCAAGTACTTTTTTGAACGTCCGCGGATTTACGCGGATAGGTCCGCGGATTTACGCGGATTTACCGTCGGAAACTGTGTTTTTTTTAAACCCGCATCTGCGATTGTGAATTTTTACACACTGCAGTTTTTTAATTTTAACCTTTTACCTTTAACCTGCAGTTTCTTATCCCGCTTTTCCTGCCAGTGCGCCCATAGAGAACATAGGCATAAACATCGCTATAACTATAGCACCTATAACAATACCCATAACGCATATAACGATCGGCTCAATCATAGATGTAAGTCCTTTTACGGCGACATCAACCTCCTGGTCGTAAAAGTCGGCGATTTTGGTAAGCATAGTGTCAAGATTTCCGGTTTCTTCTCCGACGGAAATCATCTGTGTAACCATCGGCGGAAAAACGCCGGATTTTTTCAAAGGCGTCGCTATTTTTTCTCCTTCCCTGATTGATTCCTTTGCCGTAAGAATCGCTTTTTCAACAATTTTATTTCCTGCTGTTTGTGCTACGGTGTCCAACGCCTGCAGAATAGGAACACCAGATTTAACCAGCGTCCCGAGCGTTCTTGTGAATTTTGCAACCGCAACTTTTCTTAACATTTCTCCGAACATAGGTACTTTCAAAGATTTTTCGTCTATAAAAAACTTACCTTTTTCGGTCTGATAAAATTTAATTACACCCACTGCCGCTCCTATAAAGCCGAGAATTAAAAATATAACATATCTTTGCAGAAACTCGGATATAGCGATAAGTACTTTTGTGGGTAACGGCAGTTCTGCCCCGAAACTTGAAAATATTTCCTTAAATGTAGGTATTACAACGACAAGCAAAAATATGGTAACGCTGAGGGCAATAAACGCAACGATTGACGGATACATCAGTGCTCCCTTTACTTTTCCTTTCAGTTCATCCGCTGCTTCCAAATATGCCGAGAGCCGTTCTAAAATTACATCTAAAATACCGCCTACCTCGCCCGCTTTTATCATTGCAACATATAATTCTGAAAACGCATCCGGTTCTTTCTTCATCGCTTCCGCTATGGATATTCCTGCTTTTATATCTTCGGAAACATGGTCAACGACTTTTTTGAATGCCGGATTTTCAATCTGCTCGGTTAAGATGGTAAGTCCCTGAACAATCGGCACGCCCGCCGAAACAAGCGTTGATAATTGTCTTGAAAAAAGCACCAGGTCTTTTGCCTTTACGCTCGGTTTGAGAGGATTCCACTTTTGTAATGCTTCAAGCGGATTTTTTTTTGCCGGAGCAATTTCAAGCAGAATTAGCCGCTGTGCCCTTAATTTGTTAGATGCGGTAATTTGGTCGGGTGCATCAATAGTTCCGTTTACGGTTTTCCCATCCGTATTTTTTGCTTTGTAACTGAATAACGGCATAATTACTCCTGAAAATTATTTTGAAAATTTGGGATTCAATTTAACCGCATATATCAAATCCGCATTTGATTTTTTCATAGCCCCGAGTTTTTCCCAGCAAAGTCCGCGGAACCTGTATGCGTTTGCGTTATCAGGCATAAGATTTATTGCCTTGGAAAAATCGCCCACGGCTTTTTTATAATTTTTTTTGTTAAAATAGGATAGTCCTCGCTGATAATATAATTCCGGATATGGCGATTTTTGGGAAAAATTTTCCGCTGTGTCAAAATAACTTATTGCCGAGTCAAAATCACCGTTGTTGTTAGATAATAATCCGATATTGTAATATGCCTGCGGATCCGTTTTTTTTAGTTGAATGGCTTTTTTGAAATCTGCCGTTGCCTCTTTAACCATTTTATTTGAGGCGTAAACGGTACCTCTGTTATTGTAGGCATCGGTAAAAGCTGGGTCAAGTATTATCGCTTTGCTGAAATCGTTTATTGCCTGTTTTGTTTTTCCGATATATATATATGCCAGTCCGCGCATGTTATAGATTTCCGGTTTCTTCGGGTTAGATTTTAACGCGTCGGTGAAAAATTTTATCGCCTTACCGTAGTTCCTTGTGTCAAAAAATTTTAATCCCTGATTATAGCAAACATCTATAGCAGTGAGTGTTTCCGCGTATTTGCGGTCATTTTCCGATTTTTTCTTATTTCCGGTTTTTTGATAAATATCGCTTCGTAGGATATAAGCTTCCTTAAAAGAAGGATTAAATTTTATAGCAGTATCAATATCTGCCAGTGCCTGCTTTATTTTTCCTGTATTGCGGTATATTATCGCGCGGTTGTAATAAAGTACCGGATCCTGCAAGTTATATTTTAATGCTTCGTTAAAATCAGAAATTGCAAAATCATAAATATTGAGCATCCCATATGCGGAGCCCCTATTTATGTAGGCGTTTAATTTATCGGTTTCGCCGTCGGAGTTTTGCCATTTCTTAATTGCCGCCGAAAAATATTTTATTTTTTTTTGCGGGTCTTTTGCGTTCACTCCTCTGTTAAAATAATATTCAAAACCGCCGCAGCCGGATAGAAAGACAGCGAGTAGTAAGTAGTAAGTAGTAAGTAGTTTTGTAATTTTTTTCGCCACTTGAATCGGTGAATCCGCCTTTGGCGGAAATTTTTCATTTTTCATTTTTAATTGCCTGCTCATCCCATATTGCTTTTTTGCAGAAGTCGTTTCAGGTCGTCCGCATCGGAGGTTATTTCCATCGCTTCCTGATAAGTTATCTGTTTCCGGGTTACCAAATCAAAAAGCGATGTGTTCATCGTCTGCATCCCGTATTTTGCGCCGGTTTGCATCGCAAGATAAACCTGTTCCGTTTTCATATCCCGGATTAAATTGCGTATCGCTGCCGTTACGATAAGGACTTCGCACGCGAGAATTCTACCCACACCTCCGGATTTTAACAAAAGTTGTTGTGTGAATACCGCCTGAAGCGTGAAGGATAATTGACTTCTCACCTGTGCCTGCTGGTGCGGCGGGAATGAATCCACAATTCTGTTTATTGACGAAGGAGCATCGGTAGTGTGAAGCGTTGCAAAAACGAGATGTCCCGTTTCCGCAATGGTCAGAGCAGCCGATATCGTTTCCAAATCCCGCATTTCACCGACGAGAATTATATCCGGGTCCTGCCGCAAAACATATTTAAGTGCATTCGGAAAAGAGTTTGTATCGCTCCCTACTTCTCTCTGGTTAATAAGACATTTTTTATGCTGATGAACATATTCAATGGGGTCCTCAATCGTCATAATGTGTCCCTGCCGGTGTTCGTTCAGAAAGTTTATTATTGACGCAAGTGTAGTTGATTTTCCGCAGCCCGTTGGACCCGTAACAAGGACAAGTCCTTTCTGGAGCCGGGTAATGTCATAAATGACCGCCGGAAGTCCGAGTTCTTCAAAAGTAAGGATTTTTTCGGAAATAAGCCGCAATGCCGCCGCCACAGCATTTCTCTGCCTGAAAACATTCATTCTTATTCTGCCCACGCCTTTTATTCCGAATGATAAATCCAGTTCGTTGTTGGACTCAAATTTTTCTTTTTGTTTGTCGGTTAAAAGCGAATAGATAAGCCGCTGGCAGACATCGGGAGAAAGTTTTTCAAAATGGGTCGGAGACATTTCGCCGTCAACCCGTAATGTCGGCGGCGCGCCTACCGTAAGATGCAAATCCGACGCATTTTTTTGCATTACCATTTTTAACAGTTCATCCATGCTTAACATATTAACATCAATTAAAAATTCAAAATTAAAAATGAAAAATTACGGATAGAAAATTATTATTAAATCTTTTCACCTAAATTTTTAATTTTACATTTTACATTTTTAATTGCCTCTTATCTATTCCGCATCCGCGAATGTTATTCTCATCATTTCCTCAACGGTTGTAACCCCGGCCAGAACCTTTTTCAGTGCCGCTTTTCTTAATGTAATCATTCCGTTTTCAATTGCCGTCTGTTTTATAATGTGGGTTGAAGCCCTATCAAGAATCAGTTCCTTTATTTTATCGTTGACTTCCATAACCTCATAACAGGCAAGTCGCCCGCGGTAACCGGTACCGGAACAATGGTCGCAGCCCTTTCCCTTGTAAAGTTTTATTTTTTTTGCGTCACCGACTTCTTTTTTGGAGAGCCCCGACGATATCAATATGTCTGCCGGGACCTCGTATTCCTCTTTACAGTTGCGGCAGATGACTCTGACTAATCGCTGGGCGATAACCATAATAACGGTAGAAGTCGTTAAGAACGGTTCTATTCCCATATTGTTTAGACGGGTAACGGCGCCCGGAGCGTCATTTGTGTGAAGCGTTGAAAATACAAGATGTCCCGTTAGTGCGGCGTTGATGGCGATTTCCGCCGTTTCGGTATCTCTGATTTCACCGACCATGATGATGTCCGGGTCCTGACGAAGAAATGATTTCAATCCTGCGGCGAATGTAAGCCCGATGTCCGCCCTGGCGTGCACCTGATTTATTCCTTCCAGAACATATTCTACCGGGTCCTCAATCGTTGATATATTGACATCCGGCTGGTTTAACTGTGAAAGTGTGGAATAAAGCGTTGTTGATTTACCGCTTCCGGTAGGACCTGTTACCAGAATAATTCCGTACGGAATCTGTATATTTTTATGATAGATAGCAAGCGCTTCCGGCTCAAATCCGAGTTGGGTCAGTTCAAGTTTCAACGATGAAGCGTCCAATAAACGCATAACGACTTTTTCGCCGAACGCCGTCGGAAGAATAGAAACACGCAGGTCAATCTCTTTATTCATAACTTTAATTTTTATCCGGCCGTCCTGAGGCAGCCGTCTTTCGGCGATGTCAAGATTTGACATAATTTTGAGGCGTGATACAATTGCGTTCTGGGTTTTTTTGGGCGGTGCGGAAACCTCGTGCAAAACGCCGTCAATACGGTATCTTACCCGCAGCGATTTTTCATATGGTTCTATGTGAATATCGGATGCTTTCGCCTTGACTGCTCCGGACAAAAGCAGGTTAACTATTTTTACTATTGGTGCATCTTCGCCGGCTGCTTCAAGCGATACGATATCTTTCCCGGCGTCAACTTCTTTTACGACGTCAACATTAGCGTCTGCGCCGCCTACTTCCATATCCTTGACGATGGTTTCCATCGACGCTTTTGAACCGTAATATTTTTCTATCGCCGCTTTTATTTCGCTTTCGGAGGCAATGACCACATTTATTTCGTTGCCGGTCATAAGCCGTAAATCGTCGGTAGCAAAAACATTCAACGGGTCAGCCATAGCGATTGTAAGAACATTTCCTTCTCTGGCTATCGGCAGAAGCGTCTGGTGTCGCACCACAGATTCCGGAACAGATTTTATAATGTCCTCCGGGATTTCGCCGTATTCGGAAAGCGAGACATATGAAACGCCGCATTGTTTTCCCAAGAAAGCAAGAAGAACATCCTCGGTAATGTAGCCCAAAGACATCAATATCAGTCCGAGTTTACCGCCCTTTCTTTTCTGTTCCTCCATTGCGTCCTGAAGTTGCTGAGGCGTAATAATCCCCACCTCAACCAAGAGGTCTCCCAATTTTTTCTTCAGTGCCATGTGTTTTACAGCCATAGAATTATATTATAAATAAAAAAAACTATTTTGTCAAGTTATTTTTTTGCCACAGAGAACACAGAGATTTCCTAAGTTAAGTCA
>DHFT01000022.1 GCA_002402375.1 Elusimicrobia bacterium UBA4817 | reverse complement strand
TAAAAGGAAAGAAACTCGGGCGAAACCTTGAGGGAATATTTTCGCCGAACATTTTTTTTACAAAAATTTCAAGCACCGCTTTTAAGTCGGCAAATGTTACATCCGTATCAACGGCAAGTCCTTCAACCTGATGAAAAACAAAAGAATGGGACGCGTCAACGGCTTCGTGTCTGTAAACTTTTCCCGGTGCAATTATTCTTATCGGGGGCTTTTGCTTTTCCATCACCCTCACCTGAACGGGAGAGGTATGGGTCCTTAGCAATAAGTCCGAAGTCCGAAGTCCGAAGTCCGAAGTCAATGTGGTGTTGGACATTGGACATTGGACATTGGACTGTTTTATATAAAATGTATCCTGTAAATCTCTTGAAGGATGGTCTTTGGGAATATTCAACGCAGTAAAATTGTGGTAATCCGTCTCTACTTCGGGACCGGTTGCAATACTAAATCCGAGATTAACGAAGATACTTTTTACTTCATTCATTACTTGTGTTAACGGGTGAAGTTTGCCGAAATCAAAGGGCTTTCCGGGAAGCGTTGTGTCAATTATATTTTTAGAAATATCTGACGATATGTTTTTCTTCTTTATTTCCGAGGAATGTGATTCAATCGCATCCGTTATGTTTTTTTTAACTGTGTTTATTTCCCTGCCGACCGTTTTTTTTTCGGGAAGCGGCAACTTGGAAAGACCCGATAATTTTTCCGTTATTATTCCTTTTTTTCCGAGATATTTAAGACGGAGTTTTTCAAGTTCTTCCTGTGTCTGAGTTTTTGCTATTTCTTCAATTGCATTTTTTTCAATACTTTTCATTTTTTCATAATCCCATTAATTTATCTATATGTTTTTTTGCAGTCTTATGGTCGGGCATTATTTCCAGCGTTTTTTCATACATTTTTTTAGCACCGGAGGAATCATTCTTCGCTTCCTTTACTATCCCCATATTAAAATATGCGTCGGCATTTTTCGGATTAATTTTTACGACCTTTTCAAATTCCTCAATCGCTTCGTCATATTTCCCGCTGATAAAATAAAACTTACCCATTTCTACCAGGTCAATTTCTTCTTTTGAAAATTTTTTTGGCGTTTGATTTTTCATATAACACAACGCTGAATTACGCTGATATTTACGCTGAATTACGCCGATTTTCTCAGCGTTTATCCGCGTCGCTATCCGCGTGTATCAGCGGCCCTTTACAGTTTTTTCACTTTGTCAATATCGGCATAAGTTCCGATGAGAATAAGTGCATCTCCGTCCTGCAAAATTTCCGATGCAGACGGAGCAATAAGCAATTCCTCCTTAAAATCGGTCTCGCCGTCATCTTTAATATACGGCGCTTTTCTTTTTATTCCTATGATGTGCAGTTTATATTTTGCCCTGACATCAATTTCCTTAATCGTTTTATCAATAAATGATTGCGGTGCGACAACCTCCGCCATGTTGTATTCCGGAGAAAGAACTATCTTTTCTATTATATTCGGAGATACCAGCATTTCGGAAAGTTTTTCGCCCATATCTCTTTCCGGGAAAACGATTTTGTCGGCGCCGATTTTCTGAAGAACCTTTGCGTGCAAGTCATCTAACCCCTTGACAACAATGTTTTTAACGCCGATTTCCTTCAATATCAACGTAGTAAGAATGCTTGCTTCCCGGTTGTCTCCGATAGCAACAACAACCGCTCCAAAATCCGCAAGCCCGAGTTCTCTCATGGTTTTTTCTTCCGTTGAATCCGCCACTACCGCCTGGGTAACAGATGAAGAAATTTCTTGTATTTTCTGTTCGTTTGTATCAATAGCAAGAACCTGAATTCCCTTTTTTGACAGTTCTTTTGCGACGGAAATTCCGAATGTCCCGAGCCCGATTACGGCAATCTGTTCCATATGAAATCAAATTAAAGGTATAAATCAAAGGTTAAAATTTTTAACCTTTAACCTTTAACCTTTAACCTGCCTCCTTTCTATCCTACTATAACTTTATCTTCGGCATAATGAAATTTTTCTACGCCGTTTTCTTCCATAACGGCAATTGCAATTGTTAACGGTCCAAGCCGCCCGACAAACATAGTCAATATTATCAGCAACTTGCCCAAAGGCGTAAAAAAAGATGAAAATGAAAGCGGCGTTCCGACGGCAGCCGATAAACCGCAGGTTGCAAAAGCCGAAACGACCTCAAAAAGTGTTCTTAAAAAATCCTTGCCTTCAATAATTAAAATTAAAAATGTCATCACGGATACAAAAGCAATCGCCAGAGAACCGAGTATGAATGATTTTTGCACAATTTCTGCTCCAATACTTCGCTTAAAAATAGAAACACTTTTTCTGCCTTTGAGTGTTGACTTTATGCTGGCAAAAATTGTAGCGAATGTCGTTGTTTTTATTCCGCCTCCGGTACCCGACGGCGATGCTCCTATAAACATCAATCCAATAATCAAAAATAAAACAGGAGTAGTAAGTGCTGAAATGTCAACTGTATTAAACCCTGCTGTGCGAGGAGAAACCGACTGAAAATATGCCGACAATAATTTATTTTTAAGCGTTAGAAGTCCCAGTGTTGACGGATTATTATTTTCCAGCAAAAAGAGCAAAACAGCGCCTGAAATAATAAGAACCGCCGTAGTAAAAATCGCCACTTTAGTGTGCAGAAGAAGTCGCTTTGTTTTTTTGTAAGAATAAATGTCACTGATGACAATATAGCCAATACCTCCCAAAATAATAAGCGATGTTATTCCAAGATTTATCGGAATAGAGCCGACATAATCCGAAAGATTCGTTTCAAAAATTGAAAAACCGGCATTGCAAAAAGCGGAAACGGCGTGAAAAACGGAATGCCAGAAACCTCTGACAATTCCAAACTCAGGAATCCATTTTATTGAAAGAATTAACGCTCCCACAATCTCAATAAACACCGTAATTTTCACGACATAAATTATAAATCTTTTAATTTCAACAAAAGAGAATGTCTGTATGCCCTCGGCAAATGCGAGACGGTCCTTCAGAGATACTTGCTTGCCGAGCATAATTACGAAAAGCGTGGCAAGGGTCATATAACCCAGCCCGCCAATTTGAATAAGAAGTAATATTATTATTTTTCCGAATAGCGACCACTGGGTTGCCGTATTTACTACGATAAGCCCCGTAACGCAAACCGCCGAAGTTGCGGTAAAAAGTGCGTCAACAAAATTTGCCGGTTGGAGCGATGCGGATGAGACGGGTAACGACAGAATAACGCTTCCGATTAAAATTACGCCGGCGAAACCGAATACAAGAATCTGTTGTGGGGAAAATTTCATATCTTAACCGGCAGCCGGTATTTGTGAAGACGACTGTGTCACTGCCGACGAGTCCACGACAGATATTTTTGATTTGGCAATTTCCGCTAACTGTGCGAAATCTTCCGGCGATGAAACGGCAAGAGCGGCAAGCATTTTTCTGTTAAGCGTTATGCCTGCTTTTTTAATTCCGGAAATAAATCTGCTGTAAGACAAACCGTTAAGACGGGCAGCCGCATTAAGCGTTAAAATCCACTGACTTCTCTTATCCCGCTTTTTTTGAATTCTGCCGACATAAGAATGAACCAGCGCCTTATCCACTCTTTCCGACGCGTGAATGTAGACATTTTTGTTGGACAGCCGAAATCCCTTTGACTTCTTAAAAAGCCGCTTTTTTCTTCTTCTTGTTACAACTCCGCCTTTTATACGCATAATAAAATCAATTAAAAGATTATAAAGATTGGGAAAGATTACAAAGATTAAAATCTTTACAATCTTTCAATTTTTCAATCTTCCTAATCTTTTTAATTGCCCCCCTTATAGATAAGGTAAAATGGTCCTTATCATTTTTGTGTCAACCTTGTTTAGTGTTCCCGATTTCTTCAAATGACGCATCCTGCCGGAAGGTTTCCCTGTAAGAATGTGACGGGCACCTTGCTTTTTTCTTTTAATTTTACCCGTGCCCGTCAGAGAAAATCTTTTTTTAGCACCACTGTGTGATTTCAATTTTGGCATTTAATCTCCTATTTTAACCACAGATTACACAGATTAATACAGATTTTTAATACTTTTTTTCCTGTGTCAATCTTGTGTAAATCTCGTGGTTCCATTTACTTTTTCGGCGAAAGAATTACATTGATGGAATTTCCCATCAACCGAGGAGGCGAATCGGGTTGACCGTATTCACCGACTTCCGCCAAAACACGGTTGATTATATCGCCGCCTACCGATATATGCTCCCTTTCCCTTCCGAAAAATTGCATTAAGACCTTTACTTTGTTTTTTTCTTCAAGAAACCGTAAAATATGTTTGATTTTTACCGCCAAATCATGCTCTCCGATTTTCGGCCTTATTTTTATTTCCTTCAAAACACCCGTCTTGTGAACTGCCTTGGTTTTTTTGCTCTGCAGATACTTATACTTTTTGTAGTCAATAATTTTACACACGGGCGGAGTTGCCATAGGTGCTATTTCAACAAGGTCAACTCCCGTTTCCCTTGCTAAAAACATTGCTTCCTGTATGGTCTTTTCTCCTAACTGCGTTCCGTCCTCGCCGATTAAACGAACCTTTGGTGCCCTTATTTGGTTATTAATTCTCAAAAAACTTTTAGAAATTTTACACCACCTCCGTAATTTTATTGACCTTAAAAAAGAAAAGACAGCCCAGTGGCTATCTGCGAGAGATTCCGAAACAAGTTCGGAATGGTGCTTCGCACCACCTTTTCTCCACTGGATTAAGGTGTCCCTATAACGGGATCTTTGTTGCTATTATACTATTAAAATTTTATTTGTCAAGTGATTTCTTTGATATCTTCTAAAAACTTTTTTATGTCCTTTGTAGTCGTAGTATTTTCCCCATATAGTCGGACGGCAACTTCATTTGATGATTGCTCTTTTTTGCCTAAAATTAAAAGGTATGGAATTTTTTCCATCTGGGCTTCGCGGATTTTGTAGTTTAATTTTTCATTCCTTGTATCAATTTCAACCCGCAAATCCCCGAGTTCTTTTTTTACGATATTTGCATATTCAATCTGCTCGTCAGTTATCGGAAGAATTTTTATCTGAACGGGTGCCAGCCAAAAGGGGAAAGCCCCGCCGTAATGTTCAATCAAAACGCCGAAAAACCTTTCTAACGAACCGAAAACCGCTCGGTGAATCATTAAGACCCTTTCGTCTTTGCCTTCGGAATTCCTGTAAGTTATATTAAATCTCTCCGGAAGATTAAAATCAAACTGAATTGTTGAGCACTGCCAAGACCGTCCCAAAACATCTTTAACTTTTAAATCAATTTTAGGTCCGTAAAAAGCGCCGCCACCTTCGTCAATTTCGTATTTGTAGCCGGTTTTTTCAAGCGCTTTTTTAAGAGACGCCGTGGCTAAATCCCATTTTTCTATCTCGCCGACATATTTCTCCGGACGGGTAGCAAGAAAGATTTCAAACTCGGAAAATCCGAATTTTTTTAAGAAATTTATCGTAAAATTAAAAACGGAAATAATTTCATCTTCAACCTGTTCTTTCGTGCAGAAAATATGGGCGTCGTCAATTGTAAAACCGCGAACGCGTAAAAGCCCGTGTAAAACGCCGGAGAGTTCATGACGATACACCGCACCCATCTCGGCAAAACGGACGGGAAGTTCCTTGTAAGAATGAAGTTTTGTTTTGAAAATAAGAATGTGCCCGGGGCAGTTCATCGGCTTGACGCGGAAGGGTTTGCCATCAATATCCATCGGCGAATAAATCATATCGGAATATTTTTCAAGGTGGCCGCTGATTTTGTAAATTTCCTCCGACGCTATGTGCGGGGTGCAGACGATTTGATAGCCGTTTTTTGTGTGTTCTTTTTTCCAAAAGTCCTCAAGGAGCTGGCGGACAGTCGCACCTTTCGGATGCCAGTGGATTAAACCGGCACCGATTTCCTCGTGCACGGAAAATAAATCCAGCGATTTTCCAAGAACGCGGTGGTCTCTTTTTTTTGCTTCGTCTAATTTTTTAAGATATTGTTCAAGCTCTTCTCTGGTCGGAAAAACGGTGCCGTAAATCCTCTGGAGCATTTTATTTTTTTCGCTGCCGCGCCAATAAGCGCCGGCAATTGACAAAAGTTTGAAATGTTTTATTTCCTTCGTGCTTTCAAGATGGGGTCCGCGGCATAAATCAATAAATGTGCTGTGTTGATAAAGTGAGACCTTTTCGTCGGGAATATCGTTAAGCAATTCAATTTTATACGGCTCGTTTTTCTTTTTGAAAAATTCAACCGCATCTTTTTTTGTCATCTCTGAACGGACAAATTTATGATTGTCTTTTACGATTTCTTTCATCCTGTTTTCTATTTTTTCGAGGTCTTCAGGTTTGAACGGTTGGGGCGTGTCAAAATCGTAATAAAAACCTTCTTCTATTGCGGGACCGATTGCGAGTTTAGTGCCGGGAAAAAGTTCTGTTACCGCCTGAGCCATTATATGACTGGTTGAATGCCGCAACGTTTCCAAATTTGATTTATTTTTATCCATATTCACTTATCAAAAAAAATGGGCGGTACAGGATTCGAACCTGTGACCCCTTGCGTGTCGAGCAAGTACTCTAACCAACTGAGCTAACCGCCCAAAAAAATCAATTAAAAATTATAAATTAAAAATGAAAAATGCTTTCTGCAACAATTTTTAATTTTACATTCTACATTTTTAATTACTCGCAGGTGCGGGCCGGATTTGAACCGGCGAATAACAGTTTTGCAGACTGCTCCCTTAGCCACTTGGGTACCGCACCAAAAAAGCGGGAGACGGGGCTCGAACCCGCGACCTTCTCGTTGGCAACGAGACATTCTACCACTGAACTACTCCCGCATAAAATCAATTAAAAATTATAAATTAAAAATGAAAAATGCTTCGCTACCACAATTTTTAATTCTACATTTTACATTTTTAATTGCCTTACTTGCTGGGGGCGGGACTTGAACCCGCATCCCTTGCGAGACACGCCCCTCAAACGTGCGCGTATGCCAATTCCGCCACCCCAGCATAAAAATCAATTAAAAATTATAAATTAAAAATGAAAAATGCTTCGCTACCACAATTTTTAATTCTACATTTTACATTTTTAATTGCCGTTTACGGCTGTGTCGGTGCTGCCGGTGCAGCAGGAACATTTTCCGCCGGAGCAGGTTGCTGCTGCGTCTGTGCAGACGCAGGTGGAATGTTTTCAGCCACCGAACGCTTTCTTGTTTTTGAACCGATTACCGTCAGGAACAGCGACGTTATCATAAAAAGAACAGCCATTGTTGTCGTAACTTTTTTTATGATGAGAGGCGTAGTGTTGCCACCGAAAACGGCTTCATTCCCCCCACCGCCGAAAAGCCCCGAAATGCCCGCGCCTTTTCCTGCCTGTAAAAGTACAATCAAAATCAAACCCGCACTTACAATTATGTGAACAGTCAAAACAAATCCGTACATATAAATTCAATTAAAAATTAAAAATGCAAAATTAAAAATTAGAAAAACAAGCCACAACTTTTCATTTTTAATTGCCAATTTTTAATTGCCTCTCCTACGCTCCGTATTTCAACAGTTTCCCGGCGTTTGAAAGTGCCAGCGGCATTATGTCGCGGGCGTTAATATGCCCGAGCCCACCGGTTATACAGTCAATTTCAGAAAACCTTTCAACTTTGTCAAACCTGCACTTTTTTGAATAAATTAAAACCGGAACGGGATGCCACGAGTGTCCGGCATGCACCGCAGGCGTTGAATGGTCACCGGTGATTATTATAACATCCGGGTTCAGATTTGTCAAGAGCGGAATGGATTTATCCACCTGCTCAATTATTTTTACCTTTCTTGCAAAATCGCCGTCCTCGCCGGAGGAATCCGTCTGTTTTATGTGCAGATAAAAAAAATCGTACTTATTAAAATTTTTCTCAAGCGTCTCAAATTCTGATTCTATCGTCTCACAACCTTTAATAACTTCCATTCCGCAAAGACGGGCAAGTCCTTTATACATCGGATAAATCGCGATGCAGACAGGCGTCAGTTTATATACATCCTGAAATTTCGGCAGGTTCACCATTTTGGAAAACCCTCGCAGTAAAATCATATTCGCAGGATGTTCGCTTTTAAGAATTTCTTTTGCTTTCTGAATGAATTTATTGACGATTTTTGCCGATAACTCTGCGGATTTTTCAGTTGCAACGGCATCCAACGGTTTCAGCCCTTCCTTCTGCGGGTCGCTGTCCAAAAGTTTATCGGAAAGATTTTTCCCTCTGAAAATCACGGAAAACCTATGCTCCTTGACCGGCAGCGCAAAAATTTTAACGCCGTCAATTTCCATGCCGTCAAGTTTTTTGCAAAGCGCGATATTTTTTTCGGTTGATATTCTTCCCGCGCGACGGTCGGTAATTATGCTGTTATCGTCAACGGTGCAATAGTTTCCGCGTGCGGCAAGGTCGTCGGGAGTGAACTGGAAATCTATGCCGAGAGTGTCAAGAAGCCCTCTGCCGATTTCGTGCTTCAACGGGTCGTAACCGAAAAGCGAAAGGTGTGCAGGTCCGCTGCCGGGAGTAATTCCCGCAGAAATCGGGTCGGACAACCCGCAAATAGATTTTTTTGCAAGCGCATCCATATTCGGGTGATTTGCCGCCTCCAGTTCCGTTTTCCCGATTTCGTTCTGGCATCCGCCAAGCCCATCCATCACGATAAGCACGATTTTGCTGTCCGTCTTCGTCGCCAATTTTTTTACAAATTCCTGTTCTACCATTTTTTTTCTCCAAAATTAGATAATTTTTTTCTGTCTTTTATACGCTTCCATAACGGCGTTTTTAATTTCTGTTGATTTTACTTCATATTTTACAAAGTCGGAAATATTGTCCTGATTCAAATGCAGTTGTCCTTCGCCGACATTTCCTCTGTGTTGACCCTTTGAAAAATATTTATTTCTTTTAACTTCGTCTGACGACAACACCCAGTATTTTATTTTGTCCCGCCAAACGGCAATCCAAATAAAAACATCAGCACATTTCGTCTTAATCTGCTGAAAATTCATATCAAACGGTCTTTTAGAATTGTATGATAACGCTTTTATGTACAGCGGCTCATCAGGTTTATCAGAATCTACGGCACGTGATACTTTTACTTCTATCCGAATACCATAATCAAGCCATTTTAACCACAAATCGTATTGATTTGAATATTTTTTATCAAGTTTTTTAGTCGGTAATTGAAATTCGGGAACAAGTTGTTTTGATAAACCTATGCTCCAGTTTCTTACTAATTCTTTTGTTGAAGATATAAAAGTCGGTTCAAATATATCGTAATTCATTTTAGATTTAAAACTTCAACTTTAATTGCTTTTGATAATCTTTTATTCGTTTTTCTGCAAGTTTTAAATATTCTCTGCTAGTTTCAAAACCTAAATATTTTCTGTCAGATTTTAAAGCCGAGATTGCAGTTGTCCCGCTACCCATAAACGGATCTAAAATAATGTCATTCTTGAAAGTATATAGTTGAATAAGCCGGTACGGCAATTCTTCCGGAAACGGTGCCGGATGACCTATTCTTTTCGCAGACACAGTATTCATAGTCCAAACTGATTTCGTCCACTCCATAAACTGTTCTTTGGTAATAGTGTTTCCATTACCATTAATATTTCTTTTAAAATCACCTTTTGAAAAAACCAAAATGTATTCGTGAACATCACGCAATACGGGATTTGATGCCGACTGCCAACTTCCCCAAGCCATTGACGTACCGGCACTTGAACCCTTATTCCAGATTATTTCACCTCTCATATTAAAACCAATTTTTAACATTATTTTTGAAATATAATCCGATAATGGAATATACGGTTTTCTTCCGACATTTGCTACATTAACACACGCACGGCCGCCGTTTACCAAGACCCTATGCGTTTCAGAAAAAACATTTTCCAATAAAGTTAGATAATCTTTTAACGATAAATTCTCGTCGTATTCTTTGGAAACATTATATGGCGGAGATGTAATCATCAGGTGAATTGAATTATCCGGAATCCCCTCCATTTTTTCTGAAGAACCAAAAATAATTTTATTAACGAATTTTTCCGGCAGTTCATTCTCGTTAAAAATTTCATCTTTCTTCTTTACTGAAAAATCGGAATATAATTTTGAATTATAAAATTTTGCAGAATCGTGATTTATTCTGCTATTAGTCCCGAAACTGCTTGTCACTGTTCCTTTTCTCATAATCAA
This sequence comes from Elusimicrobia bacterium UBA4817, assembly GCA_002402375.1. Taxonomy (GTDB): domain Bacteria; phylum Elusimicrobiota; class UBA8919; order UBA8919; family UBA8919; genus UBA8919. The sequence continues at coordinate 31,035 of DHFT01000022.1, read as the reverse complement.
TCCTGCTCCCAAAGTTCAACCCAACGGGTATATGCATTAAAGGCAATATCTTTTTTCTTCCAGTCAATTTCAATTTTCAGAGAATTTTTATGTTCAAGTAATTTGACAAACGCTTCGGCAGACATTTCAACGCCTCTTGGATTAGTTCCCGGTTTTGGTAATTTTATGTAAGATTGCCTGCCCATCTGTCTAAAAATTTCTATTTGAACGTTTTTCGGAATATAGAAAAATCCGCCTTTTTCTCCCCAGTTTATCTGAATGAATAACATATCACAGGCAGGGGCATATTTTTCACTGAAATCTAATGCACTTTTTGCATCAACAGTCCATGAAAGTTTTACTCCACCAAAAGTTTTCCAGGTTATTGTTTTTATGGAAATCGGATTACCAAATAACCTTACATCTATTTCCGGTTCGGTAATCGGAATTTGTGTCTCAACGTTTTTCTCACCAAATTTGTAAATCACAAGTGCTATAAGAATTTTCTCTCTCAATGAACCGACTTCCATGCCGACTTTACCGGCACGCGAACTTTCCAATTCCGCCAACTGAAAAAATTGAGGGAGTTTATTTTGTATTTTCCGAACCAACTGTATATCGGTAAATAACTCTTTAACTTTTCCGTCCATTTATGTTTTTATTGCACCTGTCCCCTTATTTTGCTTTTAATACATCTTCATTAAAAATGTGATTTATAGACAATTATCTTCGTCCCCGTTGCCCCCTAAATTTTTTAAAAGCAACTCAATTTTAGGTTTTATTTCGGGTAAATCCTTCTTTGCAATTTCCCAAATAATACTTTTATCAACGCCGAAATATTCGTGTGCTACCAAGTTCCTTAAACCCCTTATTTCTTTCCAGGGAATATCATTATATTTTTCGCGAATTTCTTTCGGGATATTGTTTGCTGCTTCTCCTATAATCTCAAAATTTCTTACAACTGCATCTACTACCATCTCGTTGACACTAAACTTTTCATATGAAAAACCTTCAAGATATTTTTCAATCTTATTTATAGCATCAAAAATATCCTCAATAAACATTTTATGCGTTCTGTTTTTCTTCATATAAAAACCACTTCTTTTAATATTCTGTCTTTTAATTGAGGTTTTAACGCTCGCATAGTAACCAAATCAACTTTTTTATGCAATATTTTTTTGAGATAAAATCCCAAATCTATAAATTCTAATCCTATCGGTCTGGAGAAATTTACCAGAATATCAATATCGCTTCTTTTCCGTGCTTCACCTCGGATGAACGAACCAAAAATACCGATTTCCTTGACGCCGAATTTATTCTTCAACATCGGCTTATTCTTTTTAAGAATTTGCTTCGCTTCGTTCAATGTTTTCATTTTATTGAACCTGTCCCCTTATTTTCATACTTCTACTGAACATTCCGGACAAAAAACTTTTTGCTCTCTATCGGTGACTAAACTATTATGTGCGGTTTGCTCCCATCTGCCACCGTTGAATGTCCATTCTTCCGTCATTACTGCTGTAAAGTGAATTTTATCCAAAACAAATCCGCAGTTTTTACATTTTTTTCCAGTGAATAATTTTTTAATTTTTCCATTCATAAGTTTTTATTGTGCCTGTCCCCTTTATTCCTCAATTATTTATTATTCTTGTGGTTTTTCAAATTCATTTTTCAAATTCGTCCCTACTTTTCTTATATAATTAATGTCCGAACTAAATATATCATTTGATAGGTTCCCAATAGATTTAAATAATCCTTCCGATAAATAACTCACAAAAAATATGGAATCTTTATCACCAAAATTCATAATTTTTTTTCCTGTTGATTCATAAACTTTATCGCGAAAATACCATATAAATTGATTGTCCGTTTTATTGGTCATCTCATATCCTTCAAGAGTTGACAGAACTTTTTCTTCTCTACCGCCTAAATTTTTTATTGTAATACCAGTTAAAAAACCGTTGAATTTAGAGTATGTATCATTGTCCAAATCTTTATTAATATGGGTCTTTAATGCTGTAGCAAATAACCACAAACTCAATAGTATAACTTCCTCACTTAATTTGCTTTTATCCGAATCAGTTAAATCGAAACTTTTAAGACTATCCATCTTTTTCATTAAACCATCCCTAAACATGAAACTTACTAACACTATAGTATAAAATGCATATATACATCTTTCATACATCTCTTGTGAATCTTTATTAGTCTCGTTAAAAATTTTATCAATCATAAAAATATTATATGATAATTTTATGCTTCTTTAATTAAACCTTTAATCTTAAATTTAAGAATATTATTCTGGATAAATATTACTTTAAACTTCTCTGAACAATTTTTATTTGAACAAAATATAAATCCTTTTTGGATACTAATATCTTGGTATTTATCCGATATGGCTAAATTGTTTTTATCAATAGCAACGGTTTCAAAAACTACAGTTTTACATTTTGGACATATATATTTCATATTCTTATTTATTCTTTAATGCTGCGATGCTCGGAAGTTCCAGTCCCTCTAAAAATTCCAGAGAGGCGACGCCGACGGGGGTGTCGGAATTATTCCCGAATTATATTCTCAAACTCATCTCGGTTTATTCCGCACTGCCTCAAAATCGCCAGTAATGTGCCTTTTGCTAATTCGTTATGCAACGGAACTACTGTCCGATATTTTTCTTTTTGCAAACTTATGTGACTGCCTTTTTGACGGACAACCTCAAATCCGTTTTTTGTCAGAACTTTTACCAAATCTTTGCCGGAAATGACCGTAAGTTTTGCCATTAACAAATCCTAACGGAAAGCAACTTCAAAAGGATAAATTACCATCTCTCCGGTGGTTTGAGGGATGTCATCTCTGCCGAAACTTTCCACATAAAGTTCAACCGCTTCTTTGAGATTGTTTTCCGCTTCCTCTATGGTTTTGCCCTGACTCACGACATCTAGTTCTACACAATGGGCAACATACCAGTTATCTTCTCTTGTAATAACGGCATTAAATTTTTTCGTCATAGTAGTATCTCCTTGTGTAAATTTTTATTTATCTTTCAGCGCTGCAATGCCGGGGAGTTCTAAACCTTCCAGAAATTCCAGTGAGGCGCCGCCGCCGGTGGAGATGTGGGAAACCTTGTCGGAAACGCCGGCTTTTCTTACTGCGGAAACGCTGTCGCCGCCGCCGATAATAGAAACCGCGCCTTTTGAAGTTGCATCTGCAATCGCTTTGACAACCGCATTAGTTCCGCCGGCAAATTTATCTATTTCAAAAACACCCATTGGCCCGTTAAGAACAATCGTTTTCGCGGATTTCACAACGCTGTTGTATTTCGTTATGGTGGTTGTGCCGATGTCAACTCCCAGCCAGCCGTCTTTTATTTCTATGCCTTTTGTTTCCTCAATGTTCGCGTCCACATCCACTTTATCCGCTATTATATGGTCAATCGGAAGAAGAAACTGTATTTTTCCTGCTTTTTTCATCAGGTCCTTCGCCAGTTCCAATTTGTCCTCTTCCACCAGTGATTTTCCGACGGCGATTCCCTGCGATTTGAGAAATGTATATGCCATTGCACCGCCGATCAAAATCGCATCAACTTTTTTTGACAGGTTTTCTATGACGCCGATTTTGTCGGACACTTTTGCACCGCCGAGAATTGCGACAAACGGGCGGGCCGGGTTTTCAAGCGCATCGCCTAAATATTTTATCTCTTTTTCAAGTAAAAATCCGGCTGCGGACGGTAAAAATTTATTCACGCCTGCCGTTGACGCATGCGCCCTGTGAACCGTTCCGAAAGCATCTTGAACGAAAAATTCACCAAGTTCAGAAAGTTGTTTTGCAAAACCTTCATCATTTTTTTCTTCTTCCGAGTGAAACCGCAGATTTTCAAGAAGCAAAATTTCCTTCGGCTTTAAGCCACCGGCAAGTTTTTTTACTTCGTCGCCGATACAATCCGGCGCAAATTTTATTTCCTGCTCCAAAAGTTCCGACAACCGCTTTGCGACCGGTTTCAGCGAAAACTCCGGTGCAACTTTTCCTTTCGGTCTGCCCAGATGCGAGCATAAAATAATTCTGCAATTTTTTTCCAAAAGATATTTAATCGTTGGCAACGACTCTTTAATCCGTGTGTCGTCGGTGATGTTCTGCGATTTATCAAGCGGAACATTGTAGTCAACCCGCACAAGGACTTTCTTTCCATTCAAATCAACATCACGAATAGTAAGTTTAGACATTTTTGATACCTCCCAAAATTATAGATATTTCAAAAATTCTTCAACGGTTAAATTACAATCCGTAATAATACTTTTTAAAACTTTTGGATGTATAATTTTCCCGGAATGAAACGGAATTGTGAGACGTTTGCCTTCGGAATTTCTGTATATTTTATGACTACCGCTTTGACGAACAAGAATAAACCCGAGTTTTTCCACAATTTTTAATGTTTCTTTTGCTGTAATTCTCGGTAATTTCATATCTCAACGGTTGTCAAACTAATTTCTTTTGTAAGCAGAATTTCTTCGTTGTTTTTAAGACGGTCTTCTATATGTAATTCAATAGCATCCTTTATATTGCTCATCGCTTCTTCATATGTTTCGCCTTGTGTATAACATCCCTGTAATTCCGGGCAAAAAGCAAAATATCCGGATGTATCTTTTTCAATTACAACCGAAAATTTTTTAGATGGTTTTTTTACTTTATACAAAACAGCGGTTTCTTTTACCCTATCTTTTCGTCCCATTTTCCCTCCGTGAAAATTATATTCCTTTGTCAATCATAAACTCAATAAGGTCTACAACCCTGTTTGAATATCCCCACTCGTTGTCGTACCACGCAAGAACCTTCACAAAATTGCCGTCTATAACTTTGGTTATTTTTGAGTCAAATATTGACGACAGCGGGTTGTGGTTGAAGTCAATTGAAACAAGCGGCTCATCAGTGTATCCGAGAATTCCTTTCATTTTTCCCTCTGCCGCTTTTTTAATTTCCGCATTTATTTCTTCAGCGGTTGCTTTTTTCTTTAACAGCGCGGTTAAATCCACGACGGAAACGTTCGGCGAAGGAACACGGATTGAAAAACCGTCAAGTTTGCCTTTTAACTCCGGAATCACAAGCCCGATTGCTTTTGCGGCGCCGGTTGAAGTAGGTATCATTGAAACGGCTGCGGCGCGGGCGCGGCGCAGGTCCGAATGCGCCGTATCCTGTATTCTCTGGTCGTTAGTGTAAGCGTGGATTGTATTCATAAGACCTTTTTCTATTCCCCACACGTCGTTTAATACCTTTGACACAGGAGCGAGACAATTAGTAGTGCAGGACGCATTTGAAACAACATTGTGATTTTTGGGGTCGTATTTATCCTCGTTGACGCCGAGCACGATAGTTATGTCCTCGCCCTCCGCCGGAGCGGAAATGATTACTTTTTTCGCACCGCCTTTGGTGATGTGATTTTCCGCACCTTTTACCTCTTTGCCTTTTTTGTTAACACCGTCTTTTTTCACTGTGAAAAGTCCGGTTGACTCAACAACTATCTCAACCCCAAATTCTTTCCATGGAAGTTCCGACGGGTCTTTCTTTTTAAGAACTTTGATTTTTTTACCGTTGACGGAAATTTCATCCTCGCCGGTCGCTTTTACATCTCCCGGGAACTGACCGTGAACAGAATCATATTTCAGAAGATGCGCATTCGTCTTTGCATCAAACAAATCGTTCACAGCAACCAGTTCTATATTCTTGCTGTTTTTCTCCAGTATCGCCCTTGCCACCAGCCGCCCGATCCTGCCAAAACCGTTAATACCTACACGCATAAAAATACCTCCATTAAAAATTTTCCAACCAAAAGTTACCTTTCGCAGGGTTAAAACCCTTTCTACTTTCTACTATCTTTTGCAGTGTGCATCAACACGGTTGATGTATTTTATATTACAAAGATTGAGAACAAAAGTCAAGCAAAAAAATCAGAATGTAATGGTCAGCGACGAGGAAATTTCCATTGAATAATAATCATCCTGCTTTCTTTTTCTGTTCTTAAAATAACTGCCGGAGGAACCCAAATTGACCCGCAAATTGTCGGAAATCGTATAATCGCCGCTTAAAGACATTGAATAAGTATCGGTATTATTGCTTTCAACTATTTTGTCGGTATTTTTTGCGTATTTAAGATTGCTCGTCATCGTAAACCGATTCTTGAGGTCAAGTATTTTTGATGAAAACGGAATTTTCCATGTTATCGGTTTAGAAACATCATAATTTACGCCGAGTGTTACCGTCTGGCTTTCCGAATCCCTGGTGGTTTTCGGAGTCCCGTCCACTTCTGTCGCCTTGCTCCAGTCGTATCTCGGAGTGAACCGCCAATCGTTCCATCTATAACCGAACTGAAATGCGGCCGACTGCGATTTGCCGTCGGCGGTGATTTTTTTCTGCTTGACATCTTCGCCTAAATTGGTGGAAACGCTGTAAGAAGTAAAACAATCAAACTTTTTTATGAAATTGAATCTGTAATCGTAGGAATTGGAAATACTCCTTGCGAATGTTGTTTTTTCGTCAAAGGCATAATCGTCAGTGGTTCTCTTTGTATATCTCAAATTGACCTGCGTATCCGAAACATACTTTTCAATAAAGAAAAATTTTTCGGTGTCGGGAACGGACGCCGTTACATCCGGCCAATTCAGAGTTATCGTCTGACTCTGCGTGCCGGTGGTCTCGCTTTTTCTATCCGTTTTTGAATATGCGGAAGTTGTCGTGATGGCTTTTATCGGCGACAGGCGGCCCCTGAAATCTAAAAATTCAAACGGCGAATATCTGGCATTTCCGCGGACGGTGTCCGACAATGTAAGCGATTCCCTTTTCCCGGTAATTATGTTTCTGACCGACAAACTTCTCTCATTCAATTTTTCTCTTACGAACAATTTGTTGTAGACATATTCCTCTTTATCAACATCTTTGTAATTGTCTCCGTCGGCGAGTTCATAAGAAGAATTTAACGACAGCGAATTGAGCGGAGCAAAATTGACTATATCTCGCGGCGTCAGCGAAACGGAAACATTTCCGCCGGATGTCCTGACAACCGTTTTGGTTTTTGCTTCTATCTCACCGGTGGCACTGGTTTTAAGCGGGACGGTAGATATGGTCAAATTATATGTCTGGGTTATTCCGGAATTATAGGATGCCGACGGCTGTAACCAGGAAAATACTCGGAAAGATGTTGAAAGCGATGCGGTTTGCGAATCATTTTTCGGATAGTCCGTCTCTATTTCGTCAATAAGCCGCTTTTTCTCACGGGTGACGGAAAACTTATATGATGGCGTCAGCGACAGATTTGAAAAAGGTTTTACTCCGAACCAATCGTCAAACCAGCCGAGCGGTGTCCAAGATGTCTTGCCGGAATAATCCTGCGTATATGTCTGAAGATACCAATTGGTCGTGAAATGAAACAGGTCGGGGAAATCAGCAGATTTTTCAAGCGGCTTACCTCTGAACGCATCCGAACGTGAATAAGACGCCGAAAGGTCGTTGGGTGTTACATAAAGTTTAAGCGGATTTGTATAATCAAAAGTGCCGTTTGCAGTATTCGTTTCATCCCGTTGAATTAAAAGATTTGACTCGGTAATTGCTCGCGAATACGATGCACCGAGACGGGGAAATTTTTGTATCGTTATGGAGGTTGAACTATTTCCGGAAATTGTAGTAACCTTTCCTTCATCCAAAATTGAAACAAGGTTCGGGTCGCCGGTCTGAATTGCAGACGGTGTTACGGTAACGGTTCTTGAAACGGATGTATTTACTGGCACAGCGAGCCATCTTAAAAATTCCGGCTTCAACAGCCACAACTGCGGCATATTGAAATAACCGGATATTTCCTCGGAATCCTGATTTGAAATCTGGGTCGTCAGCGTTTGAAAATCACGGTTGACAAACTTAAATTTTCCGCCGAAGGATGCCCAATTTGTAACTGAAAAATCGGCGTTATATCTGTTGGCATAGCCGGTAATTTTCCACGGCTCATCAAGATAAATTTCGTCAAGCCATATTTCACCGTTGTCAATTTTTGAGCCGGTTTCGTTTTTGAGCAGTACTTTTATCTGAGAAATATTTGTAAGCGTTGGATTGCCGACGATGTTCATCGTTCCTTCGGCGGCGGTGACAGTGTCCGGTTTTGAATCACCATTCAGGTCAACAAATTTCAGTGTTAATTTTTTCCATCCGACCCACTTAGGGTCTACAAATATAGTATGTTCAAAATAAGCCGATTCTGCACCAAACTGAATTGTAAATGTTGAACCTTTTGCTATGTATTCATCGGGTCCTTTACCACCCCACAAATAATATGTCAGTTCCTTGTGTTTTGAATAATCCGCCGCACGGGAAAAAACGGATTTTGTGGTCGCGGTAGAACCGCTTTCAAGGGTATATTTTAATTGAAGTGCCTGTTCCTTTTTACCGGATAGGTCGGTGCTTGCAAGATTGTAAAGGTCTTTGTAGATAGACGGAAAATAACTGTAAAGCGGCGTATAGCCGGTGTTATCAATGTTGTTTATGGCGGAGACAACCATTTCGCCGGTTCCAAAAACGGTCGGCTTTTCCCATTTGTTTCCTACTATTGAAACATCCGATAATTGCACGGTGCGATATGCGGAATTTCCAAGCGGCGACTTCACCGTAAGGCGTATCTGTTTCGCAGTTTCCCATGTCGTTACATCTCCCAAAGGAACGATAAAATGTTTCCAGCCGCTAAAATCTATACTTGTATGATTTGTCCCGCCATCGTCCTTAAAGCCAACCGTCCCGTCGGTATTTGTGAAAGTCGCCGTATTGAAACTGCCGAGAATGTTATCGTTACGCCTCAAAACGCCGTCGCCGTCCAAATCCTCGGTGTCAATTTTTCCGTTATCCGCACCTATTGTTGTTACGCTGCCGTCGGGATGATTGAACGCAATTCCCGTATCCTCGCCCGGATTTAATATCCCGTCGGAGTTTTTATCCTCCGTATCCATCACTTGGTCGCCGTCGGAATCCTCGTTTAACGAACCGATTGAAAATGTAATCTCGTCGCCGGAATTATCTCCGTTCATCCAGAAATCCAGAAAAAGTTTTTTTGTGTAGTCAACGCCGAGACGGGAAATAGAATAAATAATTGACGCCTCTTTGTTCGGATTGAGTTTATATGAAACATTCAGAACCTGTTGTTTGGTATCCCTTTCGTCTTCTGGCACCGACGGATTAATCTCGCCGGCGGTGACATCCACATTTGTCCAGTAAATTGAGCCGGTTGCAGTTACATCCGCGGATATATTTGCGGAGTATTTCCAGGAATCGTCGTCGGAAGACATCGTATCCGCCTGTTTAATGCCTTCCATATTTTCAATTAAAGCGTTTCCGAAAATGTTGGGATTCCGGACGCTGGAGGCATATTCGCCGGAAAATGACGGATGAAGCGGCAAATCGCTGAATGAAACCTTCGTATCAAATTCATAGACGGAAATGCTCTCGGGAGTTGAACGGACATCCGGGGATGTTTGGGGCTTCGCCGGAAAATTATATAAAAAGGTTGAACCGAAAGAAAAGTTACTATACGGGGCATATTCAAGACGGGTGCCGACGACCGTCTGGTCCATCTGCCCTCCGAACGGCGCCCATTCGTAAGTTATATCTATAACGGTAGTGTCTGTTATTTTTTCCTCGTTCAAAAATGTGATAAATCCGGAATCGTAATCCATAAAGTAGTCAATATCCCTGAGCAGCGTTTGACCGTCCATAATGATTTTTTCTGACTGCGGGACTATATTGGCTCTTACAAGATAATTTTTCGCTCTGTATTTATATTCAAGATAAATTATGTAATTTTTTGGCGAGCCGGGCGTATATGTATTGACGGGAAACGGCTCTCTGTCGTTGCCCGCTCCGTCGGTAAATCTAAAAATTCCGGCTTCAAAATCCACCTCAACAAATTGCGGATATGCGACATCCGTTGTGCCTATTTTTAGCACATCGGTTAAGTTTAAATCCCGAACTCTGAATATAAAATTGCCTCTGTTATCATCACGAATAATTTTTGTTCTTCCTATTGAATAATAATTTTTAAGCTCATAGCCGAGCGTTTCCGTCTCGTCTTTGAGCAGTTTGAATGAGGCCGCAGGACTATCATCTATTACTCTTGTTCCGTCTTTTTTCTCATAATCAACCGCTATAACATAATTCTGCCCGATTGATTTTCTGAAAACGAGCACGCCCCGCTCGTAATCAATGGTGTAATCGCTTCCGGGATATAAAAGATCGCAGGTCGCGGAAAAAGTTGAACTGCCTGCACCGTATTTTGATACGGTGATTGTGGATGTAAGAATTTTATTGTTGTCGCCATTTTTATCGTCAACATATATTTTTTCGCTGCCGGGTTTTATGGGAAGATGGGACGGGTCAAGTGCGAGTTTATAATATTTCCGTCTCAAATAACTTGTATCGCTGATGTCTTTTTTTTCAAAAGTGGTTGAACCGCGGAACCGCTTTGTCTCGGTAGTCCCTTTGGTTCGCGAAAAAACACCATAAAAATTCGCACTCTTATGCTTCAGTTTTGCCATCACGCCGAACGCCTGCTTGTTGTAAGAAACAAACTCCGTTCCCGGAAGCGAAAGCGTGATGTCGCCGAACGCCGCCTCCTGAACCAGTTCATCAGGGTCGCCTTTATACATAATTGAAATGTCCTTTTTATTTTCAACGGTATCGTCGTAATCAACATTGACGGTAATTTTCCTTTTTACCGTTCCTTTAACACGCACCTGCAATTGCTGGGACAATTCAAACCCGCTCGCAGTCGGCTGCGTTTTCTCGTCTTCCCGTTTATGAAGATATTTGGAAGTCGTCCATTTCATCCCGATAAACTTTCTTCCGGAAATGGCGAGTTTTGATTCGTAAGGAAGTTCTATCCCCTCGGAAAGGAGCGGGGGAACGGTGGGCTCCGACACGACGGCGGATGTGCTTATTTGAAATGTATCGGGCTTTGCGGTTTCTATCTTTTCCTCTTTGAAGACCTTTTTTTCCTTCTGCTGTCTTATCTGACTCCACTCGTTAATATCAAACTCCTCTCCCAAAATAATGGGGACGGAGGTAATTAAAAAAATAATGGGGACGGAGGTAATTAAAATGAATTTTCTCATTTTTTCGTATTTTTTTTCCAAGGATGACCGCTATGAGACCATTTTTGACTCAAACCCTTATGTATTAGTTGTTCCGTGAACTCTTTTGAACCAAAAACACCCTGTCTGAAAAATCGTTCTTCGGAGCGCATCTCTTTTTCTTTAATCCCGTCCATAACAAATTCCCTGTATAATTTTTGACGGGTTTTAATATTCTCAGCCAAACCCAGATATTCAGGATTCGGTTCAATTATATCATTTTTCTCGCCAAAAGCATAAACGCGATAACTGCTCCAAGAATAACTTTCCGGTAATTTCGTTAAACCCGCAATCACGGAATTTATTTCAACATACCTACCCGAAATGAGCAAATAGCGTCCATTCTCTATCAGAAAACTCTTAAATCTATCCTGCCAGATGTAACCGCAGCCGCCATATTTTTTGCGATAATACTGGGCATAATTTTGATTCACGCCACGCATCATTTTTGTTAACGCCTTACCCGTCGGCGAATTGAGTATTATGTGAATATGATTGCTCATAAGGGAATAATGATGAATTTTTACACCGCATTTTTGTTTATTGATTTTCAGCAACTCCAGATATTTTTCAAAATCAGCGTCGTTGTGAAAGATTCTTTGTCTGTTATGACCTCTGCTTAAAATATGATAATTGCCATCTTCAATTGTGAACCGTTTTACTCTCGGCATAGTGTAATGTCCTCCTTTTATAACATTATTCGGTTAAGTTTTTTTATTTTTTAATTATTAATTACCTCCGTCCCCATTACCAGTCCCCATTACCACATTACCACACAATTGTAAAAGGAACGGCATTCCCTATTATTTGATTACGAGTTAATCCATAACTATCAGTAATCCCAAATAAAAGGTAACCTAATAAAAATAAAACCAGTGTTTTTATTTTTTCTTTTCCCATTTTATTACTCTCACAGTTGGATATTCAGTAACTAATTGATAAATATTGCCCTTACTATCTATTTCCATATCACTCTCAAAAAATGTATCTTTTGTCCCTTCATAGCTTTTTATTTTTGCTATAAGTTTAAGTGAAAAAGAATATTTATAGATATACTGTCCTCCCCACGTATTACATCTCACATAAATATTATTCCAAATATCTGTACCTAAATATTTAACAGAATCTAGATTTTTTTCAGTAGTAATAACTAATTCTTTTTCAACTTTATTTTTATCTATTAAAAAGATGATTTGTTTATTTTTTTCTATAAGGTCAGATTTTAAGAACCCCATTATATTATTTTTTTTGACTTTCTTATAAGATTCAACTTCTTTTTTATTGATAGTCATCCGTGTTTTAAAGGTTTTCCCGTTTTCATATATTTCAATATCTCTTTTATCATCTTTTGGAATATTCAAAACATAAAGTTGGTTTTCGTCATCAGTCCAAACATCGGTAGAATACTTTTCTATAGACCCTGCTATAGGTCCATTTTTATCATAATACCAATTCTTCTGAAAACTTTTTATAGGAATGCTAAATAAATGTTTTCCATTTTTATCAAATTTTTGAATGCGACTATTTGCTGTATCTAATATAAATATATTTTCTTTATTATCCACTGTTATTTTTTTAGGAAGAATCTGATATCCTTCAGCGACTCCAAACTCCCCCGGACCCGTTCCCCACTTGCCCTCAATGATTACTCTCGGCACATATTCTTCCAACTGCACCTGCTCGGTTGTTCCCTGTTGCATTTGTGTCGCCGTTTCCGTTGACGTTTGCCCCTGCGACACTGCCCAGCCAAAAACCAAAAGCCCTGCCATCGCTAAAATTGTTTTTCTCATCTCACACCTCGCTTATTTTTTATTATTGCGAACCGCCCCACTCAATACCCACCTGCGGGGTAATTGGGACGGACACTATTATTCAATCCGGAATATTGTCACCGTCTAAAAACATGCTTTTGCCCTTTTAATTACCTCCGTCCCCATTATTTCATTATTTTACCAAATTCGGACCAAATAAACAAATAAAAAATCCGAATTTCCGGAAATACCAAAATTCGGATTAACAACAATTCAGGCGGATAACTGCTTTTATCTGCCCGCATCATTCTTTAATTCTAATTTCGGTAACCCGGCATGCCGCCGATGGCGGCATATTGGCTTTGCGCCGTCCTGATTTTTCAGAACTTTGCTATTATCGTTTAACAACCGATTACAACGATAACAAACCGATGACGGCGATAAATCAAAAATATCGCTGCTATCGTGTCTTTCATCGCTGTAATCTTTCTTCGCTATAATTTATAATGAAAAAAGTTGATTTTGTCAAGTACTTTTTGTATAATACCGCAGAACAGACACAGAACAGTTCCGAGTCAGTTCAGTGGTTTTTCTATGAAAATACTCAACCAGTATATCGCTAAAGAATTCTTCCCGAAATTTCTCACTTCGCTTTTGGTTTTAACTTTTATTTTGTTGATGGACCAACTTTTTGACCTTGCTGACTTACTATTAAACAAAGGCGCGGGATTATTCAATACCGCCAAACTTTTTCTATACATTCTTCCTTCGCTGTTTATGTTCACCGTGCCGATGTCAATCCTTTCGGGAACGGTGCTTCTTTTTTCCAGAATGAACGAGGACAATGAAATAACCGCTATCCGCACCGCAGGAATATCAACCGTGAAAATTATGAAACCGGTATTGCTGAGCGGCTTTTTAATCTCTTGTATTATGGTTTATTTTAACTCAACCGTCGCACCCGTCTCAAACTACAAATTCAAAATGCTCTACTACCAGATACTCTACAAAAATCCGGTGTTGCAGTTCTCGGAAAAAAATTTCGTCCAGATGCAGAATTACGATGTTTATATCAGAAAAATTACCGACGACAATATCTTAAAGGGAATTCTGATTTATAAATGGGAGGAAAACACTCCGACAATAACAACAGCGGAAACGGCGGAGATGGCAATCGCCGAAGGCAAGGGAATTTTGTTCCGGCTTAACAACGGAAAAATTTTTCAGGAGAATTATAAAAAGCCGGGCGATTTTAACCTGTGCAGTTTTTCAAACAACGAAATGATTTTACAACTTAACGAAAGCACGGAGTTTTTAAGCAGAACCGAGGGCAGCGCCCGACAACTTCCGTCAAAAGTTCTACTTGAGAAAATTAAAACAATTCCGGAAAATATAAAAAATTTTTATTGGACGGAATATTATTTGCGTTATGCACTCGGATGGGCGGGCTTTCTGTTTATATTTGTGGCGGCGCCGGTTTCTATGCTTGCCAAAACACGGGCGAAAAGTTACGGAATCGCAATAATGCTCGGAATGATTTTTGTCTATTACATTCTTCTGGCGGCGGGAACTACGGCGGGTGAAAGAAATTTTTTAAATCCGCTGGTCGCGGTATGGATTCCTAATTTTACGGTCGGCATCGCTGGAATAGTTTTAATTTTCCGGATGGCAAAAAAATGAAACTCGCTCGGGAGCAAATTTTCCAGACACGCTCAGCCGACCACCCTGTCGGCTTCGCTCTGTTCGTCGCTCTTGAAAGCGTAGTCGCTCCTCAAGGGTCTTGGAAAATTTCTCCCTCACTCGCGATTAAAAGGTGAAAAAATGAAAATCATTGACAGATATGTTACGGTTTCGTTCTTAAAATCACTTTTTTTTGCAGTGGCGGTTTTCTCTTTGATTATTTGCATAACATATATTTTTGACCGACTAAATATTGTCTTCAAACTTGGCGCACCCATATCTCTTTTTCTGCTTTCGCTCGGTTATTCGTATCCTGCTTGGCTATCTCTGGTATTTCCGGTTGCCGGACTTCTTGCGGCGCTCTTTTCAATGGGAGATATGGCAAGGAATAATGAAATTACTGCACTGAGAACCTCCGGTTTTAGCATTTTACGCATCGCCGCACCGCTGATTTCCGCGGGCATAATTCTATCCGTTTTTTTTATGTTTTTTGATAACACCGTGCTTATCCAGTCAAATAAAAAATACACAAAAATATGGAAATACAAAATAAAAAAACAGGCATACCAGCCGAACGAGGGCTTTAATGTCGTTCAGATTGAAAACGATAAAATCTTTTCGGCAAAAATTATTGACGGAAACAACGAAAAAATTACGGGACTGATTCTTCTGGGTCTGGATAATCAGATGAACTTTAACGAAAAAATTACGGCAAAAGAAGCAATTTGGAAAAATGGCGAATTAGAACTTACTGACGCAACAGAGAGTCGTTTTGATAACGGCAATTTCATCGTAAAAAAATTCCCGCTCAAAACCATTCAATTTGCCAAAAAACCTTCAGAGTTCATAAATATCAGGAAAAATCCCGACGAGATGTCTTACAACGAAATATCTGACTTGATATTACGACTGAAAAAATCCGGAATTCCTTCACATCAGGAGCAGATTCAAAAATATTCAAAACTGGCAAAACCGGTCGCTATCTTAATAATGATTCTTCTGGGAATTCCTTTTGCGATAAAAACGGCGAAGACGGCGAAAATTTTTTCCTTCGCGGTTTCAATTTTTACGGGATTTTTGTACTGGGGAGTGGTTTCTCTTTTTCTGGCGATGGGAATGAATAAGACGATAAAGCCGCTCTTTGCCGCATGGATGCCTAATTTGATTTTCTTAATCGTAGCGGCAATTTTAATTTATAGAACAGAAAAGTCAACCTGAAATGTAAAAGAAATAAGCCACTGAATGACACAGAAACAACACAGAAAAATTCAGTGAAATTCTGTGACTTTCCGTGGCAAAAAAATTAGAATCTTACCGAAAACGCTACATTGTGCGGATTGTTTAAGACGGAAAGTTCCGTCGCCCAATCAAGTGAATATCTGTCATAAAACTTGAATCCCGCACCGAGAGTAAATTCATTTCTGTCGGGCATTATTTTAACTCCGCCGCGCAAAAAATATTTTTCTGAAATTGAATATTCCAAACCCGCCGAACTAAAAAGATTCTCTTCCTTAATAATATAAAATCCGTCTATTATAGCAAGTAGCGAGTAATGTTTGCTGAAAGGTAGCTGGTAAGAAAAACCGCTTCTTATTAGAAACGGAAGCGACTCCGATTGGCTTCTGTATTTAAGCGATGTTCCGTAATTCTGTCCGGAAATGCCGAATCTGAACCTGTCATTTTTTGATTTAATCTGCAACCCCATATCAAAAGCGATTGCTGATGCTGGATAATCCTCAACTAACTTTGTTGAAAGATATTTTAGATTGTAGCCGACGGACGCATTTTTTGACCAATACCCGCCCCATCCCAACATCGCTAAAAAATCGCTTTGCGCTGTAACGTTTTTTGATGTGCCGTCCACATAATTTATTTCCATTTCTCCGCCGTTTAGATGAAAAACACCGAAAGCCATGCCGCCTTTTTTGGAAGATGGAATCGGTAACCCGTATACAACCGACGCCTTGTAATCATCTGCTAAACCGGTTGTAAAAAATGTTGAGAGTTGCTTTTTTTCAAGATCGGCAAGCAGCGCGGGATTGTAAAACATTGAATAAATATCGCCATCAACGGCAGAACCGCTGTTCCCCATTCCCATCTGTCTGACACCGACGGCAGACAGCATTGTAATCCCCGCGGTTGTGCCGGTGCCGGAAGCATAAAGGCAGTCCGAAGTCCGAAGTCCGAAGTCCGAAGTCAATAATAAAATAACAATAAAAGTCCGAAGTCTCCCCGAAATTCTTCGGGGATAAACTCCGTCCGAAGTCAAAAGACATTGGACATTGGACATTGGACATTGGACATTTTTCATCTTATAACGCATATTTTTTTTATTTCCCTGTAATCAGGGGCTGTTATCTGAACGAGGTAAATCCCTGACGCTACAACGGAATTATTGGAGTTCTGACCATCCCATTCAACCAAGCCGGCTCCAGCCGCTACATTCTCATCCAAAAGCGTTTTTATAAACCGTCCGTCAAGCGTGTAAAGTTTAATCGTAACCTTTCCGCCTTTCGCCGTTTTATAATAGACAGTCGTTTTTTCGGAACCGGGCACAAAAAGATTGTTGACCGGTTTTATGTTGTTCGGTTTATTCGTCAAATCGGAATAAGTTGCGGCGACAAGGCCGGTAAAATTATTGTTGTTTGAATAATAACCGGAAATAATTACCGCTTTATTTGTCGGTAAAAAATTATAACCGGTTTTTGAAGGTGTGACGGTGTATGCTCCGTCGCTCAAATCGGTAAATGAATAATAACCGTTAGAATCGGTAATCGTCTCAGACGAAATACTGTTTGCCGACAAATGAAGTACCGTTTCTGCGATACCTTTGCCCGCTGCGTCCCTTGCATATCCGCCTATAAATGGCTTATATGAGACGGTAAACGACGAAAGTTGGACATAATTTAAAATCTTCTGAACATTTACCCTACTCGGCTGACCATCGTATTTGTTTGAATAACTCGGTGTAAAGTTCTGTCTTGTTCCAGGCCACAAATCGCCGCTGTCACCCCAAGTTACCGACGGGTCGGTATAATCCGCCTCCTCAACATCGGCGGTTCTGTGTGAATAATTATTTAATGAATTATTTGCTTTTCTTTCCAAAAAAGTTGTGCCGTCAATTATTCCCTCGTCAATATGCCATATCAGAAGTCCGCCATTTCCCGGCGTTGACGGTGAATAAGCCGTTTTTGATGTGTGATATACGACAAAATACTCAGTTTCGGTATCCGGCGCTTTTAATTTATAGACGGAAGCCGGGGATGTTTCAAAAGAATAAGATGTTATCTCGTGGGTTCCCGATGAAATTTCGGTGTAATTAAGCCAGCCCAATTTTTCTTTTTCCCAGCCGGAAGGATGCGAGGGTTTTGAGCCGGCAGGACTTCCAAGCCAGACGCCGTAGTCCATCAAAGACCACGAGCCGACCTGTGTTGAACCATCGCCGATTGTTTGATACAAATCCCAGAGTCCGAGATGATGACCGAACTCATGACAGGCAACGCCTATGTTAGACGCCCCATCCTCTTTTGCAGCGACATTCGTTCCCTCGGTAAATCCGTAAGTCGCCGTAAAGGGACCAACATAAGCAGCCCAAATATCGCCTGAGTTATTCGTTGATTCATTCCCGTATCCGGCGTGTGCTACCATCACACCGGCGTAATTTGCCGACGACACATTAACGCAGGCATTCAAGGAGTCCATCACAAGTTGAGAAAGTGAAGCATCCGTATCGGCACCGTAAGTTGACATCGGGGTTGCCAGAGTAAAAGGCGTTTCAGCACCTGACAGAGAAGTTGCAGAACCGGTGGAATGAAAAAATGTAATCTCTAAATTGAGTTGTCCGTAAGACGCCTCTTTGTAAAAATTTTTAAAATAATCAAAAGTAGTATTAAATCCGGTAATATCCGTTGAGGACATCGTCGGACTTCCGGATGTGCCTGTCCCTGCATCCGCAAAATTGACTAAAATCACGGCGATTTTTCTTGTTCCTGTTGTCCCGACCGTTTTTGCAATCACCTTCGGAGAATAACCTGCTTTTTGAAGCGCTCTTATATCCGGAATTTTTCTGACATATTCTTTTGGACCCGGGTCACGACCGTTGATGTGGGGAACAGCATAAAGGCAGGAAGTAGGAAGTAGGAAGTAGGAAGTAGTTAAAAACAATAAAATAATGGGGACGGAGATAATTATTTTTTTCATAAAAAAGTTATGAATACTCTAAAAAATAAGTTATTCACAGTTGTGGATAACTTACTAACATTATAATCGTTGAAAAATTCTCAACGATTATGATTACAGCGATGAAAAACAGATGTGAACGATAAAGACAAGTTGAAGTATCTGTGTAATCTGCTTTTTAATCTATGTAATCGTTTTTTCTATCAAAAATCAAATGAAATCGTTACAGTGGCAGCGCCGGCAGCGGGAACCTCCGTTCCATCTTCAATTTCTACGCTATCCGTTGACATCGCACCGCCGAAATCAATGGCAAAATGGGCGAGTGTCAAACCGAAACCGCCGGTGTAGGCGAGTTTAGAGGATGATTCTGCCAAATTTTTCATCAAACCGAAACGCAAGGCGAGATTGAACCATTCACTGTTGACAAGATTGAACTCGTTGCCGAGACCCCAAAGACGGGAATCGTAACCGGGAAGCGGGGTAGAGTTTTTGGTCAAATCCAAATCGGATGAAATCGTCCACCAGTTAAAAGGCCACACCGCCACGCCGCCTCTAATTTGCGGTTTAACACTATATTTTGAACCTTCCCCGTCCGCAACTGCTTCAGCCGGCTGGTCAAATGACGGCGAATTTATATTTCTCATCAAAAGTCCGAATTGCGCTTTTCTGAAAATCAAAAGCCGCTCTTTTTTAAGAAGAAGCCCTAAATCCAAACCGAGGCGATTTGATATTTCCTGATTATCGGTTAAATCGTCAAAAGGGTCCACTTCATCATCAGAAAGCACCTGCGCCTTTGCATAGCCGACATATCCCTTCATATACTTTAAGTTTCCGCCGACATAAAGCCCTTTCAATATACCGCCCAGAACGGCTGTTGACTGGACATAAGGACATGGGCGGCCATAACCCAGCGATGCTTCAAAAACGGACGCGCCGCGAACGGTTAAATTTGATGTGTTTTTCGCATATGAAGAATTAACGCCGAGATTACTTTCAATTATTGATTTCACAAGAGGCCATGCATCATTTATCTGCTTCGTATAATCGGCAATCTGCGCCGGCGTTAATACCTCCGTACCGAGTTCAGCCGCTATAGTCGGGTCGGATGCAGCATTCACAATAGCGTTTGCCAATGCCTGTTCAATAGAAATCCCGCCAAGATTTATAGCAGGGTCAATTGTGGTATCTATACCGAGGTCTTTAAGAGTGGTATTTATATCGCCTAAAATTCCGGCACTTAAAGTATCGGCTGACGAGGCAATCGCAGGGTCGGAAGGCGTGGCAAAAATGTCCTGACCCGTACTGGCTTTGTAATCCGCATTAAAATCGTTTATTATATCTCCCAAATCCACACCCTCAAAGGATTCGGTAGGCAGGGCAGCTTTTTTAATTTTTGGCGAAAGGGTTGACGAAAATGAACCTGCGCCAAGTCCCAGATTTTTAATATCAATTGACGGGTCTGTGCCGAAAGACGTAAAATTGTTTATCGCAAAGGCAAAATGACTGACACGAACATTCGCACCGGCGGCAACATCAACCAAAACCCCTTTTGACGGGTCATTGAGATTGTCAAGCTCTTTAATCCCGTTTGCAAATGCGGACAACTGGTCAAGCGAGATTGCTTTACCGGTTTTCTGTGCCTGCGAAATTTTATCAAACTGGTCGGCTATATCGGAAAGACGGTCGGCCGAACCGAGAATATCGCCGGTCGCTTCTAATTTAACACTTACAGGAATCTGAATATCCACATCTCGGCCGATACCCAATCCGGCCGGATTCCAGTACTGCGTAAGGGCATCTTCGCCGATTGCAACATAAGCCCCGCCCATAGACAGAGGACGAGTGCCGAGGATTTTGAAGGAATCGGAAAAGCAGGAAGTAGAAAGTAGGAAGTAGGAAGTGGTAACGGCTAAAATAGAAACTAAAATATTTTTCATAAAATTCTCCGGTTAACGCAAAGTTTTATTTCTTCTGAAAGTATAACGCAAAACAAAAAATTTGTCAAGGTGTTTTTTGACACAAATAAAATTAATTAAAAAGATTATGAAAATTAAGAAAATTAAAATCTTTTCAATCTTTCAATCTTTCTCAATTTTTTAATCGTTTTTTAAGTGCCTTCCTGCCAACTGGCAAGATATTTTTTTTGCTCGGGAGTTAGTTTATCTATTTTCACTCCCAGCGATGCAAGTTTCAACTCGGCAATTTTTTCGTCAATATCTTTCGGAACTGAATATACCTGATTTTTAAGTTTGGAAGCGGGATGTTTAATCAGATATTCCGCTGAAAGCGACTGGTTGGCGAATGACATATCCATAACTGATGCAGGATGACCTTCGGCTGAAGCGAGATTGATAAGCCGGCCATCGGCGAGAATATAAATTTTTCTGCCGTTTCTGAGAGTGTACTCATCAACAAACTCCTTCACTTTTCTAACTTTCTTGCTCTCTTTTTTCAGTGCGGGTATATTTATCTCAACATTAAAATGACCGGAGTTACATACAATCGCACCGCTTTTCATTTTTAGAAAATGATGCTTATCAACGACATTTATGTCGCCGGTCAAAGTGACGAAAATATCGCCGACGGAGGCGGCATCCGACATCGGCATTACTTGAAAACCGTCCATCAACGCCTCAATTGCTTTCAAGTGGTCAATTTCGGTTACTATTACATTCGCACCCATGCCTTTTGCTCTCATAGCGACGCCGCGGCCGCACCAGCCGTAGCCGGCAACAACCACATTTCTCCCTGCTAAAAGCACATTTGTCGCACGGATAATTCCGTCAAGAGTTGACTGCCCGGTGCCGTACCTGTTATCAAAAAGATGTTTCGTGAGCGCATCGTTGACGGCAATTATAGGATATTTCAGAACGCCGTCTTTTGCCATTGCTTTAAGCCGAATTACGCCTGTTGTCGTTTCCTCGGTCCCGCCGATAATATTTTGGAGATTATATTTTCCCGAGTGAAGCGTGGAAACAAGGTCGGCGCCGTCATCCATAGTAATCTGCGGATTTGCGGCAAGAACCGACTGAATGTGACTGTAATATGTTTTGTTGTCCTCGCCTTTTATTGCAAAGGTGGAAATTCCGAAATCATTTACCAGCGAGGCCGCTACATCGTCCTGAGTTGAAAGCGGATTTGAGGCGCAGAGGTAAATTTTTGCGCCGCCGGCTTTCATCGTTATCATCAAATTTGCCGTTTCACTGGTTACATGAAGGCAGGAGGCAACGGTGATGTTTTTAAGCGGTTTTTCTTTTGAAAATCTTTCTTTAATAAGACGAAGAACCGGCATATCCCTCTCCGCCCACTCAATCCTGTTTTTCCCAACTTTTGACAATTTCAGATTTTTTACATCGTAGTTCATTTTATCTCCTCTCTTTTTAATTTTAACCGCAGATACACACAGATTTTCACAGATTAAAAAACTTCAAATCATTTTTATTCTTTGAATTTATCTGCGTTCATCTGCGTTCATCTGTGGTTTCATTTTTTATTTTACTGCCGATTTTAATTCCGCCGCTTTGTCCGTTTTTTCCCACCTGAATTCATTTCTTCCGAAGTGTCCGTAAGCAGCCGTTTTTCGATAAATCGGCCTGTGAAGTTCAAGCGTTTCTATTATTCCCCTCGGTGTCAGCGGAAATATCTTTCGGACTGCTTTTTCAAGTTTCGCATCAGCCACACCAGTGCCTAAAGAATCAATCATAATTGAAACCGGCTCGGCAACGCCTATTGCATAAGCTAATTGAATCATGCATTTTTCGGCAAGACCTGCGGCAACGATATTTTTTGCGATGTATCTCGCCATATAGCATGCGGAACGGTCAACTTTCGTCGGGTCTTTTCCCGAAAATGCGCCACCGCCGTGAGGCGCCATACCGCCGTAAGTATCAACTATAATTTTTCTGCCGGTCATTCCGGTATCCGACTGCGGACCGCCTATTACAAATCTGCCTGTGGGGTTTATGTAGCAGTCATTTTTGAAACTGAATTTTTTCAGAAGATTTTTGGGAATCGTCGGGAGTATAACCTTATCAATTATTTCTTCTTTTGCCCAGTTGGCAAGATTTCCGGTTTTTTTATCAACGGAGTCCTCGGTGTGCTGCGTTGAAATAACTATTTTTTCAACGGAAACGGGACGACCATCCACATATCTCACCGTAACCTGTGATTTACCGTCGGGACCGATGAATTTTAAGATATTTTTTTTCCTTACTTCGGCAAGCCGCATAGTCAGTTTCTGTGCAAGCGTTATCGGAAGCGGCATCAGTTCTTTTGTCTCGTTGCAGGCGTAGCCAATCATAAGCCCCTGGTCGCCGGCGCCGATTTCCTTTCCTTTTCTACCGACACCCTGGGAAATGTCAGGCGATTGACGGCCGATGGCATTCAGTATCCCGCAGGTCTGATAGTTAAAACCATATTTAACGTCGGTATAGCCGATACCTTTAATGACATTCCTTGCCAAATTCTGAACATCAATATGCGCTTTCGTCGTAATTTCACCGCCGACTATCAAAAGCCCGACGGTGATGTATGTTTCACACGCAACACGGCACCGAAAATTATTTTTCAACGGCGGGTCCTGTCTAAAAACTTCATCCAATACCGCATCCGAAATCTGGTCGCAGACCTTGTCCGGATGCCCTTCCGTCACCGACTCCGAAGTGAACACATAATCACCGCTAAACATTTTCCCTCCCCTGTAGAGACAGTAAGTAGTAAGTAGTAAAGGCAAAAATCAAAAACCACTTTCCACTTCCCACCTTCTATTTTACTAAATTAAAGCAAATTTTTTCGGCAAAATCAAGTAATTTATTTGTTTTTGCAATTGAATCCGTTTCCGAATATGTTCTTAAAACCGGCTCCGTTCCTGACGGGCGGAGCAGAAGCCAGTTATCATTTTCAAAAATTATTTTTATACCGTCATAAGTCCTGACTTCTTTTATACCTTTTTTTTTGCTGATGAAGTTTTTGACATGATTTGTGAAATCAACTTTATCAACCGGTTGTTTCAATTTTATGTCAATTCTTTTATAATATGATTTCCCGAATCTTTTTTGCAAGTCATCCACTAACTCGGAAAGTTTTTTCTTTGTTTTTGAAAGCATCTCGCAAATTAACAAGGCATTTAAGATACCGTCCCGTTCCGGGAGGCCGCCGCACCAGCCGTAACCGCCGGATTCTTCACCGCCAAGCAGCACATTTTCAGTAAGCATTTTTTCACAAATATATTTGAACCCGACGGGAACCTCTTCAAAAGGAATGTTGAATTTCCCTGCGATTCTTTCGGAGAGATAACCGAGCGAAATCGCCTGAACAACTTTTCCTTTCATTTTTCTTCCTTCTAAAAGATACAGCAAAATTAGAGGAAAGACAATGTGCGGCGAAAGATACCTGCCTTTGTCGTCTATAACACCAAGCCGGTCGGCGTCGCCGTCAAAAGCGAAACCTACGGCTGACCTATTTTTTAATACCGCTTTTTTTAGTTCCGCGAGATTTTTTTCTATCGGTTCGGGATTGATGTTAGAAAACAAAGGGGCGCGGTTATTGTGTATCGCAACCACATTTTTTTTGAGTAACTGTTCAAAAATACCAGCGCCACTTCCGTGCATGGAATCTATTACGATTTTCAATCCCGATGCAGTATTTAATTTAACAAGTGATTTAAGATATTTTTTGTAATCACTGATAATGTCTGCGGTTTTTATTTCATCATTTGTAATTTTGACTTCGTTTTTGTACAGATATGCTGAAATTTTTTTGATAATTTTTTCCGAAACCGAACCTCCGTATTGAAGTTTTATTTTTAAGCCGTTCCAGACGGGCGGGTTGTGGCTTGCGGTGAGCATAACGCCGAGACAATCATTTTTTTTACAATATAGCGAGACAGACGGAGAAGTGGCTGCAACACTTGAAACCACCGCAGATATTTCGTTTGCAGAAATAACCTTTGCTACATGTAAAGCAAATTTATCCGATAAGAACCGGTTGTCGTAACCGACGATAACGGCAGGGTGCAGGCTGTAGGGTATAGGGTGTAGTATTTCTGATTTTCTACTTCCTACTTCCCACTTCCTACTTTCTGACTTTATGTAATCCGCAATCGCCTGAGCGGCAATTCCAACATTCTTAAATGTAAAGTCCTTCGCTATGATTCCGCGCCAACCATCGGTTCCAAAACGAATTGTTCTTGTGTTCTTATGTTCTTGTGTTCTTGTGTTAACGGCCATAATCGTCTTCCAAACGGACAACATCCCAGACCTCAGGTGTTGAAACCTCAATAAGCGTTACATCGCAAAATTTCGCATACATCCTGTGAATTTTTTTGGGCGGGATAACGATGACCGAATTTTCATTCATTATTTTCTTCCCGGTTCGCAATTCCATAATATACTTGCCTTTAAGCGTATAAATGGTTTCGTGTTTCATTTTGTGATACTGTTTGCTTAAACGCCGCCCCTTCTTTATAAAAAGAATTTTCCCGACATACTTTTTTGTACGGGCGAACCATTTTTCCCAGCCCCAAGGTTTTTTGACAATTTTCATATAAAAAAATAACCACAGATTACACAGATTAACACAGATTTTATCGACTTTGGACATTGGACTTTGGACATTGGACTTTGGACATTGGACTTTTCATAGTTTTGAATATCTCCTTACAACCGTCTTATCTCCGATAACACAACCCGCTTTAAGATGAGCATTCTCTTCTATAATACAATTTTTTCCGACCAATGATTTCTCGATTTTGCTGCCTTCCTCCAATATTGTTTTATCCAGAATTACACAATCGGAAAGAAAACACCCCGAACCGATTTTAACATTATTTCCCAAACAAACATTGCCGTAGATTGTGGTTTTTTCTGATATTTGTGTCTGAGCACCGACGACAAGATGTCCGAAAATTCTTACACTTTTTGCTATTTTTGAGTTTTTGCCGATAACATTTTTTTTCATCCGATTCATTAAATCATTGTGAACCTGCAGATATTTTTCCGTAGTTCCTATATCAATCCAGTAAGCGGAATAAACATAACCGTAAAACGGAATTTTTTTATTCAACAGCGTAGGAAACAGTTCCCGCTCGACGGAATAAACAACACCGGGCGGCATCTGACGGAAAATTTCCGGCTCAAAAATATATGTTCCGGCATTGATGGTATCACATGTGATTTGATTGAGCGACGGTTTCTCAAGAAATTGCAGTATTTTACCGTCTTTGGAGGTCTCAACAAGACCGAAACTGGTAGGGTCGGGGACACTGACAAGCGAAATTGTTGCTTTTGCTTTTTTGTTTCTATGAAATTGTATAAGTTTTGCTAAATTTATTTCGGTTAGCACATCCCCGTTGAAAATAAGAACGGAATCGTTCACAAATTTTTCGGCATTCTTGATGGCGCCGCCGGTACCAAGCGGCGACTTTTCAACCGCATATGATATTTTCACTCCGAATTT
Organism: Elusimicrobia bacterium UBA4817; assembly: GCA_002402375.1. GTDB lineage: Bacteria > Elusimicrobiota > UBA8919 > UBA8919 > UBA8919 > UBA8919. The sequence continues at coordinate 4,841 of DHFT01000022.1, read as the reverse complement.
TTTTCCGTCACCGAAATATTTTTTGAACTCCGACGGTAAATACGCCATGCAGAGAATTATCTCTTTTATGCCGTACTTTTTAAGAAGTTCTATCTGATACAAAGAAAACGGCTTATTGAGTACGGGAAGCAAAGGTTTGGGCGTATTGCATGTCAGGGGTCTAAGCCGCGTTCCGAATCCGCCGATTAAAATTATCGCTTTCATATTTCGCTCCGCTAAAAACGCGAATTACCGCTAATCTAACGCAGATATTCGCGAATTATTCGCGTTGCTTTTCTTATCCGCGTGTATTCGCGTTTTTAAAATATTCATAAGTTTTTTTCAGTCCTTCCGTAAAATCCACTTCCGCCGACCAGCCGAGAATTTTCTTCGCTTTCTTCACATCAAGCGAACTTTTAAATAACTCGCCTGTTCTCTGCGGTTTATACACGGGTTTTTGGGAATATCCCGTTATTTTTGAGAGTTCGTAAAAGAGTTGGTTAACAGATTTTGTTCTGCCTGTGCCTATGTTAAAAATTTCATTTTCCCCTTTCTGAAGTGCCTTTAAATTAGCACGAACTATATCTGAAACAAACACATAATCACGCATCTGCTCGCCGTCACCGAAGATATTTATCGGTTCATCCGCCCCACAGGGACTTCCTTCGGTCGCCAGAATTCTGTTAATGAAAATTGCGACAACACCCGCCTCACCGTGAGGGTCCTGTCGGGGACCGTAGACATTGCCGTAACGGAACATCACATACTTCAACCCGTAAGTTTCAGCATAAAAATCCAAATAATGTTCAACGGCATGTTTTGTTATGCCGTAAGGAGAAAGCGGCCGGGGAGTTTCTTTTTCCGTAGGTGCTTTTTTCCCGCATTCACCGTACATAACTCCGCCTGAAGAAGCAAAAATAAATTTTTTAACTTTATTTTTAACCGAATTTTGCAGAAGATTTACAGTGCCTATAACATTTGTCTCGGCGTCAAAAACAGGGTCAGCCAGTGATTTTCGGACATCTATCTGTGCCGCATGGTGATTCACAATATCCGGTTTTTCTCTCTCAAAAATCTGCGCAATCTTTTTTTCATCCGTTATATCTGCGTTATAAAATTTCGCTTTCGGATTTAAGTTTTCCTTTTTTCCGGTTGACAGATTATCAACAATAACAACGCTATGCCCCGCTTTAATATACGCATCGGCAATGTTTGAACCAATAAATCCCGCGCCGCCCGTAACCAGAATTTTCAAACCTTTCATTTTATTAGTATGCTCCTTTCCCCGTTAAAATCGCCGGAATAGTTCTTACTATAATTTTTATGTCAAGTGCAACCGACCAGTTTTCAAGATAATAAACGTCAAGTCGGAGCATCTCCTCATATGATAAATTTTTTCTGCCCCTCACCTGCCATAGCCCGGTTATCCCCGGAAGCACCTTGAACCTCCTTTTTCCGATTGAGTCAAAAGTGTTAGATTCAATAACGGTCTGCGGCCGCGGGCCTACGATTGACATCTCTCCTCTTAAAACGTTTATGAATTGAGGAATTTCGTCAAGTGAAAACCTTCTTAAAAATTTGCCGATTTTTGTAACACGGGGATCATATTTCGCTTTTTCACCCCGGCGGGTTGACAGATGCAAAATTTCCTCGCGGCTAAATTTTTTTTCGGGGTTTGGAAGCATTGTCCTGAACTTATAAATGGCAAATTTATCCCAGCGGTATCCGACCATGTTCTTATGAAGAAAAAAAACGGAACCGCCGTCGGTAATTTTAATTGCAATCGCTATGATGAGCAGCGGAACAGCCAGAAACGAAAATATACAGATTGAAAAAACTACATCCATAAATCTCTTTACAAAAAAATTCCAACCGTAAAGCGAAATTGACTTAAACCGTAAAACGGGTAAACCTAAAAAATCATCTATCAGTACTTCTCCCCGCATCATTTCCAGAACATCCGGAACAAACCTGAAATCAACACCCAGTTCCTCGCAAATATCGGCAAGCCGTATAATCTCGTTATGTGCGGTGTGACTTTTTGAGAAAATAACCTCGTTTATGCCTTTGTCAAAAATATAATTTTTAAGATTACGCTCTTCGCAATTTCCCGAGTGATGCACTTCTACATTCTTGTTTTTTCTTAATATTCTAATTAAATCCTCGGCAAGTTTTCCTTCGCCCAAAATAAGAATTTTGTGCACCCCCAATAAAGCGTTTCCTATACCCGCATCAATAAATCTTACCATTTCATGAAAAATAAATATCACAAAAGCGGATACGACGGAGGCGAGCGCAAGCATTGCACGGGAAAATGTAAAATCGCGATATAAAAAAGTTATCGCGGCAATTACAAGCGTTCCTAAAAAAACACCTTTGCAAATTTTTAGGAACTCGTTAAGCGTATCAATTTTTCTTTCCGAATAAAAACCGTTATAAATAAAAATAATTTCCCAAAGGAAAATCGCGACTATTATTGCGGTATGATATAACTCAAACAGCGGGATACCTTTGGGAACCGGTATAAAACCGGAATAAAAACGTAACCAATATGCAAAAACAAAAGAAAAATATACGGCAAATATATCCGTTATAAATAAAGCGACGGGAAAAAACAATTTTCTTATTTTTAAGTCCATAATTTAGAGCATCGGAATTTCAAAAGCGCCACAGAAACACACAGAAAAAATGTAGTTGCAGACCCTTGGTCTGCTTCCGTTTAAAATTCTGTGAAATTCTGTGGCTTATTTTACTTATTATATAAACTTTTTAGCTTTTCGTCAATAAAATTTTTGATTTTCTTATTCGCTTCGCTCACCCCTGACTAAAGTTCAGGGACTACCTTCTGAACAAATTTTTTTATCTTCTCCTTAAATAGTTTTCTGTCAAATCTCTCGGCATTTTTTCTGATTTCTTGCGGATTAAATTTTATATTCTCAAATTTTTTTATTGCATCAATTAGCGAATCCGTGGTTTGCTCTTCAAAAAAAATCCCGGTTTTATTATCAATTATCGTTTCGACAGCGCCGCCTTTTTTGTAGGCGATAACCGGCTTGCCGCAGGCTTGCGCCTCAACAGGAACGATTCCGAAATCCTCTTCGCCCGGAAAAATTACCGCTTTGCAATTCTGGTAATATCTTTTTAATTCATCTGAAGAACACCATCCTAAAAATTCTATATTTTTACTGGCAATACTTTTAAGTTTTTTTTCATCCTGGCCCGAACCGATAATTTTCAGCGGATAACCCAACTGATTAAATGACTCTATTGCTAAATCAACTTTTTTATAGGGTGCGAAGGCAGAAACGATTAGATAATAGTCCGAAGTCCGAAGTCCGAAGTCCGAAGTCGGTGTAAAGAAGTTAGTATCTACCGGCGGATAAATCACATCCGAATCACGATTATAGATTCTCTTTATCCGTTTCTTGATATATTCGGAAATCGCAATAAAATAATTTACATTTTTTGAACTTTTTACATCCCATTTTTGAAGATACGGCTTTACCATTTTCATTGCTAATTTTACATAAAATTTTGAATCGCCGAAATACTGTTCATACATATCCCAGATGTATCTCATCGGAGTATAACAGTAGCAGATATGCAAGGATTTTTCCGGTACTTTAACCCCTTTTGCAACACAATGACTGGACGATAAAATTAAATCGTAGCCGGTTAAATCAAACTGCTCAATCGCTTTTGGCATCAACGGAAGATAGTATCTGTATTTTTTTTCTATATCGGGAAAATGCTGGAGAAAGGATGTTTTTATGTCCATTTTTTCTATCGTTTCCGAGACACTGCCTTTTATATGAACAAGAGTAAAAAGCGTTGCCGACGGATAAAGTTCGCAGAAAACCTCCAGACATTTTTCCCCTCCGCGCATACCGGTCAACCAATCGTGAATTATCGCCGTTTTCATTTAATTTTTAACTTCAATTTCCACACCAGAAAAATCGCTTCCCAGATAATATGTTTTGAGATTTTGGATACACCCTGTGTTCTATCTGCAAAGATTATGGGATATTCGTAAATTTTATACCCGAGTTTATGTGTTCTATATTTCATTTCAATCAGAAAGCCGTAGCCCTCCGATTTTACTTCATCAAGATTTATATTTTCAAGCACTTTCCTACGAAAACCCATAAATCCCGATGTGCTGTCATTAACGGGATATTGCAAAATCGTTTTGGCATAAAAATTGCCGCAACGAGAAATAAGTTTTCGTTGAACAGGCCAGTTTCTTACACCGCCGCTTTTAACATAACGGGAACCGATTATTAACTCAAATTCAGCAAGTTTTTTTACAAATTCAGGCAGATATTCCGGATTATGCGAAAAATCAGCATCCATCGTAAAAATAAAATCAAAATCCCTATCTAATGCCCACTTAAAACCCTGAATGTATGCCGTTCCAAGCCCAAGTTTTTTTTCTCTATGAATAATTTGTAATTTGTCATTCGTAATTTGTAATTTGTCTAAAATCTCTCCTGTGCCGTCGGGCGAATTGTCGTCAATGATTAGAATATAAAATCCTTTACAAGTTAACTGTTCTACGATTTTCTCTACATTTTCTTTTTCGTTATAAGTCGGAATTATGACGAGTGATTTCATTGTAATACCTCTTCGTAAATTTTCGAAGTTTCCTCCGCCATTTTTTTCCATGAAAACAATTTCACTCTTTTGAGACCTTTTTCTATGAGTTCATCCATGATTTTCCGGTCGGCGATAACCTTGAAAATCGCATTCTCAATTTCTTTCGTATCGGACGGATTAAAGAGCACCGCAGCATCGCCTATGACTTCCGGAAGCGACGAAGTATTTGAGCATACAACCGGACAGCCGCAAGCCATTGCTTCCAA
>DHFT01000001.1 GCA_002402375.1 Elusimicrobia bacterium UBA4817 | reverse complement strand
TGCTGAAAGCATATAAGCATGAAACCCACCTCAAAACAAAATTTCACAACCTTGAACTTAAGCGCAAGCGAGAGGGAGGGGTAAGAAGGCCACATGTAGATTACGTGTTTGATAGGCAGGGGGTGTAAGCCCAGTAATGGGTTGAGCTGACCTGTACTAATCGGCCGTTCGACTTGACCGTATTATTTGGTTTTAGAAAAGCAGGATTAAGTAGTAAGAATTAAGGATTAAGAAAAAACTTAATACTTAAAGCGAACAAAGTGAGCGACTTAATCTTTAATCCTGATGTTTACGGAGGGAAAATGGAACCTGATGTATTGAAAGACATTTATCAGTTGGTTATGGCTCTCGGAATTATCATAGCCGTCAGCAATTTGATGTTAATTATCAAAATGTTTGATGTTTCCAGAACTCTGAAAAAACTTGTAGAAAAACAATAGAAAAGGCAGGTAGACGGTAGATGTTTTCCGTCTTTCGTCTCCCGTTTACCGTTTACCGCTTTTGATGTTAAAATATTCCCGGTGGTGTTTCCGGTGGGGCAACACCTGTTCCCATTCCGAACACAGAAGTTAAGCCCACCAGGGCCGATGGTACTTATCGCTAATTCGCGGTCGGGAGAGTAGGTCACCACCGGGATTTTTTTCAGTCAAAGACAATGGGGTTCCGCAGTATGCGGGATTAAAAGCAAACCCCATCGAGACAGAAAGGATCATCTTCCTGGTATGTTCTCGGGAAGATTATTTTTTTGTCAAAAAAATTCAGCCGAGGGTGTCATTATGATTAAAACCAAACAGGAAAAAAAGGAGTTTGTCCAATCGTTTGAAAAAGAAATAACGGATGCAAAAAATTTTTGTTTTGCCGGTTATCAGGGTCTGACGGTTAAGGAACTTGAGGACCTGCGGAAAAAAGTAAGAGCCACCGATGCGGAATTTCGCGTTATTAAAAATCGTCTCGTCGCAAAAGTCCTCAAAAATCTTAAAATTTCTCATTTTGACGAACATCTCAAAGGAGCAACGGCGATAATTCTTGAAAAAGGCGACCCGGTTAAAACCATCAAAACGCTTTCCATATTCTCAAAAAATAACAATAAACTGAAAATAAAGGCGGGTTATTTAGAAAATAAATTTTTGTCCGGTGCGGATGTGGCAAAAATCGCATCGCTGCCTTCAAAAGAACAACTGATTGCATCAATTGTGGGCGGCATTTCGTCGCCGCTGATTCGTCTAATGAATGTCTTGCTCGCTCCGATTAGGAACTTGGCTATCGTATTGAAACAAATAAAGAATTAGCCACATAGGATACCGAGAAGGACAAAACAATAATTTTAAGAATTTCTCTGTGAACTTTGTGTTCTCTGTGGCAAAGATAATAGAAAGAAAAAATGGAGGTGAGTAAAATGGCTACAAACGGAAAGGACGATATTTTGGAAGCGATTTCTAAAATGACCGTTATTGAATTAGCGGATTTGGTCAAGGCGCTTGAGGAAAAGTTCGGCGTTTCTGCGGCTTCTTTTGCGGCGGGCCCGGCGGCAGTATCTGCCGGCAGCGGCGCAGCAACTGAGGAAAAGACCGATTTCACCGTGATTCTTACATCCGCAGGTGCTCAAAAAATCAATGTAATTAAAGTGGTTCGAGAACTTACGGGTCTGGGTTTGAAAGAGGCAAAAGACCTTGTTGAAGCCGCGCCCAAACCGGTCAAAGAAAGCATTCCGAAAGCACAGGCAGAGGAAATCAAAAAGAAACTTACCGAAGCGGGTGCAACTGTTGAAGTGAAATAATAGAAGCAAAAGGCGTAAAAAGGTGAAAAGGTAAAAAGGTAAAAAAGCCGGTTGACTTTTCGTTTTTACTTTATCACTTTTTCCTTATTTCACGCACTTAAAGGTGTTAAAAATGAAAAGAATCAGTTTCGCCAAATTTTCGCCGGTTATTAAATTGCCGGATTTGATAGAGGTTCAGAAGGATTCCTTTGTGGAGTTTTTGCAGGCAAATATTCCGCCGGAAAAACGGAAACTTCAAGGGCTTCAGGCGTCATTCCTGGATGTTTTTCCGATTGCCTCAACTAACGGCGAATACATTCTGGAATTCGTTTCATATGAACTTGCCAAGCCGAAATTTACCGAAGAAGAAGCATTGCTTACCGACTCAAATTATGCCGCGCCGCTCAAAGCGACATTCCGGTTGTTAGCAAAACAGGAAAAAGGGGCTCCGAAGGAAATATCCGAGCAGGATGTATATGTCTGCGACCTTCCTTTGATGACCAAAAAAGCGACATTCATAATAAACGGTGTTGAAAGGGTTGTCGTGACCCAGATGCACCGTTCACCGGGCGTTATCTTTGAAGAAGATGAAGAAACGCCTATTTCTATTTACGGGAAACATCTTTTTTTCGCCAGAATTATTCCGTACCGCGGCGCATGGGTGGAGTTTGAATATGACGACAAAAATATACTATGGGTAAGGATTGATAAAAAGAAAAAATTTCTTGCCACTACGCTTTTGCGCGCCATAGGTATTGAAAAGGATTCGGATATCCTGAAATTTTTCTACAAAAAGGAAAATATTCCGCTCTCCGAGGCAGCCGTGGGACGAATTTTGGCTGAAGATATCGTAGATACCAAAACCGGCGAGGTTTTAGCGGAAACGAATCGCCGCATCACGGAGGATTTGCTGACGCTCTTGCGTGCGAATGCTTCCGGAAAAATTAAGTCGGTTGCCGTCATTATCACAGAGATACCCGCCGGCGAATCGGTCGTAAAAGATATGACCATTTCGGAAACTCTCGCACTGGATAAAGTTAAAACAAGAAACGATGCTATAATGTATATTTACCGTCAGAACAGGGCGATGGAATATGTAAAACCCGACCAGGCGGTGGAATATTTTGAAAACCTCATCTTAAAAAATCCGAAAAAATATGACCTGTCAAAAGTAGGCAGGTTTAAGATAAACAGAAAATTTAAAAAAATTTTTGAGAAACTTGGCTTTGAAATCCCGAAAGAAACCAAAAAAACCCTGACCGTTGAGGATATAGTCGCTACGATGAAATACATGATTGACTTAAATAACGGTTTGGGGAGCGCCGATGACCGTCAGATTGACGACATAGACCATCTCGGCAACCGGCGTATAAGGGCTGTCGGCGAACTTTTGGAAAACCAGATGCGCATCGGTCTCGCCCATATGGTGCGGCTGACCCGTGAAAAAATGAATTCATTGGAGCGTGCGCAGGCGACTCCGCGGAACATATTAAATACTCAGCCGGTTATAGGAATTATAAAGAAATTTTTCGGCACGGGGCAGTTATCTCAATATATGGACCAGATAAACCCTTTGGCGGAGTTGACTCACAAAAGGCGGCTTTCCGCACTGGGTCCCGGCGGTCTTCACAGAAAGCGTGCCGGTTTTGAGGTGCGAGATGTTCATTACACCCATTATGGAAGAATCTGTCCGATTGAAACTCCGGAAGGTGCGAATATCGGATTAATCACATCGCTTGCCTGTTATTCAAGAGTGAACGAGTACGGGCTTTTGGAAACACCTTACAGAAAGGTTGTGAAAGGCAGGGTTACCGACGAAATAGAATATATGACGGCCGATAAAGAGGACGCTCTTGTTATCGCGCAGGCGAACTCGCCGATTGACAAATCGGGAAAATTTATTACAAACAGCGTTTCTTCACGGCACGGCGGCGAGTTCATTTTCGTCGCACCGGATAAAATTGATTATATGGATATTTCGCCGCTGCAGGTGGTTTCAACATCCGCCGCACTTATACCCTTTTTGGAACATGACGATGCCAACAGGGCGCTTATGGGTTCAAATATGATGAGGCAGTCGGTTCCGCTTATTTCACCCGAGCAACCGGTAGTGGCAACGGGTATTGAGGACAACATAGCAGTGGATACCGGCGCCGTCGTTGTTTCCGAAAAATCCGGCGAGGTGTTGAGCGTTGATTCCCGCCAGATTGCCATTAAGGATAAAGAAACAGGAGTTATTGATGTTTATAAACTTAAAAAATTTGAGAGGTCAAATCAGGATACCTGCATAAATCAGGCACCTATTGTTAAAAAAGGCGATTCAGTTAAAAAAGGTCAGGCAATCGCCGACGGTGCATCCACAAAAGACGGCTCGCTCGCCCTCGGCAGAAACATACTGGTTGCTTTTATGTCGTGGGAGGGCTACAACTACGAGGACGCCATTTTGGTATCCGAAAAACTTGTCAGAGAAGATATGTTGACATCAATTCACATACAGGAGTTTGTAGCCGAGTCCAGAGATACAAAAATGGGTCCCGAGGAAATAACGAAGGACATTCCTAATGTGTCAAAAGATGCGATGCTGAATCTTGACGAAAACGGCGTTATTACCGTCGGAAGTAATGTTGAGCCCGGCGATATTCTGGTGGGAAAAATCACGCCGAAGGGCGACCAGCAGACGACACCGGAGGAACGGCTTTTAAGAGTCATCTTCGGCAAAAAATCGGAAGAGGCGAAGGATGTTTCGCTGCGTGTTCCGCCGGGCGTTTATGGAAAGGTTTCCGATGTAAAAATTTTTGAGAGAAAAGAAAAATTGTCCAGGGAAGAGATGAAAAAACGGGTAAAAGAGATAGAGGCAAAATATAAAAAAGAGAGTGAAAATGCTAAGACCGTCTATGACGAGACGGTAAAATCAGTCCGAAGTCAAAAGTCAAAAAAAGAAGAGTTGTTAAAAGCAAAAGAACTTTTCAAAAAGCAGCAGGAAGAGATAAAAAAAGCCGAAAGATTTGAAAAGGATGCGCTCAAAACCGGCGACGAACTTCCGATAAGCGTAAATAAAATCGTCAAGGTCTACATCGCGACCACGAGAAAAATTCAGGTCGGCGATAAAATTTCCGGCCGTCACGGTAATAAAGGCGTGGTCGCTAAAATTCTTCCCGCCGAGGATATGCCATATCTTCCCGACGGAACTCCCGTTGATATGATAATATCGCCTTTGTCCGTTCCCTCCAGAATGAACGTAGGGCAGATTTTGGAGATGATGCTCGGCTGGGCGGGTATTCAGATGAATGAGCAGGCGATATGTCCGGTATTCAACAGTGCAAAAGAGCAAGAGGTAAAACAGCAGATAGCACTTGCTAAAAAACATTTAATTTCCAAAGGGGTAAGAAAGGACTTTTTGCCGGATGACAGTTGCCGCATAACGCTTTACGACGGCAGAACCGGTGTCCCTTTTTCCGAAAAAATTACAATCGGGTATATGTACATTATGAAATTGGCGCATCTTGTGGACGATAAAATGCACGCCCGCTCAACAGGTCCCTATTCGCTTATAACCCGTCAGCCGTTAGGAGGAAAAGCGCACGGCGGCGGCCAGAGAATGGGAGAAATGGAAATATGGGCGATTGAGGGCTACGGCGCCGCACATACGATGCAGGAGTTTCTGACGATAAAAAGCGACGATGTTGCAGGACGCACAAAAATGTATGAGGCAATAATAAACGGCAAGCCGATAACTCAGATGGGTGTGCCGGAGTCGTTCAAGGTTTTGGTGAAAGAGTTGCAGTCACTGGGATTGAATATAGAATTGTTGAAATAACCGCAGAACCGACGCGGAACGGAACGCGGAACAGACGCGGAAGTTTTCCGCGTTATTCAGCGTATTGTTCAGCGTGAATCAGCGAGGTGTACATGGCGAAGTTTATCAAAAATCAGTTAAAAAAAATGTCGCTTATGAAACCGAAAAGGAAAGTGGTCCCGCAGTTGAATTATGCGGAATTCTCAAAAATTAAAATTTCTCTCGCATCTCCGGAGGTTATCCGTTCGTGGAGTTATGGCGAGGTGAAAAAACCGGAAACAATCAATTACCGGACATTCAAGCCGGAGAGAGACGGTCTTTTCTGCGAGAAAATTTTCGGTCCCGTCAACGACTGGGAGTGCAACTGCGGAAAATATAAATGGGTCAAGCATAAAGGCATCGTCTGCGACAGGTGCGGCGTTGAGGTGACCGAATCAAAAGTTCGCCGCGAGCGGATGGGTCATATTGACCTCGCCACCCCGATAGCACATATCTGGTTTATGAGAAAAAATCCTTCCAAAATTGCGCTGCTGTTGGATATGAAACTTTCGGATATTGAAAAAATAATTTATTACGCCAAATACGTAGTTTTATCAATAGAAAAAAATGAAAATAAATTGCCGCTCTATGTAAAACAATTAATAACCGACGAAGAATACCAAAAATATAAAATTGACCCGGAATTAAAATTCAAGGTCGGCATCGGTGCGGGTGCTGTACTGGAATTGATTAAGAATATTGATTTGCAAAAAGAGGCGAAGGAAATTGCCGCGGATATTAAAAAAGGGAAGTCCGAGGCGAACAAAGTTAAGTTTGTTAAACGGCTTCGTCTTCTCAACGGATTTATAAAAAGCGGACTTAAGCCCGAATGGATGGTTCTTACCACTATTCCGGTTCTTCCGCCGGATTTAAGGCCGCTGGTTCCTCTTGAAGGCGGCAGATTCGCTGCTTCCGACTTGAATGATTTATACAGAAGAATAATAAACAGGAATAACCGCCTTCGCCATCTGGAAGCGTTGAAATCGCCGGAGTTAATGATTCACAATGAAAAACGTCTATTGCAGGAGGCGGTTGATTCGCTTTTTGAAAACGGCGCCAAAGGAAAAATAGTAACAGGCGCCGGCAATCGTCCGTTAAAATCGCTCTCAGATGTCATCAAAGGAAAAACGGGTCGTTTCCGTCAGAATCTTCTTGGAAAACGGGTTGATTATTCCGGAAGAAGCGTTATAGTTGTTGGCCCGGAAATGAAGTTGAGCCAGTGCGGACTGCCCAAAGAAATGGCGCTTGAATTATTCAAGCCCTACATCATCAAAGAAATAATAAACCGCGGGCTGGTTTCCTCGCTGAAAGCCGCAAAAAGATTTTTAGAAAAACAAAGACCGGAGGTCTGGGACATACTTGAAAATATCACGAAAAATCATCCGGTTATGCTCAACCGCGCACCTACCCTGCACAGGATGGGCATTCAGGCGTTTTATCCTGTTTTGATTGAGGGCCGGGCAATCCGGCTGCATCCTTTAACCTGCACGGCATTTAATGCCGATTTTGACGGCGACCAGATGGCTGTTCATGTTCCGTTATCCGACGAGGCGATCAAAGAGGTTAAGGAAAGAATACTCTCGGTGAATAATCTTCTCCTCCCGTCAAACGGCAGACCGGTTGTATCGCCCAGTCAGGATATGGTTGTCGGCTGTGCGTATCTTACGAAGCCCAAAATAGGTGTTTTAGGCGAGGGAATGATTTTTTCCGATACGGACGAAGTGCTGACCGCATATCAAAATAAACAGGTTGACCTGAACGCAAAAATAAAAGTGAGAGGGATAAATAAGATAACAGAAGAAGTCCGAAGTCCGAAGTCCGAANNACATTGGACATTGGACATTGGACATCGGACTGACTATACGACGGTCGGAAGGGTGATATTCAACAGTGTTATACCCTCCGAGCTGGGCTTTACCAATAAATCAATCGGGAAAAAAGATATTTCAAACATAGTGGAGACGTCTTTCAAAAAATTAGGCAACGAGAAAACCGTTTTGCTTTTAGACGAAATTAAAAAAATGGGTTTTCGTTACGCTACTCTTTCCGGGCTTTCAATTTCGGTTGACGATTTGGTCGTCCCTCCCGAAAAATCAAAAATGATAAATGAAGCCCGCCAAAAAGTTCAGGAGTTTGAAAGACAGGCGAGAAAAGGCGTCATTACCAACAAAGAAAGATACGAAAAAATTATAGACGAGTGGACCAGAACGACTGATAAAATCTGTGACCTGATGTTTGCTCAAATGGAAGAGCAGGAAAAAATTCCTTATAAAGAGGGCGACCCGAAGTTCAACTCCGTTTTTATTATGTCAAGTTCCGGCGCCAGAGGAAGCAGGGCGCAGGTCAGGCAGTTGGGCGGTATGAGGGGTCTTATGGCCAAACCGGCAAAACGGCTGACGGGACAGGTCGGCGAAATTATTGAGCAGCCGGTTGAAGCGAATTTCCGGGAAGGACTTACCGTTCTGGAATATTTTATTTCAACCCACGGCGNNGTTATCTGACCCGTCGTCTTGTTGATGTAGCGCATGATGTAATTATTACAGAGGATGACTGCGGCACAATTAACGGAATAAAAGTAGGCGCCATTGTTTCCGGCGATGAAGCGATAGAATCATTAGCCGAAAGAATAGTCGGAAGATGCGCACTTGATAATATCGTTGGAGTTATTCAAACGCCGCAGGGCGATTACAAGGAAGAACTTATCCTGAAAGAAAACGAAATAATAACACAGGAACAGGCGGAAAAAGTCGTTAAGGCCGGCATTGAATCTATCAGAATTCGCTCCGTTTTAACATGCGAGACGCAAAACGGCGTCTGTGCAAAATGTTACGGACTTAATCTTGCTACCGCCCGTCCGATAGAAAAAGGCGAGGCCATCGGAATAATAGCAGCGCAGTCAATAGGAGAGCCGGGCACGCAGTTGACATTGAGAACTTTTCACATAGGCGGCACCGCATCCAGAATTGTGAAAGAAGCAAGTATTCTCTGCGACAAGGACTCAACGGTGAAATTTTTCAATTTAAGACATATAAAAAACCGTTCCGGAAAAATAATAGTCGTTTCCAGAAATGCGGAGATGCAACTTGTTTCGGGCAAACGGAAAAAGACATATAAACTTCCTTACGGAACAGAGCTCAAATATGCGAAGGACACAAGAGTTCCGAAAGGCACGGTTGTTGCATCATGGGATTCATATACGATGCCTGTTATAACGGAACACAAGGGTTCGGTTCATCTCAAAGATGTCGTTGAGGGACAAACAATGCACGAGGCGGAAAATAAAATTACACAGCAGAAAGAGCGGGTGATAATTGAACATCCCGGAACGAAAATGAATCCGCAGGTCGTAATAACTGACGCGGGTAAAAAGGTAGCGACATATCCGCTTCCCGTAGGAACGCATATTGTTGTTGACAATAATCAGCCGGTTGAAGCAGGGGATATTATAGCGAAAATTCCGCGTGAGTATGCAAAAAGCAAGGATATTACCGGAGGGTTGCCGAGGGTTGCGGAACTTTTTGACGCCAGAAAACCGAAAAACACGGCGATTATTTCCGAACTTGAAGGGACGGTGACCATCGGTTCCGGCGAGGAAGGAACTTTTGTAACCGTTGAAAGCGAAACGGGAATAAAAAGGGAGTATAAAATTCCGCAGGGCAAACATCTTATGGTCTACGAGGGCGACAGGGTAACGGTCGGCGAAACGCTTACCGACGGTTCCGTTGACCCGCATGATATTTTAGAAGTTCTGGATGTCAAAGGTGTGCAGGAGTTTTTAGTCAACGAGATTCAGGAGGTTTATCGCCTGCAGGGCGNNGCATCAATGATAAGCACATTGAGGTCATCGTCCGGCAGATGCTGTTGAATGTTAAAGTAGAAAAATCCGGCGACAGCAGTTTCCTTGAAGGCGAACTTATAAATAAATTTGATTTTGATGCGGAAAATAAAAAAATTGAAGCGAGGAAGGGCACGCCTGCCGAAGCGAGTCCTGTGCTTTTGGGAATTACCCGCGCGTCGCTTTCTTCAAGGAGTTGGATTTCCGCCGCTTCATTTCAGGAGACATCAAGAATTCTAACCGATGCCGCTGTACGCGGTGCGGTTGATAATTTAGTCGGTTTGAAAGAAAATGTTATTATCGGCCATTTGATTCCCGCGGGAACGGGTTTCAAGAGACCGCAGAACTGACGCGGGAAAAGACCGCGGAACTGACGCGGAACAAAACGCGGAACTACGCGGAATAAGACGGTAAATCCGCGTGAATCTGCGTACCTATCCGCGTGAATCTGCGGTTTTACAAAAAAACACTTGACAAAGTATATATTATTTTTGTATAATTAAATTTCTTATATCAAAAGAGCAGGGTGTAGGGTGTAGAAAAGATAGGGTGTAGAAAGTCAATGACTTTAACTACTGCCTACCCCCTAAACCCTACACCCTGAAGTTAATATGTTAACCGTAAATCAATTAGTTAAAAATGGCAGATTGCTCTCAAAGCGGAAAAGTAAAACCCCGGCGTTGGGTGAGTCACCTCAGAGAAGGGGTGTTTGCACGAGGGTTTATACGACCACGCCGAAAAAACCGAACTCCGCTTTAAGAAAAGTTGCAAGGGTGAAACTTACATCCGGCTTTGAAGTTACCGCCTATATCCCCGGTATCGGACATAANNTTGTTCTGGTCAGGGGCGGAAGGGTCAAGGATTTGCCGGGCGTCAGGTATCATATAGTCAGGGGAACACTTGATGCCACGGGTGTAGGCGGAAGAAATCAAGGTCGTTCAAAATATGGTGCAAAAAAGCCGAAAGCGGGTGTTGCAAAAGCATCATCGCCGGTAGCACCTGCGGCACCGACAGCATAAAGGCGAGTAGACGGTAGAAGGTAGGCGGTAGATGATTTTCCGTCTCCCGCTTCTGGTATTATTATGTCAAGAAAAGCGAGAAAAATAAAAAAAGAACCGGCTCAGCCGGATTATAAATATAATAGTTTGGTTATTTCCCGTTTTATATTTGATATGCTGAAATGCGGGAAACGTTCTCATGCCGAAACAATCTGTTACGATGCGATGGATATAATAAAAGAAAAAACAAAACAGGAACCGATGACGGTTTTAGAGCGTGCGATGAAAAATGTCCGACCGCTTTTAGAAGTAAAACCCCGTCGCGTCGGCGGCGCAACATATCAGATTCCCATTGAAGTAAAACATGGCCGAGGAATTGCTCTTGCCGTCAGATGGCTTTTGATGTATGCGTCCGCCAGAAAAGGTTCGCGGATGAGTGACCGTCTTGCTTCCGAGATAATTGATGCGTCCAACAATACCGGCAGCGCAGTTAAAAAAAGAGAGGACACGCACAAAATGGCGGAGGCAAACAAGGCGTTCGCACATTACAGATGGTAATAAGGGCAATTAAAAATTAAAAATTAAAA
>DHFT01000051.1 GCA_002402375.1 Elusimicrobia bacterium UBA4817 | reverse complement strand
AAGAACAAAAGTATTTCCTAAAAAAGCACTTGACTTAACTTAGGAAATCTCTGCGGCAAGGTTTTTCAACAATTTCATTATATCAAAAAACCAGAAAATTGCAAATACTATTCTTCCATTAATTCTTCATTTCAAGTTCCGATTATGAATTTATTATTTCAATCAGTCGGTCAACTATTTTCATAGCGGACTTTTCGCCGTTTTCAATAATTTCCTTTGCTCTGTCAAATTCGAACCAACCCACAGTAACATCTTTGTTCGGTTGTAGAAGAAAGTCCGGCTTATTTGTTTTTACATCCATAATTATCAAATTGTATTCTATTATATTTCTCGTTTGCATTGATATATTTATAACGCTCGGCAGAATCCGCTTCTTACCGCTAAAGTCTATATTTACAAGATATCCGCCAGATTTTTTAAGTGGCAGTAAACTCCAATTGTTCATCTTTGCGGCGATATTATCCATCAGCGATTTCTTCCTTTTAATATTCTTTTTATATTCCGGCGGAGGAACAACATTAACAGATATAACAATATCTGCTCCCATATCTTTAACGACTGCTGTCGGAAGCGGAGCGGATAACCCGCCATCAAGCAAAATTTTTGAGCCGCAAACCGTAGGCGAAAAAATAACGGGTATTGAACTACTTGCACGGAAGGCATTCCATAGACTTCCTTTTTCTATTACAAATTTCTTACCTGTAAAAAAATCTGTCGCTACCGCACTAAACTGTATCGGAAGTGACTGTATGTCCCTGTCAGGCATCAAAGTATTCAAATATGTTACGATGTTTTTCCCGTTAATAAATCCGGAATACGACCATGACGGGGTAAAAAATTTGAGTACTTTTTTCCCTTTCAGTGCAAGGGCAAAACCCTCAAGTTCATCGGCACTAACCCCTGCGGCAAAAAAGCCGCCAATTATCGCGCCCATGCTTGTGCCTGCTATGTATTTCAAGGGTATCTTATGCTTTTCAAGAACCTTCAATACGCCTATATGCGCAAGTCCGCGCGCAGCACCACCGCCCAGCGCTATTCCAACCTTTTTATTCATATTCACCATCTCTTTTTTTATATTTTACTTTAAATATTTTTTCAAATAATTGTTCTATTATGCTGTCGCAAACAGTTCTTTACTTATGAATGTCATTGCTTCACTTCACTCACAATGACAAAAACCGGTTATTCGGTAAAATGACTGATTTTTTCTTTTACCACTCCGGAAATTTCTTCCGGGGTTTTCCCGCCCGTTTGTATGGCGAAAGAACCCGTTATTTTTCCTCCGCGTGAAGAAATTTTTGAACTCATTTTTGGAATTGATTTTGCCGGATTGCGGCCGCCCATTGTAACGAACGGAATAACTTCTTTTCCTGTGAAATCGGCGTTGGTTAAAAAAGTATTTATTGCCGGCACCTGACGGCCGGCCCAGACGGGAGAACCTACGAACACTTTACTGTAATCCTTCAGATTTACATTGAGCGGTTTTATATCCCATCCTTTATCTTTAAGTGCACAATATGAGCCATAAACATACAACACAAATTTTGACCTTTGTTTGAAATCCTCAAGTTTAACTAAATCCGCATTGTATTTTTTTGCGATCTCTTTTGCAACTATTTCCGTATTACCTGTCGCTGAATAATAAACCACCAATGTTTTCATTTTTGCTTTTCCTCCTTTTGCAATGAGAACGGTATTATTGAAACTTACAAAAACAAATGCAATCAAAATAATTTTTGCGATTAAACTTTTCATAGCAATTTTATTTAATTATCTCCGTCCCTATTACGTCCCTATTATTCTCACAAATCAAAAAATGTAAGGCGTTTTTATCAGAAATAAGCGGATACAAACTTTTCAGGAGTGAATGATTTTATGGAAAGAGAAGAGATTTTTAACAAATCAATATCACGGGAAATCAATACGGATGGTTTTTCGGAAATAGAAAATGCCAGTAAAATTGCATCAAACGGGCCGAGCGGGTATTCGCTCTGCAGTTTATTCGCCAAAAGAAGCGAACCCTCGTCCGGTAAGGATATGTCAAAATGCGTTTTAAGTTCTTCAACAAACCAATTTACCATTTCTTCCTTAAACATCTTTTTGCGTCTTAAAACATATCTTAATTCCAATAGCGATGTGATACAAATCACGCCGTTTAGTTTTCCCTGCTCTACATATTTCACAATTCTCAATGGTGTTTCTCAAAGGCCTTTTTCCTTTGTAAGCCAATTTAACAATACATCGGTATCAATGACAACCCGTACAAATTTTAGCTCACTTGATTTTTCCATAAAGTGTTTCTCTCATCTTGCGAATATAAGCGGTGCTGCTTATACCGTTTTGTATAATTCCCGTAAATTTACCGAGATATCTTGCGGCAAAGTTTTTTCTTTTTGGGCTGACTTTTTGAGTTTCTTTAATGGACTCGGTTATCTGCTGAAGCGTAGTCATAATATCACCTCCACTGAAATTATAACACAAATAAAAGATTTTGTCAAATTGTTTTTTGCGAAACTACGAAGAGAAAATCGGAGAAAATCGGGACGTCCTTCATTTTTCTCCCATTTTTTTTCTACAAAAAATTTTTTATTTCATCGCAATTATAAACATTTTCTTACACAACCAGTGCAAGATTATCCCGGTGAATTACTTCGTCGTAATCCTTTCGGCAGAGGATTTTTTCTATATCTGACGATTTGTGTCCTTTGATTTTTTCTATCTCTTCCGATGAATAGAAAACAAGACCTTTGGCAATTTCTTTTTGCTGATGGACAATACTTACAACGGCGCCTTTTGTGAAGTTTCCTTCTATTTTCATAATGCCGGACGGCAGCAGCGATTTACCTTTTTCAAGAATCGCTTTTGCAGCACCGTCGTCAATAAAAATTTTCCCCGAGGTTTTCGCACCGAAGGCGAGCCATTTTTTGCGCGCAGCCATACCGTCAATTTTAATATCCGTCAAAAATCTTGTGCATTTCACGCGACCGGAGATTATATCCGAGATACACACATTTTTCTTGCCGTTTGCGATGAATGTTTCAACACCGGAAGCGGTCGCAATTTTTGCCGCGTCCAGTTTTGACAGCATTCCTCCGACGGAAAATCCGCAACCGGCATCGGATGTCGCATAATTTTCAAGAGCACCGGAAATTTTTCTTATTTCCAAAACCAGTTCCGCATTTTTATTTTTTTTCGGATTCTCTTTATAAAGACCGTCAACATCGGTGAAAATTATAAGATGGCTAGCATCAATTTTTGAGGCAACCATCGCCGAAAGCGTATCATTATCGCCGAAATTTATTTCTTCCGTCGCAACGGTATCGTTTTCGTTGATGACGGGAATTACTCCCCACGATAAAAGTTTCAGGATTGTGTTTCTTGCGTTAAGGTATCTGTTTCTATCCTCAAAATCATTTTTTGTAAGAAGAATCTGGGCGCAAGACATTCCGTATTTTGAAAAAACACTTGCCCATTTATTCATCAGTCCGACCTGCCCGACGGCAGCAGCAGCCTGTTTAGAAGGTAAATCGGAGGGCTTTTTTTTGATGTCTAATTTCACCATTCCGGTCGCAATAGCACCGGAGGAAACAATAATAACCTCGTTTTTCATGTTGTGAAATGAAGCGACCTCCTCGGCAATTTTAGAGATAACTTCCTGCGATGCAACAAGTCCGCTTCCGATTTTTACGACAACCCGCACCCGTCTATTCTTCATAATTGAATTCATAATTTCCCACCCTAACCGTGTCGCCGGTTTTTACACCTTCTTCTTTTAGCCGCTGGTCAATGCCAATTTTTTTCAGTATATTCTGAAATCTTCTCGCCGATTCTAATTCCTTAAAATCGGTCATCGCAACAAGGTCAAATATTTTTCTGCCTGTAATTTCAAAAACATTTCCCTTTTTACGAACGGAAAATTCCGGCTCATATTTATAGTGAGCGCTTTTTATTTCAACCGGCTTTTCCTCTTTTACCGTCTTAATTTTCCTGAAAATTTCTTCCAATACCGGTTTTATGCCCTCGCCGTTTACCGCCGAAATCGGAAAAACTTTTTTTCCTTTTTTTTTGAAAAGTTTTAGTGCTTTTTCAGATGACGGTATGTCAATTTTATTAATTGCTATAACCTGTAATTTTTTGGCAAGTTTCAAAGAATACTTTTTCAACTCCTTATTTATCGCGATGTAAGTTGAATAGGCATTTTTGTTGTCATATCCGAAAGCGTCAACAATGTGAATAATAATTTTTGTCCGTTCTATGTGTCTTAAAAAATCATGACCCAAACCTTTGCCCGACGCAGCACCGTCAATAAGTCCCGGTATATCCGCAAAAACGAGCGTCTTATCGTAAAAATTAACCACACCCAAATTGGGCGATAAAGTAGTGAACGGATAATCGGCAATTTTCGGTCTTGCCTGCGAGACCTTCGCCAAAAAAGTTGACTTGCCGGCATTGGGATAGCCGATAATCCCGACATCCGCAATCAGTTTAAGTTCAAGCTCTACCGTGCATTCTTCACCCGGCTGACCTAATTCCTTAATCCGGGGAGCGGTATTTTTTGACGACTTAAATGAGGCGTTGCCTCTACCCCCGCGACCGCCGGCGGCAACAATAAATTCCTGACGGTGTTTTGTTATATCCGCTATAATTTTACCGTTCTTTTTTACGAGCGTGCCGAGCGGAACTTTGAGCACAAGATTTTCCGCCGACTTTCCGTAACAATTGTTGCCCCTGCCCTGTTCTCCTTCTTTTGCCCTGTAATGAGAATGTCTCTGCAAGTCCAGAAGCGTTTTAAAATTTTCATCGCCGACGATTATTACATCGCCGCCGTTGCCGCCGTTGCCGCCGTTAGGACCACCCAAGGGTCTGAATTTTTCACGAAGAAAAGAAAGACATCCGTCACCTCCCTTTCCCGCTTTGATAAAAAGTTTCGCTTTATCTATAAACATAAAGGGTATTGACCCTGTGTTATCATCACTCGCTCGGAAAAGCAAATAAGTTTGCTCTTCTCTCGCTCGCTTGATAATAAAAAAAGAAACCACAGATGAACGCAGAAATGTCATGCTGAACGATAGTGAAGCATCTCGTCTTTGAGATTCTTCGGACTTCGTCCTCAGAATGACAGCATTACTGTCATCTGTGCTAATCTGTGTAATCTATGGTTAATTCTTTAAAAATAATTTACGACGGAATTACGCTTACCTTTTTTCTATCACCGGATGCCCATTGAAATTTAAGTTTGCCGGTAACCTTTGCAAAAAGCGTATCGTCTTTGCCGACACCGACATTTATTCCCGCATGATATTTTCTTCCGCGCTGCCGAACAATAATACTCCCCGCCGAAATAACTTCGCCTTCAAAACATTTTACTCCCAACCGCTGGCCGGCAGAATCCCGACCGTTACCCGTTGAACCTTGAGATTTTGTGTGTGCCATAAATTCTCCATTTTAACCGATGAGCGAAGCAAGAAATTTTTGAAGAGCCTCAATTTGCGACTTTTTCTTTCCAGGAGCAAATTGCAGAGCGAGTGGCAGACGAGCGTCTCAAAAAAATTTGCTTGCGAGCGATTATCCTATTTTCACTATCTCCACTTCGGTATAATTTTGTCTGTGACCGATTGTTTTTTTGTAGCCCTTTTTAGGCCGCTTTTTGAATACGATTATTTTTTTATCTTTGATGTTCCCGACGACCTTACCTGTTACTTTTGCTGAATCAGTACTGATTTTTTTGCCTTTGTCCGATGTAAAAATTGACTTAAACTCAACCGTATCGCCGGGTTTTTTGTCAAGCAAATCCACCCTTATTATTTTGCCCTCTTCCGCCTTATACTGTTTTCCGCTTGCCTCAATTATCGCATACATAAATTACCTCACTTTTGTGCTTATTATATCAAATTATAAAGTTCTGTCAAGTACTTCCAGACAAATTTGTATATTATTAACGCAACTGTCCATGATTCAAAAAAATATTTCTTCAGTGTGATTTTTTCCGGCGATATAAATTTCAGCACAACAACCGCGATAATAATATTCAGAATCACTATCACGATATATGAAAATAATTTACCTGTTTTCTTTACATCCGACTGACCTATTGATAACGACTCAAAATTCAAAAAAATATGGAAAGAATAAGAAATCCCGACGAAAAAAAACAGCCACTCAATATATTTTGAAACATCAAAGAAAAAAACCAGAATATAAAAAATAAAAATTATTAAAAAAGTATAGATGGGGAAAAAATACGGCGCCAGTGAAATAAGAAAATTGCTTTTTGTTATAAGCACATTTCCGGTTTTTGAGCGGACATTAAACTCTTTAACCCGTGCTCTGAATAATATCGCCCAGAACGCATGTGTAAGTTCATGCCCGAAAATGTAAAGTTTATTCGGGAGCGGTTTTACCAAAAAAATAACAAAAAAAATTGCAAAACCTGAAAGAAACCAAATTTCTGACGAGCTTAACGGCAAAAGTGAAGTTATAAGTTTCCAGAATGATATCAGCAATCCCAGAACAAACGGGATTAAAATTATGCCTATTATTGACTTAACAAAAATTTGCACACTTTGTTTCTTCCTTCGTGTTTCGCCTGATAAAGCGCCCTGTCCGCCTGCTCTATAAACTCCTCTTTGCTTACAACTTTATCCCAAGACGAAACACCGATACTTGCCGTTATAGGCACATTTTTACCGTCAATTAAAAACTCTTCTTTCTCAATAAGATAACGGAGATGTTCCGCTACCTGCTCGGCGCCGGTTATGCCTGTTTCCGGAAGAATTATGGCAAACTCTTCGCCGCCGTATCTTGCGGCAATATCAACCTTTCTGATATGGTCCGAAATTATTTTTGCAAATTTTTTAAGCACATAGTCGCCTTCCTGATGACCGTAGGTATCGTTGACTTTTTTGAAATGGTCAATGTCCAACATCAAAAGCGAGATATTTGAGTTGTATCTTTTCGCTCTTATAAGTTCGCTCTCTAAACGATTCTGAAAATATCTGTGAATAAAAAGTTTGGTAAGACCGTCGGTGATCGCAAGTTCGTAGAGTTGTGCATTGTGAAGCGAAATAGCGGCGCTGTCGGCAAGATTGCCCAAAAAAACCAGATCATAATTTCCCCATTCCGTCCTGTTTTTTTTATTCATCAAAATTAATACTCCCTCCGTTCTTTCGCTGACTGTCAGAGGAAGAATGATCGCCGATTTTACACCCTGTATCTTTTTAGAAAGATGGACAAACCTTTCGTCGGAAGAAAGGTCTTTTACTATTTCTGAATATTTAATTTTTATATCGCAACCGCAGGCAGGACACAATTCGCTTATCCCGGTAATACCGCGGGCAACTACTGGCAAAAATTTACCGGTCTCGGCGCGGACGCACAAAAGCCCTTTTTCAACTTTTGCGATGTCCACAAATACGCTTAAAATTTTATCAAGCAAAACGGATACCTCAAGAATGCCGGCAATATCGCCGGAGGCCTTGTGAAGGGCGTAAAGGTCGTTTCTCATCATTTCCAGATGTTTTACCGTCTTTCTGAATTCCTCTTCTTTGTTCACGGACTTTATCACTTCAAGACCTACGCCCATCGCAGGGCATATAACATTGTAGTCGCACCAATTGCAAAAAGGATTCGGCAACGGTTTGAATTCCTTGTCTGATTTAATAGTATCCGCAAGTTGTAGAATTTTTTTCTCGGTTTGGGAGACATTTTCCTCATTTTTTATCAGCGTCATTTTTTGGTCAAAATTGAGAAAATAAAGGGAAAGTTTGTCGGCAATGATTTTATATTTTTTTGCGCATGCAAGTTGATAAATCGCAAGTTGCAAATCATTTTCCATTTCTTCCTGCTTTGGAAGATTCCTGTTGGTTTTGTAATCAATAATTTCATACCCGTCGGAAGTCCTGTCAATTCTGTCAATTCTGCCGGCAAGAATATTATCTCCTATGGAAATGCGGAAAAAATCCTCAAGGTAAAGCGGCTTTATTTTTATGTCGGCGGTATTATAAAATTTTTCCAAAACAGAAAGCGCCTGGCTTTTCCAGTCGGCTTCCTCCTCTTTTGATGCGTAGCCCTTTGAAACCCAACTCTGCTTTAACAAATTCTGAAGAGTATCCAGTGTTCTTTTGGAAAAATCATCTATCTTAAAAAACTTTGCCAATGCTTGGTGAACGCTGTCACCGAAAGAAAAATAAGGTCTTTCCTGACGGTAAAGCGTGCCGAGACCGTCTATAAAATGAAACTTATATTTTAACGGACACTGCTGATAGGTTGAAAGATGGGTGTAACTTATGTAAAGCGGATTTGCCATTTTTACATCTCTTTAATTACGGAGCGAGCGATTTTAATCATTTAACTTGAAATCACTTGTGACTTCGGAAAGTTTATTTTTTACATCGGTTAGACGTTTTTTTAACTCCTCTTGATTTGATAATTTTGACAGCGTGTCAAGTTCGGCGGAAATTTCTGAAATTCTTGCTCTGTCTTTTTCAATATAATTTTTCAGCGAGTTTGACATATCCTCTATTTCCTGCGCCAAATCTTTTAACTCGTCGCCCCGCCGAAGAGAAATATGTCCGCCGATCTGACCGCCCTTTATCATAGCGATAATTTTTTCAAGAGCATAAATCGGACCTATTATTTTATGAAACCTTATCAAACTCTGAATGCCGATGACAACCAGCAAAATTAAAACTATCCATCCGAATGGCGACATCATTGCCGATTGCACGGCGCGGATTTCCGCTTCATTGACCAGATTCTCAAGCGCATCGGTGGTATATATTGTTCTCCTCATTACGATAAGAATGCAAACCGAGGTAAGAACAACGGTTAAAAGCGCATAAACAACATACTTAAACAAAAGTTTCGGCTTTACAAAAAATGATTTTCTCAAAAGATACAGCATAAAATTCCTCCGTTAAACAACTATATTATCAATGAGACGGGTTTTGCCGACGAAAACAGCGACTGCGATTACAACTTTTTTTTTAATATATTTTATCTCTTCAAGCGTTTCGGCGTCCCGAATTTCAATGTAATCAATTTTATCCGTATTCGGCAAAATCATCTTTTTCATTTCCGAAATGATTTTTTTTGCCGATTTTACATTTTTGTATTCTATCAAATTTTTTGCGTTTTGTAAAGAGCGGGAAAGCGATAACGCCCTTTTTCTTTCTTCGCAGGATAAATAGACATTTCTGCTTGAAAGTGCCAGACCGTCTTTTTCGCGAACGAGCGGACAAACAATAATTTTTACGGGAAAATTGAGATCTGTTACCATTTTTTTAATAATAACCGACTGCTGGAAATCCTTTAATCCGAAATATGCCCTGTCCGGTTGAACGATATTAAAAAGTTTGGCGACAATAGTTGCAACCCCTCTGAAATGTCCGTGGCGGAATTTGCCGCACATTAGAGCGGAAAGTTTTTCAACGGTAATATATGTCAGATAATTTTCAGGATACATATCTTTTGGCGGGGGCGCAAAAATCACATCCGCACCCTCGCTTTTGCAGCTCTTGACGTCTTTTTCAAAAGGACGCGGATATTTTTTTAAGTCCTCGTTCGGACCGAATTGCGACGGGTTAACAAAAATGCTTACGGCAACGATGTCGTTTTCTTTTCTTGCACGACGGATTAAGGAAATATGACCCTGATGTAATGCACCCATCGTCGGCACAAAACCGACCGTCTTATCTTTCAGTTTAATGTTTTTGATATAATTCTGCAGTTTCGCCGGATTTGTAAAAATTCTCATAAATATTTGCGGAAAAACTCCGAAACTTTCTTTTCATATTCCTGCGGATTTTTACTGTGGGCTTCCATATGGTCGGCGCCGGAAACTTCCCAAAACTCCTTTGGCTCGCCTGCCAGAGCATACAACTTTCTGCCTTCATCAACGGGAATCCTTTCGTCATTTGCACCGTGAATAAAAAATACGGGACGCGGAGAAATTTTTTTAACATACCTGACCGCAGAAAAATCGTCAGGATTAAATCCAAGCCGCATTTTTGTAAATAAAAATGTTATCGGAGTCAACGGGTATTTCGGGATTTTGTAAAAAAGTTTTGCATATCGGACAACGATGTAATTAAAACTTGAAAACGGGGAGTCAACGACGAGTGCCGATATTCTTTCATCCTGGGCGGCGGTTAAAATTGCAACGGAAGCGCCCATAGATATTCCGTAGACGCCGATTTTTTGTGAAAATTCCGGTTTTTCTTTTTTGAGATATTCAACCGCGGCCGTTAAATCCAGCGACTCCAATTTTCCTATTGATGAAACACTGCCTCCGCTTTCGCCGTGATTCCTGAAATCAAAATATAGAAGGTTAAAGCCCTTTTTGAGAAGAAAAAGCGTTGACGGAAATATGTCCGCCTTGTTGGCGCCCCAGCCGTGACAAACAATAATTGTTTTTTCTGATTTTTCTTTTGAGCGGATAAACCAGCCGGAAATTTTTATATCGTCGCTTGTCAAAAATTTTACATTTTCAGAATTAAGATTAAAACTGGCAGGATTTATTTCAAGCGCCAGTTTCGGGACTTTCATTATCAGAGACGACGAAAACCATCCCCAGATGAATATAAAGATAACGAGCAGAATAACTATATTCAAAATCATCGGAATTTTTACAAGCAGGATTTTTTTGATTAGCATTGAGAATTTAATTTTGTATTCTATAAAACGAAACCACAGATACACGCAGATTTACGCAGAAATGTCATGTTGAGCGGAGCGAAACATCTCGAGATTCTTCACTTCGTTCAGAATGACACCCGTGTTCATCTGTGTTCATCTGTGGTTGCTTTATAATTTCATATATGCACGCCTTTTTTATTGCTTTTTTTCTTTCACTTCTTTTTCGGCGGGAGGTATGCCGGCGGCTTTTTCAAGTATCGCTTTCTTAATCTCGTCGGTAATTTTCGGGTTTTCCCTTAAAAATAATTTAGCGTTGTCCATTCCCTGCCCCAGTTTTTCGCCTTTATAAACGAACCAACTGCCGCTTTTTTCTATCACTGCGTATTCAACGCCGGTATCAATAATGCTTCCCTCCGGCGAAATCCCCTCGCCGAAAATCATCTCAAATTCCGCCTGTTTGAACGGCGGCGCCACCTTGTTTTTCACAACTTTAACGCGAACTCTTGTGCCTATTGCGACATCGCCGTCTTTAATCGTCGTCACTCGTCTTATGTCCATTCTGATTGATGCATAAAATTTCAAAGCAAGACCGCCGGTTGTGGTTTCGGGATTGCCGAACATAACACCAATTTTCTGTCTGATTTGGTTGATGAAAATTATTGTCGTCTTTGATTTTGAGACGATAGCGGTAAGTTTTCTCAATGCCTGTGACATAAGCCGCGCTTGAAGTCCCATGTGTGAATCGCCCATCTCGCCTTCAATTTCCGCCCGCGGAGTAAGCGCCGCAACGGAGTCAATAATAATTATGTCAACCGCATTGCTTCTGACCAGTTTTTCTGTAATTTCCAGCGACTGCTCGCCTGAATCCGGCTGTGAAATTAAAAGTTTGTCAATATCAACGCCTAATTTCGTCGCATAAACGGGGTCCATCGCATGTTCTGCGTCAACATACGCACAGGTGCCGCCCAATTTCTGGGCACTGGAAATTACCTGAAGGCAGAGCGTGGATTTACCTGATGACTCCGGTCCGTAAAGTTCAATAATTCGCCCTTTCGGAATTCCGCCGACGCCCAGAGCAACATCAAGTCCGATAATCCCCGTCGGAATCGCCTCAACTTTTTGATGCGGGCTTTCGCCAAGCCGCATTATTGCACCTTTACCAAAATCTTTTTCTATCTGTGAAAGCGCCAACTCCAACGCCTTTTCCTTGTCCGATTTTTCCGCCTTTGACATAAAAACCTCCCTACCGCTTAAAATTTTATTTTACTAACTTTGAATTATACCAGATTTTCCAAAAAAAACAAGGAAAAGTTATTT
>DHFT01000018.1 GCA_002402375.1 Elusimicrobia bacterium UBA4817 | reverse complement strand
CTACTTTCATTGTTGTACCGCTACCTGCGAACGGGTCTAATACAGTTTCACCTTTGTATGAAAACAATTTTATTGCTCTATAAGGAAGTTCTTCCGGAAACGCAGCAATATCTTTTTCTAACACGGCACCCGGCATAACATTAGTCATCTCCCATAATGTCATATACCATTTTCTGTCGGAAAATTCTTTAATATTTACTTTGGATTTTTCTCGTACATCTTGTGGTATTGACTTGTAATCAAATCTTCCTTTCTGAAAAATAATTATACTTTCCAGAAGATTATCGGGATAAAAATACATAGGATATGGATTTTGTAGCATAACACCGCTTCTGCGACTAATTCTTAAATAACCATCCGGTTTTTTCCAAATTATTCTGTCTCTATATCTAAAACCCGCTTCTAAAAAAATACGGGTCGCATCAGCAACAATTGGAAATTTTTCACCGTTTATAAGCATATCGTCAATATTTAAAACAACAATCCTTCCGTTTTGCAAAACTCTAAATATTTCTTTTGCAACCTTATTCAACACACCTAAATATTGTCCGTAATCTTTGAATATACCTTTATAATCAAAAGGAGCATTAAAATATGGCGGAGAGGTAACCATCAGATGAACGCTCTCATCTTTGATTTCTTCCATACTCATACAATTACCAACTATCAATTTATGATGAGTAGGAAAAGTTTCTGGTTTCAAATGATGTTGTTGGTCAATACAATAACTTAATCCTGTTTCACCTGTTTCATGAATGGTACCGGAAGTTTTTTTTAATTTTTTGTAAATAATTTTTTTCTGTTTTTTACTTTTAATTTTTATGGTTTCCATGTATTTATTTTGCCGTTTTTTCTTGTAATTTTCTAAATATTAAATCATCTACTTCTATTCGGCTAAGATAATGTCCTAAATTTTCGATGGATGTTTTCTCTTGTTTAAAAATTTCTTTTAGTA
Source organism: Elusimicrobia bacterium UBA4817 (assembly GCA_002402375.1). Lineage (GTDB taxonomy): Bacteria > Elusimicrobiota > UBA8919 > UBA8919 > UBA8919 > UBA8919. Next base: position 25,450 of record DHFT01000018.1, on the reverse strand, counting down.
TTTTTAATGCATTTTCATATTCTGAACTCAAATTATTTTTTTGCTCTTCAAAAGCTTTTATCGTTTTATCCATATCTTCTATAAATTCATTTTTTTTTATTTCCCATATTATTCTTCCAATGTGTAAAACTCCAAAATATTTCAACTCATCTTTATCATTTTTTGAATTGTTACAATATTTGTAAAGTAAATAAGCCAACAGGAGTTCTTTTGGATTTCTATCAAATATCTCATAATAATTTTTATTTGTATTAAAGAAATTATCTTCCATATTTTTTCTTGCTAAACTAGGTTTTTTACATAATATACCAAGTGATATTTGAGCTAACTTTTTACTTGATATATTGGACTTATATTTTTTACTTATTCTTATTTCACCTCTTTGTCTTTCATAAAAATAGCCCATTTCTTCAAAACAATCTGCTATAGCAATTTGTTTTGGATCGTTAGACATTAAATCTCTACCACTAATCGAAGATTGTAAATTAGTTGCTTTAGTAATTTTACTGATGATATTATAATTGTTTAGTTGATATATTCTACACATAACTTTAACGTCTTTTTTCAATTTTTGGTTTTTATATGCTTCATGAATCATTCTCGCAGTCTGTTGACCATTGACAATTTGCAAATTTGTTATCGTCCATTTTGCTTTATCATCATCAGCATAAACTTTATCTCCGGTCATTGTTATTCCATTATTTAAAAACCAAAATATATTGCTTTCCAGCCCGCTGCAAGAATCATAAATTTCTCTGTTTTTCTTATTATATCTTAACCATCCTCTAATATTTTTTTCAAATAAGGCATCCCCATAATCTTCAACTAATTTTGCTATATTTTGGGATTTGAATGTCGTTAGATATCCCTCTATTTCTCCAGTTAATATTTCAGATCTAATTTTTTTATCTTTATCGTAGTAGGGAATCTCAACAATTCTATCTTTTAAAGATTCTAAATTTTTCATTTTTCTCTTGAACAATGCAAGAAAATTAATAAATTCTATGCTTAATTTTGCATTGGGATATTGAGATCTCAAAAAAGAACTATATCTTTTTTGGATTTCTCCTCTTTTTCTTTCAACATTTGGTGCGATATTTTTTCCATTAAATACACAATAAAAAATATTTATTTCACTTATCGTTTCTTTATCTGACCGGATATCAAATATTTTCTTTTTCAACTTAATATTGCTTATTTTATTAATTTGGTCTTTAGTTGACTCAAAAACATAATTTATCCCGGCACTTATTTTGGTCATTTCATTTGCCGAATAATTATTAGTTAAGGAGGAATTACAATTAAAAATATTTACCACAAGATTATTTTCTATCTCTTTTATAAAAATTATATCAATACCTTCTTCGTCTCCACCGTCAATTATATCTTCTTCGTCTATTTCATCCAAATTTAAATCACAGATAGTAGATAGACAGAGATATTGAAATGCCTTTCCTCTTCTTTTTTCCTTATATTTTTCTTTTGAGAAATAGTTTTCTTCAATTTTCTCTATATCTATATTTACTGCTGATTTCTCGGGCGCATCATTTTTTGTCATTTTTACCTCTTTTGGAAAAACATTATATATTCATGCTTGAAAATATAAAATCCGCCGCCTAACGCACGACGGCGCCAGAGTTGTTCTGCATTTCTTTTTGCACGGTTACCGGAGATATTTTTTATAACAATACTTTTAAGTTTATATCCGTTTTCTAGAACTTTTTGCATCGTATAAAAACTTAAAGGCACCCATTCACTCTGGCTGTATTTATCCCCGATAACAAGCACCAAAAATCTTTTTTCATCAAGCAACGAATAAGTATTTTTAACTACTTGTGAAAATTTATCTAAAAATTCTTCTGTTGTTTTTGTATTACACAAATCGTTAGAATTATCGCTGAATTTAATTATATCGTGATATGGCGGATGCATTATAATGAGTTGAACGGTATCGGATTCATAATTTTCCTTTAATATTTTTTTTACATTTTCTACCGTTTCAGGAATAGTATTATCTCCCTCAATTATATCTGTTTTTACCTTGAAAGGATTTTGCTCTTGCAATATGAGTTCCTTTGCTCTTTTTACCATATTTGGCAAAAGTTCAATACCAATTCCATTTCTACCCAATTGTTTACATTCAATTAAAGTCGTTCCGCTTCCCAAAAAAGTATCAAGCACTATTTCATTTTTTTTCGTATATCGCAAAATTGCTTGATGTGGAATTTGAGGAACAAAATTGCCGTGATATTCACCACTATGGGCACCGCTTTTATCTCGGGCACCCAACAACCACAAACTATCGGTTATAATATCGCCATAATCTTTCCAATTATTCAAATCAATATCGTTGTAAATTGTAGTTTTTGGATACTTTGATTTGGGAATTACGATTGTAGGAGTTTCTTTTTCAGTGAAATAATTTATTCCCAATTCTTCACGAATTAATTCGGACTTATCTTTGGTCTTATAAATTATTTTTTTATTATTTTTCTTTTTCATAGCCCGATTGCTTTTAGGATTTTTTTCATATTCTGGTCTATTACTTTCGGCTGGGTTGCGGATTTGATTGCTCTGTCCGGGTCTTTGAGCCCGTGACCTGTTAAAGTGCAAACGATAACCAATTTTTCATTTTTAATTTTTAATTTTGAATTGTACTTTATAAGCCCTGCAACGGAGGCAGCCGATGCCGGCTCTACAAAAATTCCTTCAAGAGAGGCGAGTAATTTATACGCTTTTATGATTTCGCCGTCGGTAACCGTATCAATTATGCCTTTTGATTCGTCTCTCGCCTGTTCAGCTTTTTTCCAACTTGCAGGGTTCCCGATTTTTATAGCGGTCGCGAGCGTTTTCGGATTTTTTACAGGTTTTCCTCTGACAATCGGCGCCGAACCAGATGCCTGAAATCCCATCATCTTTGGCAGTCCAATGTCCAATGTCCAATGTCCAATATCTTTATTTTTTTGACTTCGGACTTCGGACTTCGGACTTCGGACATATTCTTTGTATCCCTTCCAGTAAGCAGTTATATTTCCCGCATTGCCGACCGGGATAAAATGGTAATCCGGCGCACGTCCTAAAAAATCAATAATTTCAAATGCAGCAGTTTTCTGTCCTTCAATTCTATAAGGATTAAGCGAATTGACAAGCGTGAGCGGATATTTTTCGGTAATTTCCAATACGATTTTCAGGGCATCGTCAAAATTTCCCCTGAGGGCGATAACCTTTGCACCGTGCATCATTGCCTGTGAAAGTTTTCCGAGAGCGATTGAACCATCCGGAATTATAACTGAACATTTTAGTCCTGCTCGCGCCGAGTATGCCGCAGCAGACGCCGCAGTGTTTCCGGTGGATGCGCAGATGACCGCTTTGCTTCCGTCTTCAACCGCTTTTGAGATTGCCATTGTCATACCGCGGTCTTTGAATGAACCGGTCGGGTTTGCGCCTTCAAATTTAAGATAAATTTCGGAATTGCCGCCTAAAAATTTTTCAATGTTTTTTGCGCGAAGCAACGGCGTATTGCCTTCGTAAAGCGTGATAACCGGCGTTTTACCCGTCACCGGTAAATATTTCCCGTACCTTTCAATTATTCCTTTGTAAATCATTCCTCTCCTTTTTTACTCGGGGAGCGAGGGAAAAATTTCTAAAGAGCCTCAATTTACGACTTATTCGTTCCAGGAGTAAATTGCAGAGCGACCACAAGGGAGCGTCTCAAAGAAATTTGTTCCCGAGCGTCTATTCCATTATTCTGAACATTACCGTTTTTGATTTAACTACAGGTAAATCATCAATTATTTTTATCGCCTTTCTGACGTTGCCCTCTTTTGTCTGATGGGTAAGAATTAAAACAGGAACGGCTTGTTTTTTGTGTCGCTCTTCCTGAAAACATGCGGAAATAGAAACATTGTTTTTTCCCAAAATTCCGGAAATTTTTGAAAGCACGCCCGGTTTATCCGCGGTAGAAAATCTTAAATAATATTTTGACACAATATCCTCAACCGGTCTTATATTCAACTTTATTTTTTTGTCATATAAAATGAACGGAAATTTTCCCGCAGTGCCGTAAAAAATATTTGTCGCAAGATAAATTATGTCAGACGCTACGGCACTTGCCGCCGCAGGACCACCTGCACCTTTCCCGTAAAGCATTATATCGCCGCAGGAATCACCGTCAATATAAATTGCGTTATACTCGTTTTCTACCGCAGCCAGCGGATGTTCAACATCAATAAGCGTGGGACAAACTGTTGCAGAAATTTTACCGTTTTCGTTTTTAACCGAGGCCAAAAGTTTTAAGACATAGCCAAACTCGTTTTTGGCATATTTTATGTCAATAGGCGATATATCGGAAATCCCTTCACGGTGAATTTTCTCAGAAGGAAGATGGTTACCAAACGCAATTGATGCCAGTATTGAAAGTTTCTGTGCAGCGTCGGAACCGTTCAAATCCAACAACGGATTCGCTTCCGCAAAACCGGATTTTTGCGCAAGTTTCAGAGCCTCGCTAAAACCCATATTATTATCGGTCATTTTTGAAAGTATAAAATTGGTCGTACCGTTTAATATGCCTACAATTGACTGTATTTTATTTGCCGCAAGACCTTCATTTAACGATTGTATAACCGGGATTCCCGCTCCGACCGCCGCTTCAAAATATACGAGAAGTTTTTTTCTTAACGCAAGTGAAAATATCTCATCCCAATATTTTGAGAGCACGGCTTTATTGGCAGTTACGATATGCTTTCCGCGGTCCATCGCTTCAATAATTATTTTTTTTGAAATATCGTTTCCGCCGATTAGTTCAACAAGAATATCCACCGACGGGTCAAGTATAACTTTATTTATATCGGAAGTGATTTTTTCCTTCGGCAGATTCAGTTGCTTCAGTTTAGATAAGTCCTTATCGCAAACCCATTTTATGTTGATACCGCATCCGACTCTGTTTTTTATTATAACCGAATGTTTTTCCAAAATTTTAGCAACATTAACGCCGACGGTGCCGCATCCGATAATACCGATATTTACATTTTTCATATTCGCTCCGTGTTATTTACAAATTTTTTAAGACGCAGCAGCGCATCGTGAAATCTATTAAAATGCGTGACCAAAGCAAACCTGACATATCCCTCGCCGTATTTTCCGAAACCCGTGCCGGGCGAACAAGCGATACCAGTAGTTTTTATAAGTTCTTCGGAAAATTTTAGAGACCCCATTTTTTGGAATTTTTCCGGAAGTTTCGCCCATAAATACATTGTGGCTTTCGGTTTTTCAACGATAAACCCTATTTTGTTCAACCCGTCGCAAAATTTATCGCTTCTTTTTTTATATTCTTCAAGCGTTTTTTTCATAATATCGTCAGAAGAATTCAATGCCGTAACTGCCGCCAACTGCAAAAATGTAGGAACGCCGTAATCAACAAATGACTTGAATTTTTCCAAAGGCGCAATAATTTTTGAATTGCCGAGACAAAATCCCACGCGCCAACCTGCCATATTGTATGTTTTGGAAAGCGAATAAAATTCCACTCCCACATCTTTTGCGCCTGGCGTTTGCAAAAATGACGGTGCCACATATCCGTTAAAAGTGACTTCGGAATATGCGTTGTCATGGCAGACGATGATGTCATATTTTTTTGCAAACCGGACCACTTCCTTAAAAAATGTCAAATCATCAACAGTCGCTGTCGTCGGATTATTCGGGTAATTTAGAAACATCAGTTTTGCTTTTCTGGCAACTTTTTCCGGAATTTTTGTTAAGTCGGGAAGCCATCCGTTTTCCGCCGTAATCGGCATATCATGAATTTTTCCGCCTGCCAAAATTACGCCGTTAAGATGAACCGGATACGCCGGATTTGCAACAAGTGCGATATCGCCGGGATCCAGATATGCCATACACATATGGGCTATTCCCTCTTTGGAACCGATTAAAACAATCGCTTCGTTTTCCGGATTTAGTTCAACATCAAATCTTTTTTTGTACCAATCGCAAACCGCTTTTCTTAATTTCGGCATTCCCTTTGCCTGAGGATAACGATGTGTTCCCGGATGATTTTTCACCGTGTCAATAAGCCGATTAATAATAAAATCCGGAGTCGGGATATCAGGATTTCCCATGCCCAAATCAATAACATCCAATTTTTTTAAGTACGCCTCTTTTTTCAAAAGATTTATTTTTGAAAAAATGTAAGGCGGAAGTTTGTCTAATTTTTTGGAATACGGTTTCATATTAACACAACGCTGATTATCGCTGATTACTACGCTGATTTACGCAGAAATTTCCGCGATTATCCGCGTTCATCCGCTTCTACTTTCTCTATGAACTCCGGAACTTTTTTTGCAAACTCAAAAATCACAAGTCCCATCAGAATGCATGCAAGTCCATAGACGACCTCAAAGCCGGCATATTTAGAAAAATTTGCAAGCGGAACAAATTCCGACTCGGGAAGACCGACGAATACATCATACAAGCCCTTCAGGACAACGATTATTCCCCAGACGGTAAAAATCCACCCACTACCCTTAAAAACGGCCCGATATCTTATTTTTTGCATAATCACCTTTTAATAATGGAGCGAGGGAGAAATTTTCCAAGACCCTTGAGGAGCGACTACGCTTTCAAGAGCGACGATTAGAGCGAAGCCGACAGGGTGGTCGGCTGAGCGTGTCTGGAAAATTTGCTCCCGAGCAACTCTATTTTTTTTTCCAATTTTCCGGTCTTAACGACCTCACTGCTTTGCCGGCCCGCCACATCTCGGATTCTCTTATCTGTTTTAATTCTTTTTCCAATTTTTCCCTGTAATCCGGAGCACCGTTTGCTTCAAGCACTCTTTTTGTCTCTTCACCGTTTTTAACTTTATCATATAATTCTTTGAACACCGGCTCAACCGCTTTCCTGAATTTAGGCATCCAGTCAAGAGCGCCTCTCTGGGCGGTAGTTGAGCAATTTGCAAACATCCAGTCCATACCGTTTTCCGCAACAAGCCGTATTAAACTCTGCGTAAGTTCTTCAACCGTTTCGTTGAACGACTCAGACGGGCTGTGACCTTGTTTCCTCAAAATATTATATTGCGCTTCCAATATTCCGGCTAATGCACCCATCAAAGTTCCCCGCTCGCCGGTAAGGTCGCTATAAACCTCCTTTTCAAAAGTCGTCGGAAAAAGAAAACCGGAACCTACGGCGATACCAAGTGCAAGTGTTCGTTGCATCGCTTTTCCCGTTGCGTCCTGGAAAACGGCAAAACTTGAATTTATTCCGCTGCCGCTTAAGAAATTTCTTCTTACCGAAGTTCCCGAGCCCTTCGGTGCGACAAGTATAACATCTATATCCTTAGGCGGAATAATTTTTGTCTGTTCCTTATAGACAATTGAAAACCCGTGTGAAAAATATAACGCCTTCCCTTTTGTAAGAAACGGTTTTAATTTGGGCCAGACCGCCATCTGTCCGGCATCGGAAATAAGATACTGAACGATTGTTCCTTTTTGTGCCGCCTCTTCAATATTGAAAAGCGTCTTGCCAGGCACCCAACCGTCGGCAACGGCTTTATCCCAATAAACTTTTTCTTCGGGTCGCTGACCTATGATAACGTTTATCCCGTTGTCTCTCATGTTCAACGACTGCGCAGGTCCCTGAACTCCGTAGCCGATAACCGCGACAACTTCATCTTTCAGAATTTCCTGCGCTTTTGATAACGGGAATTCATCTCTCGTCACAACTTCTTCCACAACCCCGCCAAAATCAATCTTTGCCATTGCGATACCCTCCTGTTTTGAAAATTTTGCGAAAACCTATTTTTATGCATCCCCGGGTGGTGGTAATTCGTCTTTTATTGCATCAAAAATTATTCTGAATTTTACATCATATCTCCGTTCCATACTTTCTATTTTCCGCCTCAAATCCTCATATGTCAAAGCCAGTCCTCTGATTTTTGCGAATATTCGCATAATCTGAATGTTCACCTGGATAGCATTTTCACTACTTAAAACACTTGAAAGCATAAGAATACCGTGCTCGGTGAATGCAAGTGGAGGTTTTCTAACACCTCCCCATCTTGATGTGCCAAAATGGCACTTCAAGTTATTAAACTCTTCTTCTGTTAATTCAAACATAAAATCACCGGGAAATCGTTTTATGTTCCTGCGAACCTGTCCCCATTTTCCCATTTTCCATTTTCACCATTTTCACACCATTCCCGTATTATCCTAATTTTATTTTTAAAGATTTCCAATGGCTATAAGTAATTTTCTGTGTCCTTCAATTTGTTTGGTGATTTTTTTAAATTTACTAAAAAATTCTTTTTGTGAATTTGGGTCGTGCAAAAAACTTTTATGATTTTTTAATATTTTGGATGCCGATTCATAAACCTTTTTATCGTTTAAATTCCCGGATTTTCCCATTTTTAATCCACCCCCCAATTTCCAAATCACTGTAAAAATTTTCCCTTATTCCTATCAGCACCTTTGCATATTTAGGGTCATCTTTTATTTTAAACATAGCATTATTGATGCGTAAAAAATTTTTTATAACAACAAAGGCGGTTCTTCTATTCCCGCTTGCAAAAGGATGTTTTTGTACTAAACATTTCAGCAAAAACACTGCTTTATCATAAATGTTTCCTTGTAAATTTTTACACCCTTCTATTGTTTCAACAATTTTTCCGTAGTTCAAAACTCCGTGCTTATCTGCTTTCTTTACTTTAAGTATATTTAGCACCAAAATGTTACACTCAATTATTTCTTCTGGAGTTGGATAAATTATTTTCTTCATCGTATTTTTATATCTGTATCATCATGGTTTCAAAAATTAGCCGGTTAATAAAAGATAAACTGGTAAAATCGGTTCAAAATGATAACTGTCAAATTCGTTCAAATATGGAGAAGTCAACGATTAAATGTAGGACGTCCCGATTTCCGATTCGATTTCCGTCCGATTTCCGCCGATTTCCCCTAAAATTAGAAGTTGAAATCATTTTATTTCTTTTATATCAAGTTCAGTTTTTGAGAATGATCGTCCACCGAACATTTTAAGTATTTTTTTTACATCCCTATTCGCCGGGTCTATTTCAAGCACTTTTTTCCAGGTTGCCATCGCTTTGTCTTTCAGTCCCATCTGATAATAGCATGAACCCATTCTCTCTAATGCCAGCACATTTTTCGGGTCTATAGTAAGAATTTCCCAGCACTCGTTGATTGCCGCATCATACTGCTTCTTTGCAAAATAATCCCTTGCTTTCTCATGTTTTTTCTCAATTAGAGTAAGGGCTGGGTCGTCCAGAGGTTTTTTGCCATAAGAAAGTATGGTTGACAAAGTATTCAAAACTGAAGGAATACCAATTTCGTTTTGAATTCTATAAATGCTGTATCGCAAGTCAATAAAATAAAGAACGATTATAACGATTGAAACTATTTTCAGAAATTTTTTCATTTTTGCTCCTCCAGATTTGGGAATAAACTTGTATTTTCACTTCAAAAATATTACTACCAAATTCACTCAATTATGGAGTTATCATCACGAAACCAAAATGCAACATTTATTGCAATTAACGGGCATTATGGTCTTACTATTTTTTTGAATTTTCTTTTGCCGACCTGAATTAAAAGTTCGCCGGATATTTTTATGATTTTATCTGCCGGTATTTTTTCTTCGTTGATTTTAACTCCGCCTTGTTTTATCAGACGCTCCGATTCTTTTTTGCTTTCGGTAAGTCCCGCATCAACAAGCAGTTCTGAAATTTTTATCTCTTTTTTTGAGGTAATAAATTCTTCTATTTCAGACGGCAATTCTTTTGACGCAAAAACTTTATTAAACTCTTCTTCGCATTGTCCGGCGATTTCCGGCGAATAAAATTTTGTAACTATAATTTTTGCGAGGTTTTGCTTCATTTGTTTCGGATGTCCTTTTTTAACATCGGATAAATTTTCCTGTGTTAAGAGTTCGTAATACTTATACATCAGTTCGTCGGAAATTGACATTATTTTGCCGAAGATTTCCGACGGTATTTCCGAAATCCCGATATAATTCCCGTAGGACTTTGACATTTTCTGCACGCCGTCGGTACCCTCTAAAAGCGGCATTGTCATAACAACCTGCGGCGACTGCCCGTAATCCTTCTGAATTTCGCGGGCCATCAGAAGATTAAATTTCTGGTCGGTCCCGCCGAGTTCAATATCCGAATTAACGCTTACTGAGTCATAACCGGTCAATAACGGATACAAAAATTCAAGAATGGTTATATCATTTCCGCTTTTATACCTCTGATTAAAATCGGCGCGGGCGAGCATCTGTGCAACAGTTGAATGTTTCGCCAATTCCATAAGCCCGTCAATCCCCAGTGAATAAAGCCAGTGGCTGTTGAATCTTACTTCCGTTTTTTCCTTATCCAAAATCTTAAAAACCTGCTCCTGATATGTCTTTGCGTTTTCCAAAATTTCATTTTCTCCTAAAACAGGTCTTGCTTCGCTTCTACCCGACGGGTCGCCAATGCGGGCGGTAAAATCGCCTATAATAAAAACAACCTTGTGTCCTAAATCCTGAAATGTTTTAAGTTTTTCTATGACGACGGTATGTCCGAGATGAATATCCGGCGAGGTCGGGTCAACGCCTAATTTAACTCTCAAAGGTCTGTTAAGTTTTAATTTTGCAGTAAGTTCCTCTTCCGAAATTATTTCAACGGCGCCGCGTTTTATTTTTAACAGTTGTTCATTTAAGTTCATATTTTTTAATTCTACCAAAAAGAAAATAAAAAATCAAGCAAAAAACTGAAATCACAGACACGATTTTTCCGGCAGCATAAAAGATTGGCTTATACTCAAATCTAACAATGTGGTTCCCTTTTGGAATTTCAACTGCACGAAAAATATAATTTGCACGACAAATTTTTGATTTTTCGCCGTCAACAAAGACACTCCAGCCCGGATAAAAAGTGTCCGTTAGAACAAGAAACCCGCCGTTGGAAGATGTTGCCTCAATTTCAATCTCTTTTTCGGAATATTTTTTTATATCAGCAAAACCCTTACCCGCATAATAATTCTTAAAGGGCGGTTCTTCCAATATAACTGTCTTATTAGGATTAAAATCTTTTTGGAACATTTGTTCAACTATTTTTTCAGATGATAAAACAACCACAGTATTAACAAAAAATGCTCTTTCTATAAAAAGTTTATTTTCATAAAGTTTTATCGTCGGTAAATTTTTATAAAATTCAAATTCTTTTTTAAGCGTGAGATATTGCGGCGGTAAATTGTATGTTGTGAGCACATATTTTCCGCCAGCGAACCCGATAAATCTCAATGTTTCCAAACCGATTCCCCTTTTCATCATTTCGTCCCAGATTTCATAAAATCTTTTTGGGCGAAGACCGCCGTGGCCTTCAATAGCGGGAATATTTCACATCATATTTGAATTGGGTTGTAAAAAATTTCTGTAATTATAAAAAGGTTTTAAATCACCGGAAAAACCTTTTGCCGACGATACGGCAGAATTGTAAGAATTCACCGACCACACCCGGTAAAGGCATTTATCATTTTTCAGAAAATCTATTATGGGCGGTGATGAGAGCCATTCATCTCTTTTATAAAAAGCATTTTGCTTGTTTGCAAAATAAAATAATTCGGCGGCGACCAATCCGAAAAATAAATATTTTACAAAGTTATTTTTCCATTTATCAATAACGATTCCGAAAAACAAAGACAGCGAGAAAACAGCAAAAACTAAAAGACGCTGATGCAGACGAAACTGCTCAAAGCCGGGAATTATATCAAGAAAATTTGTAATTCCAAGCGACGATGAAAGTGCAATAATAAAAGTTAAAAAGATAGTTAAAGCAAAAAAAATATGTTTTCTGAATTTTGAAAATAATCCGATTAACCCGACAACAAAAGCGATTTTACCGATATAAAAAGAGTTCTCTATAAAAATTGAATGCGGTTTATTGAAAGAATTATCAAACGGTGAGCCGAATTTGAAAGGGAATATCCAAGTTATCAAATCGGAAAAGTTATATGACCACCACCATCTTGCGGGGTCTTTTGCAAAACCGACTTTCCGTGCCGTAAAATTAACAAGTTCCAAAGTAGGAAGCCACTGAACCGCGGAAATCCCCAGTCCGACGAGCAGAAAAATTGAAAAAGCGGTAATTCTTTCAACCAGTTTCTGCCTTTGATTCAAAAAAAGATATAAAAACGAAAAAATCAAAGTGTAATACGCAAACTGCGGAAAGCCGGCAAGAATCTGAACCCCGAATAAAACGCCCGCACCGACGGTATTTTTATAATTACCGCTTTTCAGAAATTTTTCAATAAAATAAAAAATCAGCGGAAACCATATAACGGAGTTAAGCATATTTAAATGTTGAATATGGCAGAAGAAAAATCCGGAAAAGGAAAAGAGCGCCGAAGAAAAAACCGCCGTTTGTTTTTTAAGCCCGATTTCCCCGAAAAACAAAAAACCGAAAAACCCGCACAATACAAAATTGAGGATTATGCTCAAATTGAAACCGATGTCTGACGGCAAAACGGAAAAAATTAAAATGTTCGGCGGATAAAAAAAACCGCCCTGGCCTTCCGCGTGAAGCGGGTATCCGCACCAGATTAAATCAGACCAGACGGGAATTTCAAGGTTTTTCAAGGATTTTGACAGAAGATGTCTGTAAGGAAAATTCAGGTCGGTGATGTCGCTGCCGCCGAGACCGGGTGTTATCGGAAGGTGCGTCATCAGAAAAATTTTCGGAAGAAAAATAAAAGTCAAAACCAGAAAAAATAAAATCACAACCGCATTTTTCCGCATATTGTGATTTTACCAAATTTTTAATCACTTGACAAGTAGGTTATTCAAAGATATAATTAAATTATGAGAAAATGGCTTATTTTGGCAAGCATAATCGTTTTGTTTTTCGCTTTTATTGAGCGGCTGACAAAGTATCTCGGCGATATTCCCGACCCCGCCCAGCTTTCAAGTTATACGCCGTCCCTGACGACCAAAATTTACGACATCAACGGCGAGCTCATCGCCGAATTGTTCACCGAAAAAAGAACTGTTGTGCCGCTTTCTCAAATACCGCAAAATATGCTCAACGCAGTTATTGCCATAGAGGATACCCGATTTTTCAGACACTGGGGAATTGACCCCGTCAGAATTGTCGGTGCTTTTATTTCCAATATTAAAGCCGGCGGAATAGCGGAAGGCGGTTCAACGATAACCCAGCAACTTGCAAAGGTGATTTTTCTGACGAGACGGAAAACGCTGGCGCGAAAAATTAAAGAAGTAATTCTGGCGATTCAGTTAGAACGGGATTATTCAAAATACGAAATTCTGGAGATGTATCTGAACCAGATATATTTCGGCAACGGCGCTTACGGTATCGCTACCGCCTCAAAGGTTTATTTCGGAAAAAATGTTTCCGACTTATCTCTTGAAGAATGCGCGCTTTTGGCGGGACTTCCGAGAGCGCCGTCGGCATATTCGCCTTTTAAGAATCCGGAAAAGGCAATTCAGAGAAGGGCGACCGTCTTAACGCGGATGCGTGATGTCGGATTTATCACCGACGAGCAGAAAAAAGAAGCGGAAGAAAAAAACATCGTTCTGATGCCGCCTCAAATCGCTACAAAAATAGCGTCTCATTTTATTGACAACATCAGGCAGACGCTTGAGTCAAAATACGGAAGCATGTTATACCAGGGCGGGCTTGAAATTTACACGACGCTTGATAAGAAAATTCAGGAAAACGCAGAAAAAATTTTTGAGAGGCAACTTTCGGAGTTTGACCAACTTTCCAAATCCACCGTTACTGTTGAAGGTGCAATTTTATGTCTTGATGTAAAAACGGGCGGAATTCGCGCATTGGTAGGCGGACGAAATTTTCAAACAAGCCAGTTTAACAGGGTAATTCAGGCGAAAAGACAGCCGGGAAGTGCATTTAAGGTTTTCGTTTATACCGCCGCAATTGAAAACGGTTTTACCCCCACTTCAATTATTGACGATTCACCAATTACCTATTATAACACGGGCATCGACTGGGAACTTTTGTCAAACACGACCGATTTTTCCGATGTTCAGGATAAAAATCTTCTTACTAAACTATTGGAAAAAGATAAGGAAGCGATTGAAAACAACAAACCGAATGAACGGGTTCTGTGGCAGCCGCAGAATTATTCGGAAAAATTTCACGGACTCGTATTGTTGAGAAAGGCACTGGAACACTCTCTTAATATCTGCGCAATAAAAGTAACGGATAAAATCAGACCGACGACAGTTGCATATTATGCAAAACAGATCGGGATTGAATCTCCTCTTACTGAAACGATTTCTCTGGCACTCGGCGCCTCGGATGTTACGCTGAAAGAAATGACATCTGCTTTCGGATGCCTTGCAAATTCAGGAATAAAAACAATTCCATACTCGGTTGTAAAAGTTTTAGACAATAAAGGCAGGGTTTTGGAGGAATATAATCCTACGGAAAAAGATGTGCTCTCCGTCCAGACGGCATTTTTGATGACAAATCTTCTGCGTGGAGTTGTTGAACACGGAACAGGCGTTTATGCGAAACAATTAAAAAGACCGGCGGCGGGAAAAACGGGAACAACTAACGATTGTCAGGACGCATGGTTTATCGGCTACACCCCTCAACTTGTGTGCGGTGTATGGGTGGGTTATGACGACCACAGAACATTAGGTAAAAAAATGACCGGCGGACGGATTGCCTGCCCTATCTGGACTGAACTTATGCGGGCGGCTTTGAGAGGTCAACCCGTTATTGACTTCGCAACGCCTTCAAATATTACTTATGCAAAAATTGACCCGCAGACAGGACTATTATCGCTTGGAAATCCGAAAGGAACATATCTGGAAGCATTTTTAAGCGGGACGGAACCGAAAGAGTTCTCATTCGGGAAAGGTGTCGCTGTCGTCAAAAAACTGGATGATGAAACTGAACATCAGGTTTTGACCGGTCTAACGGAAGGCACAACCCGGGCAGTGCCAGTACTTCCGGCAATCCGACTTGATACCGAAGGCGGCTTTTAGGAACAACGCTGATATTCGCGGACCCGCTTCGCCAAAACGAAAGCGAAGCGAGTAGCAACGCTGATTTACGCGGATAAAAAAATATGTTTTGGGAAAATTTTTTAGAGGTTATAAAGGATATTTACTCATACAAAAGAGTAAAAATTGCTTTCTGGTATGGATTATTTTTTATATTTGTTCAATTTCCCATTATAAAATTATATGACATTCCTATCATTGAAGATATTACTGTTTTCGCTACAACTCCAATGATTTTTTGGTTTTTTAGTATTCCCACGATATTCGTTTTCTTTTTATTGGGATTGGTAACTACTAAAAATTACAGAAAAGACAGATGGATTACTGCTTTTGCTTTTTCACTGATACTTTTAAGTGTTATAATCAATGTAAAGATTAATCATATCTATTTTGAAAATAAAATTGAAAAAGTAATGGAAAATGGTAATATTATTATTTCTGCACTTGAAAAATATTATAGTGACAATAAAAATTATCCTGAAGAACTGTCAGAACTTATTCCTGAATATCTGACAAAAATTCCAAAAGCGGGCATTGAAAAACCAAGCATGTTTCAATACAGAAGACCTTACAAAAAAGATAAACTTACTACATTTGAACTTATGGCTGGTAGACATCCATCCACATTTTTTGCATATGATACCTTAATATACTGGCACAATACTGAATATCCTGAATATATTGAAGGAACTGAAATTCATAAGCAAATAAAGAAATGGGCCCATTTGAAAAA
The DNA here is from genome assembly GCA_002402375.1 of Elusimicrobia bacterium UBA4817. Lineage (GTDB taxonomy): Bacteria > Elusimicrobiota > UBA8919 > UBA8919 > UBA8919 > UBA8919. Next base: position 9,684 of record DHFT01000018.1, on the reverse strand, counting down.
GTTTTTTTAAGGAGGTTTAAATGGAAATCAAATCAATTGATGCGGAAAAAAATGGGATTTTAACAACGGCGAATTTAATGTGTGTTGCGGCAAGAACAGCGCCAAAGGCAAGAGGAATTGACAACATCGTAACAATAATTCTTACCGATAAAGCAATTTCCGAACTCTCGGCAAAAATGGTTGAAATTGCAAATACCGGATACAGGACAAATACATTTTTGAGAGATGCGGAGGGCGTGAAAAAAGCGACGGCACTCGTTTTAATCGGAACAAAAATTTCTACAATCGGACTTGATTGCGGATTTTGCGGATTTGAAAATTGCAAAAAATTAGAGGAATCAAAAGGTATCTGTGCCTATAATTCGGGCGATTTGGGTATTGCTATTGGCTCGGCGGTTTCAGTTGCTGCTGATAACCGAATTGACAACAGAATTATGTACACCGCTGGTTATGCTGCGGTAAAAAATAATCTGTTTGGTGACACTGTAAAAATCGCATTCGGAATTCCCCTCGCAACCAGCGGGAAAAACATATTTTTTGAAAGGAAATGACCGAAACTTCTTATTTATTAAAATTTTCTAATTGTTTGAAAAGGTCATCGCCGAAGCCGGTATCTTCTTTCTTCGGAGCAGGTTTGTCCTGTTTTTTTGCCGGGCTTTCAGTTGGTTTTTCAGCCGCTTCTTTCTTTTTGGTTTCTGTTTTATACTGTCCGAGCGTTATTTTTTTGACGACAATTTTTGGAGGAAGTTTTCCTTCATTTAAGGCAACAACACCGCCGGCGTTCCCGTTGTAATAAATTCTAAACGGAGCATCTTTAACTGCCGGCTGATACGAAGAACCCTTTATTTCCAACTCCGATTCCCACTTGGGATGAATTATCAGTTTTCCGTTGGCATCGGCGAGACCTTTTACGATAGGAATTGAAAATCTTATTTTATAGATGCCGTTGACATCTGTCACCGCATTTTCAAAACCGATGCCGTCAACCATAATTTGAATATTTGCCACTGGAACTCCGTCTTCGCCGACAATTTCACCTCTTAAAAAACCCTCAAACCAGTCGGTATAATTGGCATTAGAGATAAATAAAAATTTTTTGTAACCTGCAAGTTTTTTGATAACTGCCAAATCGGTCAGACGGTCGGGACTAAAATTTTCGTTGATGGTCGTAATTTTTCCGGTTGTTTTTTTACCGATAATAGGAAATCCGGCACAACCGGTAAAAAAGGCAGGTAAAAGGTAAAAGGTAAAAGGTAAAAGGTAAAACCATTTACACAATCTTTTTTTAATGTTCATTTTATTCATTTTCTACCCCCGGAGCGAAGCAAGAAATTTTTGAAGAGCCTCAATTTGCGACATATACCCTACAGGAGCGACCAAAGGAAGTCCCTTTAGGGGCAAATTGCAGAGCGAGCTCTAACGAGCGTCTCAAAAAAATTTGCTTGCGAGCGACTACTCCCTCTGTTTTCTGGAAATTATTTTATCTATCTCGTTATTTTTCTTTTTTGCCCATCTGTTTTCCGGAAATTTAGCAGTCAATATCTCTTTGATTTTTTTCACCGCAGCGGGTCTTTGAGGAGATGTCCAATACTGCTCAATTATTCTCTGATAAACCCGTATTGCTTCCTTAAAAGCGGAAATCTGCTCGTAGATTTTTGCCGACTCTTCCAATGCCCAGGATGCATACTGACTTTTCGGAAATCTATCGGTCAGTTCCTCATATCCCTCCGCTGCCTCGTTCCACTGATTCATTCTCGTAAATGCTTCGGCGATTTTTTTCTGCGCCTCGTCGCCGTAATAGATATCTCCGAACTGGTCAATGTAATACTGGTATTCTGCAATCGCTTCATTATATTTACCGTCATAGTAATACTTTTCCGCTCTCTGAAACTGCTGAACCGCTGCCTGATTTCCCCAGTAATCCCCCGTTCTGACTGCTCTATTTGATGCACAACCGGTGAAGACAGGAAGTAGGAAGTAGGAAATAGGAAGTAGGAAAATACAAAACCAGTTTCTACTTTTTACTTTTAATTTTTCACTTTTCATTGTTTTCTTTTCTCCTCAACAACTACCTGTGCGGCAGCAAGTTTAGCAATCGGAACCCGGAACGGCGAACAGGAAACATAATTCATTTTAACACGGTGGCAAAACTTTACCGACTCAGGGTCACCGCCGTGCTCGCCGCAGATTCCCACCTCAAGATTTTTCTTAGTTTTCCTTCCTCTCTCTATTCCGATTTTTATCAACTCGCCTATACCTTCAAAATCAATAGTCGCAAATGGGTCGCAGGGTAAAATTTTCTTTTCCAGATAATCCGGCATAAATCCGCCGATGTCGTCTCTGGAAAAACCGAATCCCATCTGGGTTAAATCATTTGTTCCGAAAGAGAAAAACTCCGAGACCTCCGCAATTTTTCCAGCGGTTAGCGATGCTCTCGGAATTTCAATCATCGTGCCGAAAAGATATGAAATCTTTTTTAAGCCGAAATTTTTCAGCGTTTCAGCATAAATTTTTTCCACAATTTCTTTTTGATTTTTCAATTCGTTGACTGTTCCGACCACAGGAATCATAATTTCCGGAAAGGGTTTTTTGCCTTCTTTGAGCAGTTCGGCGGCGGCTTCAAAAATAGCACGAACCTGCATTTGGGTAATTTCAGGATAGGTAATTCCCAAACGAACACCGCGATGGCCCATCATAGGATTTGACTCATGTAAGGCATCCGCCCTTTTGTTAAACTCCTCGTCGGATATTCCCAGCGACTCGGCAAGTTTTTTTCTTTCATCCTCTCTTTTGGGAACAAATTCATGCAACGGCGGGTCTAAAAGACGAACCACAACAGGAAAACCCTCCATAGCGGCAAGCGTGCCTTTGATGTCGGCTTTAACAAACGGGAAAAGTTCAGCAAGCGCCTTTTTTCTTTCTTCCTCATCTTTAGAGACAATCATTTTTCTTAAAAAAAACAGCGGCTGCTCGGCGCCCTTTCCGTAAAACATATGCTCGGTTCTGAAAAGCCCGATTCCCTCGGCGCCAAAAGTTCTCGCCCTTTTTGCGTCCTCGGGCGTATCGGCATTTGTTCTCACGCCTAATTTTCTGATTTTGTCGCATAACTTCATAAAGTTCACAAAATACGGGTTTTCCTCGGCGGCTTTTACCATCGGAAGTTGCCCTCTGTAAATATAACCCTTTGAGCCGTTGAGAGTTAACCAGTCGCCTTCTTTCAACACAATATCACTGTCGGAAATTTTCAGCGTTTTTTCTTTATAATCAACATGAAGTTCCCCTGCGCCGACGATACAACACTTGCCCCACCCGCGTGCAACAAGAGCAGCGTGAGATGTCATTCCGCCGCGAGCAGTTAAAATCGCATTTGCAGCACGCATACCCTCAACATCCTCCGGATTTGTTTCCTCACGAACTAATATAACATCTTTTCCGCTTTTTCTCCACGCAACTGCATCATTGGCGGAAAAAACAATCATTCCGGTAGCGCCGCCGGGGCCCGCCGGGAGACCTTTTGCGAGCGGTTTTGAATTCTTCTCCGAAATAGGGTCAACAATAGGATGAAGAAGTTCATCAAGTTGAGAGGGTGTTACACGCATCACTGCCGTCTCGCTTGATATCAATTTTTCCTTGAGCATATCAACCGCTATTCTGATAGCAGCAGGACCGTTTCTTTTGCCGATACGGCATTGAAGCATCCAGAGTTTTCCTTCCTGAATTGTAAATTCAATATCCTGCATATCCCGGTAGTGTTTTTCAAGTTTCTTCTGGTATGAATCAAGTTCCGAGTATATTTCCGGCATTGCTATTTCCAGTGATGTAAGATTCTTGTTCCGCTCCGTTTTTCCCTGCTCGTTTATAGGATTGGGCGTTCTGGTGCCGGCGACGACATCCTCGCCCTGGGCATTTACAAGCCATTCGCCGTAAAAAATTTTTTCGCCTGTAGCGGGATTTCTTGTAAACGCAACACCCGTTGCGGAGTCACTGCCCATATTTCCGAAAACCATCGCCTGAACATTCACCGCCGTTCCCCATTCGTCAGGAATATTTTCTATCCGACGGTAAGAAATCGCTCTTTTTCCCTGCCACGACTGGAACACGGCGCTGATTCCGCCCCAGAGTTGCTCAAGCGGGTCTTCCGGAAAATCTTTGCCAAGCACCTCTTTCACTTTTGATTTATAAATTTCAATAAGTTCTTTCAAATCGTCGGAAGTTAAATCGGTGTCAAGTTTCACGCCTCTTTTTTCTTTCATATTGTGAAGTTCTTTTTCAAGTTGCTGACGAATACCGCGACCTTCTTCCGGCTCAATTCCGGCTGCTTTTTCCATAACAACATCGGAATACATCTGAATAAGCCGGCGGTGGGCATCATAAACAAATCTGGAATTGCCTGTTTTTTTTATAAGCGCTTCGCGAGTTTCGCTGTTAAGTCCGACATTTAAGACGGTTTCCATCATTCCCGGCATTGATTTTCTTGCACCGCTTCTGACGGATACCAATAAGGGATTTTCTTTGTCGCCGAATTTACAATTCATTAACGATTCAACTTTTTTAAGCGCCGTTTCAACCTGCTTTTTTAACTCGGGCGGATATTTTCTTTTGTTTTTGTAATATGCCGTGCAGACCTCCGTAGAAAGCGTAAAACCTGCAGGGACTGGTAATCCGATTTTCACCATCTCGGCAAGATTCGCGCCCTTGCCTCCCAAAAGATTTTTCATTTTTTCATTTCCGTCTGCATGACCCTTGCCGAAAAAATACACATACTTCTTTACCATTTTATTTTACTCCTTCTCCACCTTCAGGTGAAACTAATTTTATTAAAAACACAACTCTTCTATTTTTCGCTCTGTTTTCATCCGTATCGTTAGGTTTAATCGGTTTATGTTCCCCATAGCCAATTGCCGCTATTTTTTCAGGAGGAATCCCATGTTTTTGAATAAGATATTTCACGACGGTCGTTGCGCGAGCGGTGGAAAGTTCCCAATTAGATGCAAACTGCGAAGTTGCTATCGGAATATTATCGGTGTGGCCTTCAATAATAAGAACATTGTTTTTAAGAGCGACTCCTTTTACCAACGCACCGGCGACTTTGTCAATGTACATCTTCATCGCAGGCAAAAGTTCGGCGCTGCCTGAAACAAAAAACGGTACGCTCTGCTGTTCTTCAAATGTAATTCTTAATCCCTCTTTGGTCATTTTCGCTTCGCCGGCTATTCCTTCCTGTGTCATGGTTTCTTTTACTTCTATAGCTGCTTTCTGCATTGTCCCGGAAAGTGCGGCTGCCATAGCATACATCATTATAAAAAAAGCGGCTATTTCCGTCATCAAATCCGCATAGTTGATAAGCCACGGCGGGGCGGCATGTCCTACCTGTGATACCCTTGCATCCGTTTCGGCGATATAACCTCTCGGCGGTTTTAATATCATAAATTATTTTCCTGTTGATTTTATTGCCAGTCGTTGCGCCGGCTCAAGATATGCTTTCAGATTTGACTCCATAATTATAGGACTCACTCCCGACTGTAAAAGCAAAACACCGCGGATAATAATCTCCTTCACGAGAAGTTCTTCCTCGGAACGGCGGCGCAATTTTCCTGCCATCGGATAAAATAAAAGATACCCTGCGGAAAGTCCGTAGAATGCGGCAGCCAGCGCCATTGCCATTCTTTTTGGAACCATAGCAACATCATCAACGCCGCTTAACAGAAGAATCATTCCCAAAACGGTGCCGATGATTCCGAAAGCGGGGGCATATGTGCCGAGCGAGTTGAAAATTTCCTGTCCGACTTTATGCCTTTCTCTGATAAATCCGATTTCCGTTTCTAACATACTGCTGATAAATTGAGAATCATAACCGTCAATTACCAACTGAGTGCCGCGGCGCATAAAATCATTTTTTACATTTTTAACATCGCCTTCAAGAGAAAGAAGCCCTTCCGTTCTTGCTTTTTTTGTAAAATCAACGAACGAACTGACAATTTCGGTCGTATCTTCGCCGCCGCCGGTAAAAAGAACTTTTCTTAAAACCTTTAAGACACCGATAACTTGTCTTAACGGATAATTTACAAGCAAAGCGCAAAATGTACCGCCTATAACAACCAAAAATGCTTCCATATTTATAAACGGCAGAAATCCCTTCATTCCTTCTGCTAAAAATATTGAAAGGAAAACAAATCCCAAAAATACGATTATGCCTGTAATTGTTGCTATGTCCATAAATCAACCTCCGTAAAAACGAAATAGCGTTCTACTGTTCTTATTTACAAAAAATCCGTCTTTTTAATTCAATAATTTTGTTTGATACTTCCTCCGGTGTTTCTTTAACTATAGTGCTTTTTCCCGTTGTTAAAAGAATGGTAGTATTCGGATGACATTCCATTTTTTCTATCAAGTCGGGATTAATATAAATTTCTCCACCGTTAAGTTTGGTCAGTTTAATCATTGTTTAATTATATCTTTTTTGACTGAAATGTCAAGCATTTTTTTGGCGGTTTATTTCATAGAAAATTATGGAAGCCGACATTGCAGCATTCAGGGAAGATATTTTTTTATCTATCGGAATTTTAACAAGAAAATCGCATTTTTCTTTTGTTAGATGACGAAGCCCTGTACCTTCACTGCCGATAACAACAGCGATTTTGCCTTTAATTTCTTTTTGTGAAATTACTTCGCCCTGCATATCGGCGCCGTAAATCCAAAAACCGATTTTTTTAAGCGACTCTATTGCTTGAACGATGTTGACCACTTTTACGAGCGGGATGTGTTCAATAGCGCCTGCCGATGCTTTTGCGGTACCCGTTGAAATTCCCGCCGACATTCTGCTTTGAATGAGCACTGCGTCAACGGAGAAACATACCGCCGAACGAAGAATGCTTCCGAGATTTTGCGGGTCCTCTATTTCGTCAAGAATACAGACGACGGAATTTTCTTTTTTTTCCACCAATTTTACGAGACGGTCAAACTGCCAGTACTCTTTAGGCGATACGAATGCAACCACACCCTGATGATTGCTTGAATATCCGACAAGTTTTTTGCTGTCCTCAAACTGAACGGGAATGTTTTTTTTTCTTGCAAGGTCTATGATTTTATCAACGATATCACCTTCATATTTTCTTGCGATTAAAATTTTTTTGAAACTTCGCTGACCCGCCGAGAGCGCCTCAAAAACCGGGTGCCTGCCATAAATAATTTCAGTGCTCATAATTTTTTAGTTATATGACAAATGTCATATATTTCCGACGATAATGATTACAGTTTATTGATTTTTGGACCTAATTTTGTATCTTCTATTTCAAACCCTTCTTTTTTGATTTTTTCTCTGATTTCATCTGCAAGATGCCAATTTTTGTCTTTTCTCGCCTGTTCCCGCTGCTTTGTGAGTTTTTTTATTGTATCGGGAATTTCCGTTTTTATATCTACAATTAAACCGATAATATCGCACAATTTCAACAATGTTTTTAGATTATTTTTATCAATCAAGTTGTGTATTATTGCAAGTGCTTGAGGAGTATTAAAATCATCATCCAGACAATCAATAAACTTTTGTTCGGCTGAAATATCATCTTTTATTCCGTCTGTTTTTCTAACCGCATTCACTATTCTCTGATATGCGTTTTTCGCCTGTTCAAGTTTATTCTCTGAAAAATCCAGCGGCTGACGATAATGCTGGCTTAAGAGCATATATCGGACAATCATTGGGTCATATTTTTTATAAATTTCGCGCAAAGTAAAAAAATTGCCTAATGATTTTGACATTTTCTCTTTGTTGATTGTAACAAATCCGTTGTGAATCCAATACTTTACGAACGGTCTTCCGAGTGCTGCTTCCGATTGTGCTATTTCATTTTCATGATGAGGAAAAATCAAATCATGGCCGCCGCCGTGAATGTCAAATGTATTAAAACCAAATTCACCCAACGACATCGCCGAACACTCAATATGCCATCCGGGACGGCCTTTTCCCCATGGGCTATCCCAGTATGGTTCGCCTTCTTTTGTCTTTTTCCAGAGAGCAAAATCCAGCGGGTCGTTTTTGTTTTCGCCGGGCAAAATTCTCGCCCCGCTTTTTAAATCGTCAACATTTCTTTTTGAAAGTTTTCCGTAGTCCTTAAATTTTCTTACTGAAAAATAAACATCCCCTTCTGCGACATATCCGTAACCGGTATCAATAATTTTTTTTATAAATTCAATAATTTCCGGAATTTTTTCTGTAACTTTTGGGTAAGCATCCGCATCAAGCACATTCAGTTTTCTCATCTGAGTAAAATAATCATTTATGTATTTTTCCGCCAAATCATTACTCGTTATTTGTAACTCGTTACTTCTGTTAATGATTTTATCGTCTATGTCAGTAAAATTCTGGATATATTTTACCGCATAACCCTTATATCCCAGATACCGGCGGATGACATCAAATACAACATAACATCTCGCATGTCCGAGATGAACCTCGTCATAGGACGTTATCCCGCAGACATACATATTGACGTTTTTGCCGTTTTTATCAATAGGCACAAACTCTTCTTTTTTCCCGGAAAGTGTGTTATAAATTTTCAGCATTGTTTTTATAAACTACAATCCCGTTTTTACCTGCCCATTCTTCCGTGAAGCCGACGTGAGAAATATCATTTCTGCTACGGTCTAATTGTCTTTCCGTTTCCTTCAAAACTACAGCAGGTTCAATTTCATAAATTACTTTCACTTTTAATGGATCTTTTTTATAAAAAATAGCAAAATAAACTTTTTTATTCCTTTTGATACGAAGTAGCGATTCTTCCCTTTTTTCAGCAGGTGCTTTAAACATTCTATCTAACTGCCCACTACCGCCTTCATAACAGGAAAGATATTCAAATTTTATATTTGGATTGTTTTTATCGCATGCATCGGCATCTCTTTTAGAAGCAATTATTTTGTGACCAAGTATTTCAGCAATAATCATTTCTTTTACCAGACCCGGCTGTAAAATATTAAAGATGCCGATTTTTAAAGCTAATTCCTGTGCTTTCCGTATTAATGTTATAATTTGTGATATTATTTTTTCTTTCATTTATGGAAAAAGCACTAATTCCTTTTCTAATTTCATCTCGTTCAATCGCCGTTTACAAATTTCAACTAATTTCGGGTTTAATTCAATCCCGATATAATTTCTACCAAGTTCTTCACAGATGACAAGTGTCGTGCCTGTTCCCGCAAAAGGGTCCAAAACAAGGTCGCCCATATTTGAACTTGCTTTTACTATTCGTTCTATAAGTTTTTTTGGTTTCTGTATTGTATGCAAAAATTCCCTGCTTAAAAGTTCTTTTGATTTATATGTCAGTTGTTTGATATCACCCCAGACATCGCCGGGATTTTTCCCAAGTTCATTAAATTTTGTGGCGCCGAATTTGCCGTTGACGACCGATGGTACGTTTTCGCATCTTCTTCTATGTTCTAATTCTACTAATTGAGGAACTCTTATATCATCCAGATTAAATGTTTTTGCTTTTCCTTTTGTAAAATATGCAATAATATCATAGTTGTTCGTAAAATTATTTCTACCCTGTGCGAGACGACTTGGCTGATACCAAATAATTTTTGAATTAAGCGTCAAATACGATTTATAGTCAATAAAATCAACGCAATCGGGTTTACCAAACAGATATAATGCACCGCCATTTTTTAATTTTTTAGAAAACAATTGAATTA
>DHFT01000058.1 GCA_002402375.1 Elusimicrobia bacterium UBA4817 | reverse complement strand
ATAAGATACCTTATGCGAACAACAAAAGGGGCAAGTTTTAAGAGTTGTCATCGTCGGAGAGCCGTTTAAAAGGTCAAGTTTATGAGTTAAGCTATACACCCTGCATCGTCGGAAGCAGGTTTGAAGTAATACCGGTTATGAGTTAAGCTATACACCTTTTTAGACAGATTTGGAGTTAAGCTATACACCTTTTATCGTCTCTGAAGGTACTGTATATAAATATAGTAAACTCTGCTGGCGCAGGTGATTTTAAGCAAAAACAACAAAAAACAGCGTTTTTAACATATGAAAAATTCAAATAAGAAGATTAATTGGCCGGAAGACTGGAAAGCAAAAATAACTTATAACCGTGACTACGGTTCCCTTTGTGGTTATGACATATACTGGTTTAATAAAAATGAAAATAAATGGACTAAAATATATAGTTGCGGCTGCGAAGGTGAAGATGAAACAACACTTAAAGAATACGCATTATCGGAAATTCAAAGCATTATAAAGGATATTAAAAACGGTTATAAGGAAATCATCAACAATGAACTGGTGGAAACAGAAAAATGGTGGTATCGCGGAATGACACCAGAAATGCTTCAGGAAGTAGGTGCTAGTGAAGGCGATATCTATTGTCTATGCGGAGAACTTATCTATGAATTTGAAAGATTTGAACCAAAATATTCTCCTGAAAAAAATGAGTTTTTCTATACAAAAAAGCAGATAGAAATATTAAAAGAATTTTTCTCCATAAGCAATGAAGGACTTAAGCCATATCCGGATAAATATAAAGCATGTGAAGAAATTGGTATCGGAGTCAGTTGGTATTTTGATAAATTATTGAAAAGACTTAAGGAATTAATTCCGGAAAAGCAGTGGCCAAAATATTTTATAATTCAGGAACAGGTGGATATTTTGAAAAAGTGCGTTGAAATCCGCCGAAAATACGCGAGTCAGCGCTCAAAAATATCCGGTAGATATGTAGCGGATGTGAAAAAAGCGACTGGAAAATGGACAGAAAAAGACAGAGAAAAATTGAAAGAAATAATAGCGCCTTACAGTAAATCAACCATAGAAATACTCGAGGAGTTAATAAAAAATTAGGTATCTATATGAAACAAGTTAAACGAAATGAAGGCAAGGACGAGATGAATCTTGCGACTTTTCCACTCACTGCACTTACCAAAGAAAAGTGTATGAAGCCGATAAAAATAAATTATACAAAAAAGATACAAGGCAAATTAGTAAAGTGCAAATGGACTGTAGACGGTTCGCTAACATATGGTATCCCGAATGCAATTGACAATGATGTGCTATTATCCTTTTTTTGCCTGGCAAAACAGCAGGGCTGTTTTGAACCCGGCGGCAGTGATGAGGTGCATTATACATACGGCGAATTATTCAAAATATTAGGATGGAACAGACAGGGTAATTATTACGATGCGCATAATATGTCACTCATACGGTTGTTAGGCGCATCGGTTATAGCCGAACATACTTTTTATGATAACAAAAAAAGATGTCTTGTTCCGATGCTTAAAGGTTTTCATATCATTGAGGATTTCAGCATCTACGGCAAAAAAACCGGTAACAGCGACATAGACAGCCATTTATGGGATATGTCTTTCAACTCGGTAAGATTCAGCAAAGTTATTTTAGAATCAGCCCGACACGGTTTTATAAAATTTATAGATCTTAATGAATACTTTTCGTTTAAGCGGCCGCTGACAAAACGGCTTTACCGATTTCTGGATAAAGAGTTATACAAAAGAAAAAGTGTTCATTATGGCATTAAGGACTTGTGTTTCAATCATCTTGGTATGAGTACTGGATATAATCTTGCTCAGTTAAAGCGTGAATTAGACAAAGCACATAAAGAATTAGAACCATGGGAATATTTAGCAGATTGGTATTATTATGATTATAAAAGCGGTGAGGAAGAAAAAAATGAAAGCGGCAAACGGGTTATGTATGTCAAAGGAGTAAGCAGTATTAAAACAGTAAGGCAGCAGTCAACGGAACTTGCCTGCATTGTCCGGAAGAATTTTTTCGGTGATAATCCCCCCTCTCCCAGTATCCGAGAGATAGAGAATGTTGAGCGGCTGATTAAACAGTATGGCTATGAAAAATCAGCAATTATTATGGACCTTGTTCAACTCGAAGCCAGCGCGTCCAAATTGAAGCCGGACTACATCGGCTATCTCCTGACAACATATAAAAATAAGGTAATAAAGCAGTTGGAAAACCAAGAAAAACAGAAACAAATACAAACACAACAAGAGGCAGCCCATAAGCAGGAAGAGGCACAGCGGGAACAAGAAAAACAGGAACAGGCAGAACTAAAAAAATATTATTTTTCCCTTTCACAATCTGAACAGAAAAAAATAGACCAGAAGTCAGAGGAAATTTGGCAAGAAAAGTATGGCGGGTACGATTCAAAAATGAGCCGAGAGTTAGCATTACTGGATGCGATACAACAATACAAACAGGAGGCAGAAAACAATGGCAGACCTTGAAAAAGAACTGGAACAAGTGCAGAAGAAAATCGAGGCGAAACTGACCGAGCTCAAAGTGCTGCGGCAGTATGAACGGTCGCTCCAAATCGCTTCGCGGATGAAGAAAAAAATCGATACAAAATCAGGGCAGGTCCCGGAAGGAATACCCGGAGATAAAGTAGCAGGCACAGCTGGTTCGGGCAGTTAAAACAGTGCTGCGGGACTTGAATCAGAAAGGGCTGTCAACGCCCTGGCAGGACAGGGTCGGCAACCCCGTAAAATTATTTGAATCGGAGCATAAGATATGATGTGTAAAATTCCGGAGTTGTGCCAAAAAACAGTTGCGGTTTCTTTGCGGAAACAGTTGCGTTTTTTTTGCGGAAACCTTTGCGGTTTTCTTGCCGAACTTGAAAGCAGGTTTTCTGTGTTAAAACCGCTCTTGACCACCCTTGCCCAAACGACTGCCCAGACCCTGTGTAAATTGGGTATCAGATTGGGTGTTCGGTTGGTAGTAGTAGTGTGAGAAGTAGATGTGGTTTCGGTTGTGTGGTGAGTTAGTTTTTAGTAATAGTTTTTTCATTATTTTTTTGAGTTGAGTTTTTAGGTAAGTTAGTAAGGTGAGTTATGTTAGAGCGTATAGTTTTGTTGGGAATTTTGATGTTGATTTATGGTGTAAGTGTGTATAGTTATTCGGTATGGATAGGACATATAAATGTATCAAGGAATATCGGTTATGTTTTCAAGAAAGGCGGCTTCATAGAATGGGGTTTCAATAAATTGACTGCTGTAATTCCTGTGGTAAGGAACATATTAAAAGTTAAAGGATTTCCGGATATGAAAGGATACATTGTGAACACTTCATTAGGCGGCTGGACACTACAGGACTTTCAAGACAAAAGGTTCGCTTTGGAGTCATCACTTGGCGAATACATTTATGCGATGAATCAGCATCCGCGTAACCCCAGCATATTGAGTATAGTAACCACAAGGAAGGCATTACCCGAAAGGTGGCAAATTGACATCCCAGATTTCCTCTCCCTCACCCAATTTACACAGGGAACCCCACACTTTGGTTCTGCATATTTTTACGATGATTTCATATGTTTCGGCAGAACTTTCGGCGATATGGATGTCGGCTTCGGCTACGATGACCTCATCCACGTTTTAATCGGCGGAACAAGCGGCGGCGGCAAGACAGTATTGATAAAATATCTGCTCTGTCAGATTATGTATCAAAAACATCTCGCCTGCGTGATAGACCTTAAAGGCGGCATTGATTTCAGTTGGATAAAATCCCGCAAGATACCTATTATAACAAGCCAGGAGTTTGCGCTGAAAGTGCTGCAACGGCTGGTCCAGGTACATTACGAACGGATACAGATTCTTCGCAACTGCGGGGCGGCAAAAATAAGCGCGATGAAACCGGATAAGCAGCCGCCGCGTATATTTGTCATAGCGGATGAAGTCGCAGAACTGTTGAGTCCGATTGATTCCACGAAGCCGGCAAAAGAACTCGTTGCGGAAATAGAGAAGTGTCTTTCGATTATTGCGCGGCTGAGCAGAGCGACCGGGATTCACTTAATATGTGCGACACAGAAGCCAACGGTGGATATTATCAAGGCGCAGATAAGAGAGAATCTCGCAACCCGGATTGCCTTCCGGATGACCGACACCGGCTCGTCGCTCGCGATATTAGGAGATGCATCGGCTGCAGGACTCCCGCATATAGCCGGCCGGTGCATAGTCAGAAGCGGTTCGAATGATTTCGTTACACAGGTCCCGTACATAACGAACAGGTTCCTGGAAGCGATGTTCAAAAATTACAGGTCAGAGGACGGAAAGGATGGCGAAGTATCAGAAGAAAACAATCAAGCCCTTGCGGCTGTATAGTAACACAAGAAAAATCGTAGCGATGTGTCTGATTGCCGCAGCGATTCCGCTGTGGTATCTGTTGACGGTGCTGACGTTGTACCTGTATCCTGTGCTGATAAAATTCCTTGAATTTTTCAAAAATACAAACTTCGGCAGAGAATTGATAACGATGCTGCACCAGGTGAGATGACCGGGCAAACAATATGAATGAGAAGATGCTCAAGTTGATGACGCTGATGGCAGAACACGGTTATATAACCATGCAAGAAGCACAGAGTATTTATGAATGCGAACGGTCAACACAACATAATATCAAGTTGCTTCTTAACGATTACAGTTTTGCAACCGATTTTGAAACTGCAATGGATCCTAAAAGAGCGTATTATCTGACCGTTGCCGGCTACGAACATCTTGAGATGTTCGGAAGAATGCGTGTGAACATGCACTTTTCAAAACACAATTACGACAAGAAATATTTTTATCATACTCTTATAGGATTGAAAATCCGGTTGCTGTTTGAGAAGCATCCCGCAGTAGTTGATTACCGTCCGGAAAAAGTGCTGGCGTATTACGGCGCGCTGAAAGGCGAGGATATTACGCAGCAGAAATATAAACACTGCGACGCCGAGATGTTGCTTAAAACCGCCGGGGGCGAGTATAAGGTAGGCGTTGAAATAGAACTGACGTCAAAGAAATATTACCGGTTGCTCTCGGCGGTGAAATCTATTGATGCACATCGCAGCGACCTGGACAAGGTTTTGTGGATATGCTCGTACGAGTTGATTATGAAGGATTTGCAAACGGCAGTTTCAAAATGCAGGAGAGAATTAAAATATCCGGACAGGCATTTGTTCATATTAATGCGCGATTTGGAAGCGACCGGCCTTGCGGCTACCTGGTGCGATTTTGAAGGCAATAAAATAAAACTTTTTGATGACAAGAAACAATCCGAGCAGTCCGGGCAGAGAGAATTGTTATGACAGAGTTTTTAGGATAGATATTTGAAAGTGCCAGCAAAGTGCTGGCAAAATGCTGGCAGGAGGATCTATGGAAAGAGGAATGGCAGAATTTTGGATGTGTTTAGCGGCAATGTTTTTAATGGCAATATCCGTTGAATTTATTAAAAGAGGATTAAAAAAATTGAATATTTTCAAGTGGTTTTTTATAGTCATTATTCCGGTTATGATGCTCTATATTGCCGGAGATTTATATTTTTATCATTCCTTGACTTATCCTATTGGAAGATTCTCAATAGACAACTTTTCAATCATAATGTCCATCGGCATTTTTGTTTTTGCCGTAATATATCTTTTTCATATATCTTATGAATTATTTGCATACTATAATCTTATTAATTCCCCCAAGCGGACGAATGACGGCATTTGAACGAACATCGTGAGTTATATATGACACTGTATATTATTTTTGTAATTGAACTTTTATTGTTGACGGGTTTTCTGTGGTACATATTCAGGAACAGATATTTCGGTTCGCTGTTTATTGCCGCTCTGTTGTTCCTACCCGGGCTGGCTGCCGGATATGTTTGGTTAGTAAAAAATCAGCCGCAGGTATTAAGCGATAAAATCTTCCGGCGATTAACACCGTATTGGGGACAATATTTGCCCCTGGTTGTTATAAAGATTCTCCCTCTTGTTTTGCTTGCCTGTGCGGTATTGTTTGTTCTGTTTCTCCTTGCGTACAGATTTTATTACAAAAAAATTGCACCGATGCTCAACAAATTGAAATTAAAAATGCACGACAAAAAAGCCGAGGACTTTCGGTTTTTAGGAGTGGACACTGCAGAGTATCTGAACGCCGACGAATTTTTCATCGGAGTAACGACAAATAAAGCGCCCGTATATTTGACACCTTCTGACCTCGTAACCCATATGCAGGTTGTCGGTCCATCAGGCGAAGGTAAGACGGTCAGCATACTTTTCCCCCTCACCGCCCAGGCACTTACACAGGATATACCTGTGATATTTATTGACGGAAAAGGTGATTCAAAACTGAAAGATGAACTGAAAAAACTGTGTATTTCAAAAAACAAAAAAATGATGTTTTTTGATTCTCTGCAGCCGTCAACGTCTGCGACATATAATCCGCTCACATCAACAACTGATGCGGATGAACTTTCAAATATGCTCGCCGTTGCATTGAACCTCAATGCCCTCGGCGATGCGAAAATTTATACCGATTTGCAAAAAAGGTTTTTGACGATTCTTTTGCATTTGTTTATCAAGACAAATCTGCGTTTCAATTTCACCGACATCATTGAGTTTATAAATTATCCGATTTCACGTGATACGGTTTATTCACTTGCAAACGACAGATTTTACAAGGAAGAAATGGAAGTATTTTTATCGCATGTGTCAAAAGCAGAAAAAGAACTTATAGGACTTACATCGCTGATTGACCAGTGGTTCGTTTCGGATCCCGGGATTTGTGAAATCATAAATACATACAAGCCGGATATAGAGGTCAAGGATATTTTAAGTAAAGGCGGAGCGGTACTGTTTTCGCTTTCAGCCGGCAAGAAAGGCGATACCAACCAGGCGCTGGCAAAAATGGTCCTTGCGGACATTTACAATTCAGTCGGTGAACGGCACACGGGCAGCAACGTGGGACAGGGTTTTGTACTGGTGATTCTGGATGAGTTCGGGCAGTATGTATCTGAAAAGTTTGATAAATTCATATCTACTGCGCGGTCGGCAAATGTCGGCTGTGTGCTTTCTCATCAATCAAATGCGCAGTTAAAAACACAGTCAGGCGACGACAAGTTAGGCGAGATAGTCAGAGACAACACATCGGCGAAAGTTATTTTCAGACAGTCGGAAGAAGCATCGTCTTGGGCGGAAATGTTCGGTACAAGACCGACGGTCAAAAGGACAGAGCAAGTAATAACGACGCGATTTTTGACTGAGAAAACTTCGGAAGTCGGATCTATCCAGGAAGTTGACGAGTTTATCGTTCACCCGAACCGCATGCGTGAGTTAAAAGTCGGCCAGGCGGTGTTTAAGTTCAAATCAGATCCGCCGGTCGTAATAAGCACGGGACTGTATCCGTTCAAAAATATTAAGTTAGAAAATAAACCGGTGCAGCATATCCAAGGCGAAGGATTGAATTTAAGACAGAAACGTCTTGCTATGTACAAAAAACCTGAGATGAAGAAACAAGAGAAGCAAGAAGGAAAGCCACAGACCACGAGCGCAGTGTTTAAGTAATGCCAGTATAGTGCTGGCAAAATGCTGGCAGGAATTATGAAGAAAATATTTTTACTATTGTTTTTAATTTTCAGTTATATCCAGTTACACAGTGCTACAGTGGTACATACGACTCAAACTGATTTCTCATCCGGGACCTTCGCAGGTTGGGGTACAGATGTAACTAGTACCGGCGGCGGCGATATAAGGTTAGGTTTGGGCGGTGCTGAAAATATGGGTTTCAGTACCCACACCTCTCTTTGTCCGAATATGCCTGCCGCAAGGGCTAAACACGCAATGGTTGTCTGGAACGGCAAGATGTATGTTGCGGGTGGTCGGGATAGCTCTGATACCGCTCAAAGCACCGTCTGGTACGCTACAATAAATGCAGATGGCACGGTAGGGAGTTGGACCGTTACCACTCCAATGCCTGGTGAAAGGTATGAACATGTGATGACGGTCTGGAACGGCAGGTTGTATGTATCAGGCGGATACGATGCGGTGGCCTCCGTACAAAATACTGTGTGGTATGCAAATATAAATGCGGATGGTACGATAGGTAGTTGGATCGCTACCACTTCAATGCCTGATGCGAAAGTACGACATGCAATGACATCCTGGAATGGCCGATTGTATGTTATAAGCGGGTCTTCAGAATATGTCTGGTATGCCGATATAAATGCGGACGGTACGGTAGGGAATTGGTCCGCTACTGCTAATTTTGGTACATTAAACGAGATCTCGGCGGTAGCATGGAACGGCCGCCTATATGTTACAGGCGGAAATGAAAGTACTGTACGGTATGCGGCGATAAATGCGGATGGTACGATAGGGAGTTGGGCCGCCACTACTTCAATGCCTGATGTGCGAACAGTTAGTGCGATGGCGGTCTGGAATGGCAGATTGTATGTAACAGGCGGGAATAATTTGACAGTATCTGTGTCTTCTTCCATATTTGTCGGTTCTATTAATAATACGGATGGTTCTATTGCCTCCTGGGTAACTTCACCTAATCCTTTACCTGAATGTAGAGCAAAAAGTAGAATGGTTGCTTGGAATGGAAGGTTGTATGCATCGGGTGGAAAACCTACCAATATAACGTCTGATAGCGCCGCTCAATCTACCGTTTGGTATGCGTCAATAAACGCGGACGGCACGGTAGGCGCTTCATGGAATACAGAAACGAACTCTTTACCTACTGCAATGACTGGTCATGCAATGTCGGTGTGGAACGGTAGATTGTATGTTACAGGCGGTTGGGATGGTGTTACCCGTTCCAGTTTTACTTGGTATGCACCGATAAATGCGGATGGCACGGTAGGTAGCTGGACTGAAACTACTTTAATGCCGGATGTAAGGGTTTTTCATACGATGTCAGTGTGGAACGGTGTCCTGTATGTTGCAGGCGGTCGTAATAACACTCCCGCTCCTAATCATCTTCAAAGCACTGTCTGGTATGCACCGATAAATGCGAATGGTTCCGTGGGCTCGTGGACTGCCACTACCGGAATGCCTGCTGCACGAATGTATCATGCAATGTCGGTATGGAATGGTAGATTGTATGTTGCAGGCGGTTGGGATAATTATAATAATCCTCAAAGCACTGTCTGGTATGCGGCGATAAATGCGGATGGAACTGTAGGAAGCTGGACTGCTACTACTGTACTTCCTGCCGTAAGATATGGTCTCGCACTGGCATCATGGAATGGCAGATTATATACTACGGGCGGGAATGATGGTGCTTGGAGATATGCTTGGGGTTGGCAAGCACTGATAAACGCGGATGGAACTGTAGGAAGCTGGAGTTCTACTTCCGAGATGCCTGGTGGTGTATACGATGGTGCAAGGGATTTTCATGCAACGGTATCATGGAATGATAATCTGTATGTCATAGGTGGACATGATACCACTATTGGAGGGCCCGGGACTAATGTCTGGTTTGCCGGCATATATGCGGCTGGTGGTCTATCATCATGGGGGACTCTTACTTCATTACCTGCGGGAAGGAAATGTCACGCGCTGGCATCATGGAATGGCAGATTATATGTCACGGGTGGAGGTGACACAACAAGTGGGAATAATACAGTATGGTCTTCAAGACCGCCGTTTTATTCTTCAACAGGCACTTACTTTTCGCCTGTTATAGATTTAGGTAGCATTAGAAATATTGATTCTCTTTCGTGGACGCAATCCGCATCTCCTGCAAATAGTTCTGCAAATTTTTATATCGCAACCTCTACAATATCTACAAATCCGATATCAACATACAATTCAGTAACCAACGGCGGTGCTATAAATACAGTTGCAAGATATGTGCATTATAAAAGTGCGATTACTCCCGGCGGTACAATCGGCTCACCTGTAAGAGACCAGACACCTGTTATTGATGATGTTACTTTAACGCATTCTCCGGATGTGGCCGCGCCCGTGCTTACAAGTTTTATCAATGTTAATATATCTTCATTTTCTGCAAGATTTCAGGATAACTCATATGGCGAAGATGAATTTATTTTTTCTACAGGAACGGTTTCAGGACCGACAAACGCCGTTTTCCCGACAGCGACAACCTCTAAGACAACAACAGGAACGATTTACGTAAGCAGTTTAACTGCATTGATAGCAAACACAACTTATTATGTTAGATTGCGTGCACATCAAACGACAGAGGGCGATACCTTCGGTAATTATTCTGGTGAACTTTCTACTGCTACATTGTGTTCACCGCCGGATAACCTTCAATGGTCGGTAGTAAATATTACAAGCGCGACAGTTATCTGGGGTTCAGGCGAGAGTCCTGCAAACCCGGACAATACAATTTATATCACGCAACTATCCACAGCGAGTAATTTTACCGGGACGATATTTTCATCAACGACAATCCGTAGTAATCAGTCAGCGGTAGTCATCGGTCTTTCGCCAAATACTACATATTACAGCAGAGTAATAGCAAGGAACTGGAATAATGTGGATGCAATAACGACGGTTTCAGCATCTACTTTAACATTATGTAATATTCCTGCTGGTGTTTCGTCAAGTTTTACCGAACTAATGACTAATTCAATTACGGCGAATTGGTCTGCAAATAATAATTCTTCAGGAACAGAATATCAAGTTGTGAAAGCGCAGAACTTAAATTTCACCAGTGATGTATCTACAACAAACTGGATCACTTCCACTAATTTTGCTTTTGCGCCACTTACGGCAAATACCACATATTTTTTTAGAGTGAAAGCAAGGGATTATAATCAAAGGGAAACCGCATGGTATTTAATCGGTTCTACCGCTACATTGTGTTCGTCGCCGGATAATCCTCAGTGGTCAACAATAAATACATCAAATGTAAAAGTTGTCTGGGGTTTAAGCGAATCGCCCGCAAACCCAAGTGATATGATATATATCACGCAAGTAGCTGAATCCCCTGATTTTCAGACAGGGACGGTGTACTCATCATCAACCCCAAGAAATAACCAGTCGGCAGTAGTTTCCCCTCTTATGCCGAATACTACACGCTATGCCAGAGTAATAGCGAGGAACTGGAATGGTGTAAATGCGATAGCACCCGTTCCGGCGTCTACTTCAACACTTTGCAATATACCCAGCAGTGTCTCACCCGCCTTCACTGCGATAACGACTAATTCAATCACTGCGAATTGGTCCCAACAAATCAATTCAGCATCTACAAAATATCTATCACAGGTAGCAACTGATTCTGGGTTTACTACCGGACTGGCTGATAGCGGCTGGGTAGAAGATACGGCAAGTTGGAATCGTGGAAGTTTAACTCCGAATACGACATACTTTTTTAGAGTAAAGGCGAGAAACAACAATAACATAGAAACCCTCTGGTGTACAATCGGATCTACTTCAACGCTGTGTGAAGAAATCGGAATCCCTGCGGTGACTAATGTCTATATATCCAGCATAACGGTAAATATAAATACCGGCAACAATCCATATCCGACGCTGTATGCAATCAAAGTAGCAAGCGGGACAGAAGATATATCAATAACAGGTAAGTATGTGACGGCCGTAGACGGTACGCTTGGTTTAACTGCTGTATGGTTAAGTACGGATAGTTGGAGTTCAACTAATAATATCTGGGTAGGTAAAAACGAACTTGTACCCAACACGACACATCATACAGTGATACTCGCTAAAAACTGGAATGGAGTAATATCGGTTAATTATAATAGTAAAGCGTCAACACCAACTTTATGTAATATTCCCGCCGAAATTTTGCCGAAATTTACAGATATAACAGCCAGCTCGATTACAGCGAACTGGTCTGCAAATAATAATCCTTCAGGAACAGAATATCAAGTTGTGAAAGCGCAGGACTCAAATTTTATCAGCGATGTATCTACATCAAATTGGATTACCCCCTCTAATTACACTTTCAGTCCTCTTATGCCGCATACCACATATTATTTTAGAGTCCGAGCGAGGAATTATAATCAGAGAGAAACCGTCTGGTATGCAATCGGTTCTACTTCTACATTAAACACCTTTCCTGTATTATCCTGGACCGGCGAGCCGGGTTATGAGTCAGACGGGTTAGAGCCGCCTTCAGGATCTACTACAACAGTATTTATTTATCGTGTGAAATATACTGATGTTGACAATGATGAGCCGGCAAGTGGATACCCACGGGTAGTTATATCATCCGGCAGTGTAGTAGTCAAGACGATTCAAATGAATTATGTTTCAGGGACATATAATACAGGTGCAATTTATTCCACTTCAACCCTGCTTTCTTCTTGCAGTTCCTATTCTTATACTTTTCAGGCCCGCGATAATTATGATTCCACAATAATTGAGATATCCGGAACGGGACCCGATAACAAGACACTCATTGGAGGTTATGTAAAAGACCCGGCAAACAACGGTATGCAAAATGTTAAACTGACAATTTCTGGCGACGAATCAAGCGTCCGCTATACTGATGCCAACGGATATTACGAATTTTTGATTACGACAATGAGTTATACGATAACACCATCAAGTTTCAGTTATTATTTGTTCTCGCCAAGCAGTAGAAATTATTTAAATACGCAAACAAATTTAGAAAACCAAGATTTTATTAGATTGTCTTCTGCACCTGTCTTATCTTGGACGGGCGAGAGTGGATACATCGCAGATGGTATTGAGCCGGATATAAGTACATACTCGGCTGTTATTGCTTACAGAATAAAATATATGGATTCCGACAACGATGCTCCGGCAGCCGGATATCCGAGAGTAATTATTTCATCCGCCGGCGTAGCGGTAAAAACAATAATGATGAATTATGTTTCAGGAAATTATTTATCTGGTGCGATTTATTCTACCGCAACATTGCTTTCACCCTGTAGTTTTTATGAATATACTTTTCAAACAAAAGATATTTTTGATGTAACTGCTGCAGATGTTTCAGAAGCAGGTCCGGGTTCACAACTATCCATCAAGGGATATGTTTTTGACCCGAGTGGCGTTCCGATGTCAAATGTTGCAATGACACTTTCCGGCGATGATTCAGCCGCTGCTATCACAAACAGTTCGGGGTATTATCAGTTCATCAACCTCACAGCCGGCTATAACTATACGGTAAGTCCGTCCAGTTTTACATATTATTCTTTCAATCCAAGCAGCCGAACATATACTATTGCAGACAATCAAACCAATCAGAATTTTACAAGGAATAATAATTTTTCGACGCTGACATGGTCCGATGAAGTACACTACGGTAATACCGGCGTGTTTCCTTCTACCGGCAGTCCAAATTTAGACACATTTGTTTTCAAAATCGTCTACGCGGATGCGGACAATGATCCGCCTAAAAACGGCTATCCAAAATTACATGTTTTGAAAAATAATGCAGAAATTGATAATAAACCGATGACTCCAATTTCAGGGTATGATTATCTTACGAAGATTACTTATTCATATGAGACCGTTTTTTCCACGTCCGGCGGTGATTATACATATTATTTTGAAGTATGCGGGATATGGGACGATAAAGATACAACCGTTCAGAAATCGTTTATTGTTTCTTCGCCCCCTACTTCGTTTGAAAACAAATCAAAGGCAGCAATTGACGGCGCAACCGTAATATCCGGTGAAGTTTTTCTTGAATGGTCGGCTTCCGATTCGGATGATGATTTTTTAACTTACAATTTGTATGTCAGCAGTCCGCAGGTTGTAACAAATTCTGATGCGATAAAAAAATCAATTACTTTTTCCGCAAGTAAAGATAAAGTCTATTCCGGCGCTGCGACTTCGCATACTCTCCGGAATCTTGTCCCGGGTAAAACATATTTCTGGCAGATAGAGGCGACAGATTTATATGGTGTCTCCGGAAAGAGTCCGGTATTTTCTTTTAAGACCCTGGATATACCTGTGGACAGAACATTTAACTATCCGAACCCGTTCAATCCAAAGAAACAGCAAACACGCATAGTGTACAGAGTGAATACCGACCAGACGGTAAAAATAAAAATGTATTCGGAATACGGTGATTTAATTTATCAGGCGGAGCAGGACGCAGTTGCAGGAACGAATGAATTTACTTATGACGGCCGAGATGACCAGGGCAACATACTTTACAACGGTTCATACATCTGCCGAGTTGAAAAAGCAGAAGGAGCAAGCAAATGCTATATCTTGGTTATAAAATAACTTTAATCGCCAGCAAAGTGCCAGCACTTCACACTTTCCGACGGAAAACACCGGTTGTCTGCAAAGTGCTGGCAACAGCGGTATGTTTCTTTATTTTTACGGATTTCTGTTTTGCAACCGAAGGATACAGGTCCAACTTTTTGTCATATGGACCTGGTGTTGCGGCCGCAGGGCTTGCCGAAACATTCACGGCTGCCGGTAACGATATGAGCGTTATTTATTACAACCCGGCGCTGCTTACTAAACTTGACGGCGAGGAGATAACGGCAAGTCACTGGTTTTTATATGACACCGCAAGATACGATTTTATCGGTTTTTCTACAACGGGCGATAAAAGTGCGTTTGCGTTAGCCGGGACTCAGTTTTACAGGGGCAACATAGAGACAAGACAAAAAATAGATGGTATCGGTGATAAGACCTCAAATAATCAGATGGCGGTCTATGGCAGTTATGCGGAATTCTCAAACAAATTAAAATTAGATTGGGGTGTATCATTAAAAATGCTTGATTATAAAATGTACACGGAAAAAGGAACCGGGTTTGGTCTGGATATCGGACTGGCAAAACAGGTGTTTATATCGGGTCATCCGTCGCGAAAAAAAATAAATGTTGATATGGGAGTTCTCGTACAAAATCCGCTTTCTATCGGGGTAAAAATGATTGATGAAACGGAACAACTTCCTTTTGCAGTCAAACTGGGTTACTCGGCGACTACAACGGTTTTCCCTCGGTATAACAAAAAAAGTGATTTGCTTTCATATGATGAAATTATGCTGGCCACTGATTTTACATATACCGAACAAAATATTTTTTACTCTTTCGGTGCGCAATATAAATTGCTTAATTTATTGATGTTCCGGCTTGGCTACAAACAAGGAATGACCGCCGGCCTCGGGCTTTTGTTATCGGATTTCCAACTTGACTATGCGTTTATATCAAAGGAGTTCACTAATTTTCATAAGATCGGATTTATTTACAGGTTCGGAGGAACTGAAGAAATAGAAGCAAAACCGGTGTCCACATTTACGGAAGAATTCCAGAAAGTATATCAACAGGCATGCAGGGTCTATGAAAGATATTACAGGGATGCTACATCTCTTGCCGAGCAGAGTAAATACAGCGAAGCGATTCCCCTGCTTATCAAAGCGGCACCGCTTAAACCGACGGAAAACGCCGATGCCAAACACCTCCTTGCAACCTGCCGGCAGACGCTCATCGCCGATGAAGTGAACCGGTATATTACGGAAGCGAAACAATATGAGACAAAAAGTGATTTTGTGAATGCGTATCAAAATTACTTAAAAGCGTTTGATACGGACCCTGCGAATGCGAATATAAAAGCGTTCATTACAGACATAGAGATTCGTGTTTCACAACCATTACCTAAAAAAACTCAGCCGATGCCGCCCCCGCAGCAAAACCAGGAGATGTTTTACGATGTGCAGAAACGGTTAGAAAAAGTACCGCCGCCTGTGGCACAGGGTCAACAAGTTAGACCGGAAAAAACGGAGATTGAGAAAAACAAAAATGAATATACACAAAAAGTTGTAAGAAATATAGATTCTGCACTCGGTGATAATGATTTTACATCCTGCGAGAAGCAGTTGAAAAAAATAGAAATACTTATACCGGATTCGGCGACAACAAAAGAGAATAAGAAAAGAATTGCCGATAAAAAATCACTATACACGGCACAGTATGTATCTTCAGGCATGCAATATCTAAAAAATAATAATTTCGCCGAAGCGTATCAATGCTTTTCCGAAGCAGAAAAACTATCGCTGAAAGATTCGTCAATAAAAAATCAGAAAGAGAATGTAAAAAGCAGGTTTTTAGGCAAAAGAAATTTCAGCATGGAAGACAAACTATATGCCGACAAACTTTATTATCTCGCAGCATATAATTTTGCAACCGACGAGAAATCGTTGTCTACGTATATTGAGTTAAAGAATTTTAATCCGGTACACGACTACTTACCGGAATTAGAAGAAGCGTTAACCGAATGCGGAATGATTAAAAGGAGCGAACCGTGATGAAACTTTTTAATTGGAAGATAAAAAAACCGGAATTGATTTTGACCCGGCGAGTTGAGTTTATGTTGAAAATTATCGGTATAGTTGTTTTGATATTTTTGATGACAGCAGACAATTTCTGGCTGAAAGTTCCCGCGACACTTATTATTTTTTATATTTTGTTTCGGATATATCGTGGCGGTAAAATAAAGTAAAAATGTTCGCTGCTATTAAAGCGACAGGGAGGTTTTATGAGCAAGAGAAGTTTGGTTGTTTTGTTGTTGGTTCTGGGGATAGTCGGGTTGTTCGGCGTAGAGCCGGCTTGGGCAATCGGTGAAAAGATAGAAAGTTCACTGTGGAAAATCATCGACTGGATAACACTTGGTCTGGGACTTCCAGCGATTGTGTTCGGGTTTGCATGGATGGGTATCCGGGTTGCTATGGGTGATGAGAATGCGTTCAGGACCGGGGGAAGAATCGTCATCGGCGGGCTTTGTGTTTTTGGTGCGAGAGCCCTTGCCGAGTTAATAAAAGCAGTCTTTTGATATGGAATCGGTAAATACACACAAGGCGTTATCACACAAAGTGTTTATGTATGGTTTTCAGTCGATAGACTTCTTTGTCGTTATCGGAGTCCCGGTTTTGACCTCTATGATAGTGAAATCATGGATAGTGTTTTTAATCATGCTTGTTCTTTGTTGGAAAATAGGCAAAAAACTGAAAGCCCGGCCGGCAGAATATTTTAAGTCGTTTTTCACGTATTTGGCGACTCCCGGCCGGCTGTCAGTAGATAAATACAAAGAAAATATACCCGGTTATCTTGTTAAAGGAGCCACCAAATGCCGGAAATAAAACCGACGATGTTTAAGAAACTGTTTTTGCAATCGGGACTGCCGCCGATACATAATCTGCTTAATCTCTGGGCGATTTGCGATGATGCTGTGATAGGACTGGACTTGCAGATGTCTTTTGTTTATGAAATTATACCGCCTGATTTAATACACAAAGACGAAGGCGAGATTTTTTCTTTTTTCCAGAGTATCAAAAATTGCGTAACTGCAATACCTGAGGATGTTGATATTCAGTTTCTCCTGCAGATACGCAATGCGGACGAAGATAAAATCCGGCGGTATAAGGAAACGGTGCAATCCGAAGATGAGATAGCGAAATTAGTCGTGGATTGGAAAGTAAAGCAGTTTCGGGAATCGTTTATCCAGCGGAAAAGATATTTTATGTTTATAACAACGCATCCAGTAGAATCGCAACTGTCGGCTTTTAAGCCGCCCGTAGTTTCCATCATCAATAAGAATTACAAACCGATAACGGAAGAAATGCACAAAATGCGAATCAATAAGTTGTGGGAAATCTCACAGATGCTTACTTCAAATTTAAAAAGCGTGGGTATCAAGATAACACAACTCGGTTCCGGAGAGATAACAAATTTTCTTTACGGGTATTTGAATCCCGGCCGAGTAGATTTTATGCCTGCGCCGAAGGTATCGCCTGACAAAACACTGCGCTCGCAGATTTGTTACAACGCCTGTGAAAACAATTTTGACCATTTGTACCTTGACGGTTATTATTACCGTGCCGTTAATTTGCTTACGCGCCCGGAATCGGTACATTACCTTATGCTGCATAGAATGATTTCCAGATTGACGCCCGACTGTGATGTTGTTGTAACCATAAAATCCGAAAACCAGGAGAAACTCATAAAACAGGTCCATCATATTGAGACAATGGCAAAAAATGTAAGCGGGCTTTCAATGTTCAGAAAGAATTATGAAGCGGCATTAAAAGCCAAAGAATCCGAGCAGTTAATATCTGACATCAAAGCGACATCCCAGAAACTTTACAATTTTTCGCTCTCTGTAATTATGCATGCACGTACTCTCGTGGACTTAACAACCAGGACCAACATGGCAGTTCAGTCATTTCTTGAACTTGGAGAATCGGAAGGCATCATAGACGATATGAACCATCTGCCGTTGTTTCTTTCCGTGATCCCGGGTCACAGTCATTTGAATTTCAGAAAGCATATTTTTCATACTGAGGCAATCGCCCAGTTGTTGCCGGTATCCGCCCCTTGGATCGGCTGTGCCGTCCCAAAAATGATTTTTAAGACGGATGACGACCAGATTTTACCGATAGACCTGTTTGATGATAAAATTACAAGTTCCGCAAAATGCGGGTTGATAATAGGAACACAGGGCAGCGGTAAGTCATTTACAGTGAATTATTTTTTATCCAACTTTAACATTGAATCGAAAAAGAATCACATAATAATAATTGATGTCGGCGGGTCATACAGAAAACTTTGCTCGGATTTTAGCGGGCAGTATCTGGAAGTGGAACTTTCGGAAAAATATGCATTTAATCCGTTCCCCTCCCCCTCTCTTGCGGTCATCAATACGGATAAAAATAATTTTGAAGTGGACCCGGATACGATTGAATTTCTCACCCTATTGACGCAAAAAATGCTGAAGTTGAAAGAACTTTCCGGCCGGGAACAGAAAATTCTTGAAAATGTAATTGTAAATACATACAGAATTTGCGGGGCAGAGACGCCCTTGCTCGGTATGATGCAGAGTCAACTTCTCAATTATGAAGGCGACGATGAAGACAGGGCGACGGCGAAAAGTTACGCAAAGAATCTGGAAATATGGACCACCGGCCGCTACGGAAAACTTGTCAACAGACCCAGTACCATTTCTCCGGATGCCCGGCTTGTCGCATTTGATTTGCAAAAATTACAGGAACAACCGGAACTGCAGACGATTATTTTCTTTTTAATTCAGACGGTTATTGAAAGTAAACTGAAAGACAGAACATTACAGAAAATGGTTGTGATAGATGAAGGATGGTCTTTCTTCTCAGATCCGATAGGCAGCAAGTTAATTATAAATCTATATAAGACCATCAGAAAATTCAACGGTGTTGTGTGGTCTATTTCACAGAGTCCGAAGGACTTTTTACAAACGCCGGCCGCCGATGCGATTATTACAAACTCAATCATAAAAATTATTCTGCGTCTGGAAAGCGGATATGAACTGCTTGAAAAGTTTAAACTTACGCCGCCTCAGGTGGAAACGACAAAGCATTTATTGGCGACAAGTACATTTAGAGAGGTCTTTATAAAATACGCAGAATTTTGCAGGGTTATAAAAATAGAGCCGTCAAAACTGGACTACTGGATCTGCACAACAAATGCGAAGGACTTTACAAAAGAGCAGCAATATCGCGAAGAACATCCCGGGTTAACAGAAATACAGATTTTAGAAGGACTGGCAAAAGGAGGTTAGCGGTATGAGGTATGTTATAATTTGTTTTTCATTTTTGTTCATTGCCGTGCAGAAATCATATGCATTTTTAGATCCCTTAACCGGCATTACAAACACACTGAAATCTGCTCAGGATAAGGTATACCAGGAATTTATGATGCTAAAAACTGTTGAGCAAATAAAAATCATGTATCAGAATTACAACCAGAGCAAAAAATATTATGACGAAGTGACAGAAATGTCAAAGCACAAAGGCGGCATCGCCGGATATTACAGAGACGATATGAAAAACCGCATAGATACAATGAATAAAAATACATACTGGCGTTTCCAAAGCGATATGAATGCTGACCCTGACAGCACGGCATATGTCCGGAACATAATGGATAATACCGATAAATATATTGCTGCTAAGACGGATTTTTCAAAAGACATATACGAACTTACCAAAAAACGGGATGCCCGGTTAAAACAACTTGCCGACGATGCCGCAAAGAAAAAAATGTCTCAGGAGGAATTAAATGAATTCAATAAAAGGAAGGATCTTCTTTTGATTGAATATCTGGCATCATTAGACAAAATAATGCAGCAGTTACTTAAAGATACTGTGGAAAAAGAATCCCGCGATTGGAATAAAAATAAAGAACAACTTACAAAAGAGGATGTTGATGCGAGACAGAAACGGGAAAGGCAAAAACAGCATGACCGTTGGAAAAGGGATCAGCAAAGAGCAATGGATGAAGCGGAAAAAAATATGCCCAAAGAAAAAGCATATAGAATACTTGGCGTCGTTCCGGGCGAATCGATACCGACGAAATAGGAGGCGATGAATATGACCGACTATAATATATTCTTTCGTTACGATGTACTTAACATACATACTGTGATGGCAAAACCATACACGGTTATCAATGCTTTAGCATGGATTCTTTTTATATTCCTTGGTATTTTTTCTATCTGGCAGGAAAACATTAAAGCGATATCAGGTGATGAGCCGAGTTACAAAAAATTGATTATACAGGGTTTACTCATCGCCTGCGGGCTTGGCTGGTATCCGTACATATTTACAAAAATTGTGGCGTTGTGTGAGGTAATCAGTATGTCTATCGTTGATGCCAGAGTATCTGCCAGTCTATGGATGACTGTGGCTGATGGAACAAATAAGGCAATTAGTAATATTTCCGAGGGCGACTGGGTGGTTAAGGCAATAGAAAAAATACCATGGGGAGTGGG
>DHFT01000034.1 GCA_002402375.1 Elusimicrobia bacterium UBA4817 | reverse complement strand
TAAAAGTACCTCTATTTCATAATACTAAGGAAATGATGAAAAAAGTTTTATCAGTGTTGTGGATAAGTGTTCTTGGTTGTGTTCTGGCATTTGCGGAGACAGATGGTTTATTTCAGAAAGCTAAAACGATGCAGAAAGAAAAGCAGTATGGAGATGCCATAAAAACGTATAGGAAATATCTTTCGGAATTTTCCGAAACCAAAGACTCACCGGTTGCGCAGTATAATATTGGCATGTGTTACTCCAAATTGAAGGATTATAATAATGCGGTCAAGGAGTTCCAGTCTGTTATAGATAAATTTCCCGAAAGTAAAAAGGCAGTTGATGCATATCTGCAGATTGGCGGTATTTACCAGAAAAAACAGAAAAAATATGATAGTGCCGTTGAGATGTATCAAACTATTATAGACAAATATCCTGATTCAAAAAAAGTGATTGATGCGTATTTGCAGATGGGCAGTGTTTATCAGACAAAGCAAAAAAGATACGAGAGTGCCATTAAAACATATCAGACCGTCGTAGATAAATATCCGGATTCTAAAAAAACGGTTAATGCACAATTTGAATTAGGTGACTGCTATGAAAAGATGGGAGATAACAAACAAGCGATAAGGGAATATCAGAAAGTTGCGGATAATTACCCGACGGTAAAAAAGGCCGAAAAAGCGAAAGAGAAAATAGCCGAACTGCAAGGGCAGGGCGGCAAGAAAAAAGATAAAAAAGTTAAGACAAAGACGAAAAAATCTGCGAAAACAGAAGAGGATTTGCCGGAGCAGGATGACGAGGAATAAATAATGGTATCAACGGAAGTTCTTAAAAAAATTCCGAAGGTTGACCTGCATTGTCATTTGGACGGTTCTGTTCGGACATCAACCATTTTAGAACTTGCCAAAAAGCAAAAGGTAAAATTGCCGACGGAAAATATTGAGGAATTGAACAAGTATGTTCGGGTTTCCCCCGATTGCAGAAGTTTAACCGAATTTCTGAAAGCATTTGAATTTTTTTACCCATTATTGCAAAATCCTTACGCTGTGGAAAAAATCGGTTATGAACTTTGTGAAGATGCCGCTTCCGAAAACATTAAATATCTTGAGGTGCGGTTTGCACCGTTTCTTCAAACCGCCGAAAATTTTAAGATAACCGATGTCGTAAAAATTTGTCTTGACGGATTACGTCAGGGTAGTCGTGATTTCAAAATCGGCGTCGGATTAATTTTGTGCTGTTATCGTTCAATTCCTAAAGAAGCAAATATCACAACGGTAGAATTGGCAAAAAAATATTCCGGTAACAGTATTGTTGCGCTTGATTTGGCGGGTGATGAAACAATATATCCGACAAGGGATTTCGCCGAACCGTTTAACCTTGCTAAAAAATATAAAATTCCTTTCACTGTGCATGCCGGTGAATCAGCCGGTTGCGAAAGTATAAAAGAAGCAGTGAAACTTGGGGCAAGCCGCATAGGCCACGGCGTACGTTTAATAGACGATGCAAATCTGATGAAAGAAATAAAAGAAAAAGGAATTCCGCTTGAAATGTGTATTACATCAAATGTCCAAACGCATGTCGTTGCGGATTTTGAAAGCCATCCTATAAAAAAATTTTATGATAACGGCGTGATAGTCACAATAAATACCGACGATAGATCGGTCAGCGGAATTGACCTTACAAATGAATATAATGTGGCGGTTAACCGTCTTGGTTTTGATGTGTCCGATTTGATAAAAATAATACACAACGGAATTAATGCCTTATTTACTTCTAACAAAAATAAGACGGAGTTAAGTAAAACTTTTGAAGCGGAAATTAATGCGATGAGAATAGAGAAATAATTTTTTTAAAATCTATTCAACTACTTTCGTACTTTCGCAACTACGAAAGTAGTTTGGAATTTACCGTCTTAAATCTGTATTTTTTGGTTTTGTTGGTTTTTGTGTTTTTGGAGATTTTAATTAAAAGGACAAAGAGGAGAACAACATGGAAAAAAGAGAATTTAAGACACATGGGGAAACCAGGAATTTATTGAAAAAAGTTGCCGCCCGGTACGGCATTAAAAAGTTATCAGATGTTGTTGAAAACGACAACTCCCTCCTGTATGAAAAAGATGTCTATATCTGTCTTCATAATATAGTTGACGCTTCGTTTTCTACCGGAGATGTTCTTGAAAATTTGCGTGCTGCAAAAAATCTTTACAACTCTCCGATTTTTGCAGTAAATTCTCAAAAAGGAATTTTTCTAATAAAAAATAAGCCGGATTTTGAAGAGGCGATTTCACGGATGAAAAATTTTTCCAATTGTTTTCATCTTAATCCTTATAGTATAGTAAACACTTTTCTTGCAATTATTGAAGCCCAAATAACCGGTTTTGATTTAGCGAAATTGTATGAAGAAGGGGAAAAACATATTGAACATTTCATCAAGTATTCTCTGAAAAATAATTCCAACTGGGATGAAAAAACGCTTATCAGTAAGCACCCCATGCTTATAATTCCGATAGGCGCCGCGGGAGGGGGGAAGTCAACCTTTTACAGAGAACTTTCAAATGTAATAAATATTTCCTGCGATAATGTGCGGTATCTTCTTTTTAAGAAATTCGGGCCCTGTTTCGCACCGTGGGAAAGTTGTCTTGCATGGTGGACGGTTAATCAACTGACTGACAACTATCTTAAAAATGGCTACAGTGTTTTCTATAACGGTGTCAATACCGATATGGAATACCGTTCGCCGATAACTATGGAAAATTCCGACCCGTTATATTTGGGAATTCCGTATAAAATTAAACTTGTGTATTTTGAGCCGCCCGTGAAATTATCTCCGTCCGAATTAAAGGAGTTGAAATCCATAAATCTTTGGACAACCCCCGTTGATAAAGTTGACATTGCACTATTGTCGCCTAATGTTGCGAAAATCTTGGAACTTATAAAAAATAATTTTCAGAGAACTTTAACAAGGACGAAAGAGATTATGAATGGTAAAAAACAGCAGGACAAATTTGATGTACTTTACTCGGTTCCGGCTGCTATAGTAAAGCTTTTTGTTGAGCAGTCGTTTGATGTGCCGAAGGGCGAGAATGCAGTAATTATTCCGAGGAAGGAAATACCCAATGAAGATGAGCGTTCTGCATTTTATCGTGAATATGCCAAAAAGATTTTTAACCAGAAGACAGCATAAATTTTTAATTTTACATTTTTAATTGTCTTTATCGGAGGTTTTTATGAAAGCGGTAATTGACAGAATAGAAGACGGAAAAACAGCCGTTTTAATGGTTATTGGCGGCGGAGAAATGATTATTCCCGTAAAGCAGTTCAGGTGTAAATTGCATGAAGGTATGTGGTTTGATGTTGTATTCAAGCCGAACAAAAAAGCAGAGTCAAAATCGCTTGCTCGGGTGAAAAAATTGCAGCAAGAATTGATGCATCGCTCAAACAAAGAATAATTTTTTTTTAAAATCTATTCAACTACTTCCGTAGTTGCGAAACTACGAAAGTAGTTTTGGGATTATGGTCGGAAAGGTATCAAAATGAAAATTAATTTTTTTAGATTTTTTTAATTCTTAATTTTTTCATTTTTACATTATGCTTGTCTTTTTTTAGATGGAAAAACTCACAGTTATAAAGGAGGAAAGATGGTAGCAGTTGACAGGAATGCTTTGAATTATGCAAGATTATTTGTTACATTGGGTTCCGTTGTCAGATTAAAAATTTTAAAATATCTGTATAATAAAAAAGAGGCAAGCGTTTCTGAAATTGTTTATGAATTGCGAGTAAATTTGCCGCTTGTTTCAAGGCATTTAACGGTATTAAAAAATGCCCACATACTCAAATACAGACGGGAAAAAAACCGGATTTATTATTCAATAATAGATACAAAACGGGAAAGAAGAATGCCTGTTGATTTATTAAAAGTCCTTAAGCCGTATTTTTTGGCGGTAGAAAAAAATAATCAAAGAGTTGGTAAATAACGATTCAACTACTTTCGTAGTTGTGACAGAAGGGAATCCCTTTAGGGACGAAAGAACTTGAATAGGTTTAGTTTTACCGGATATAAATGAAAAAAACAATTTCGTTAAAATTTCGGATTTTATTATTTTTTATCACCCTAATAACCGTACTAAATATACAAGTTTTTTACGGTCAGCAGTCCTCGGCCACAAAAAATCTTTATGTATATTTTCTTGATGTCGGTCAAGGCGACGCCGCATTCATCAGAACGCCTAACGGTAAAAATATTTTGATTGATGCGGGGCAATGCGCAGTCGGCGACGACGAATTTGATGCCGGTAAAGAAATAGTTATTCCTTTCTTAGTTAAAAAAAATATCACAAAAATTGATTATGCCGTTGCCTCTCATGCGCATGCTGACCATATCGGCGGTCTGCTGAGCGTTATGAAAAGATTCCCTGTCGGGGTTGTTTATGATACCGGTTTTCAGTATGCGTCTCCGGTCTACGAACAGTTTCTCCAGTTGATAAAACTAAAAAAAATATCGTATAAAATTGTCGGTCAAGGTGATATTCTTAATTGGGACCCGGATTTAACCGTAAAAGTTTTATCCCCGGGCAAAAATAATTTATTTGAAGACCCTAACAATAATTCAATAGTGTTAAAAGTTACATATAAAGACATATCTTTTTTATTTACAGGAGATGCTGAAGCACTTGCGGAAGACGAGTTGGTCGGTAATCATAAGAAATCGGAAGTTTCGTCCGTTATATTAAAAGTTCCGCACCATGGTTCAAGAACATCTTCAACCGAGTATTTTCTTGATGCGGTTAATCCGGAACTTGCAGTAATTTCCTGCGGAAGATACAACAGGTTCCGGCATCCGCATTCCGACACCGTAAGGCGTTTTAATGATTTCAACATTGAACTTCACAGAACCGACAAAGAGGGCACGATTTTTGTTTCAACCGACGGCGAAACATATACGGTAAAATCACTGGGATTTAAGAAATGAGGATAAAGGCAATTAAAAAATCCCCGCCCTCGCCAAGCGAGGTGGGGCAGGCAAAATTAAAAATTAAAAATTGCGGATTATTTTTTGCGTTCATTTTACATTTTACATTTTACATTTTTAATTGTTTCTTTTTTGGTTGTGCTACACTTCCGAAAGAACCGCCGAAACCAAAAGTTTATCTTGAGGTTCCTTCAAATGAATATAAGCCCATCGGGAAAGAACTTGCGGTAACATTTATTGATGTAGGTCAGGGCGACTCAATTTTCATAAAAACTCCAAATGGAAAAACTATACTTATTGATGCCGGCGGAACGCCTTACTGGAAGCAGTCGGACTATGACCCCGGCGAAGAAGTCGTTGTGCCGTTTCTTGAAAATCAAAAAATAAAAAAATTGGATTTTGTAATTGCAACGCACGCGGACGGCGATCATATCGGAGGAATGCCGGCTGTTTTAAGAAAATTTCCTATCGGCTCGTTATACGAAAACGGAATTGTCTCTGACCAGCCGGAATATGAAGAAATGCACAGGGTCATTGATGACAAAAAGATTGTAACTTCAGTTTTAAAACAAGACGCTAGTTTTTATATTGATTCATCGGTTAAATTTGAAATTTTTTCTCCTCCAAGTAATTTTTATTTTGAAGGAGAAAACAATAATGCAATTGCAATTCGGCTTATTTACGGAGATGTCAGTTTTCTTTTTACGGCTGATATAGAATATGAGTCGGAGGATAATATACTGAAAACTTACGGCGATAAAGTTCAGTCAAACATATTGAAAATAGGGCATCACGGTTCCGCGACATCAACATCGGAAAATTTTTTAAAAGCGGTTAATCCGGAAGTTGCTGTTATTTCCGTAGGAGCAAAAAATAATTTCGGTCATCCCGATTCCGGTGTTATAGCAAAATTGCAGGATGCTGATATAAATATTTACAGGACGGATGAAGACGGGAATCTTACTATTAGAACCGACGGCAAAAAATTTATTATTGAAACCGAAAAAAACCCTTGACAAGATTTAATTTTTATGTTATACTTAACTCAAAGAAAAACAAAGTAATAAAAATGTGAATTGGTGCTCGGCGCTATATTTTTTTGAGTAAGTATTCAACTACTTCCGTAGTTGCGAAAGTAGTTGAATAGTTTGGGTTTTGCCGTCGGAGAATTGAGAAACTGAAATTGAAGAAAAGCGTAAAAACATAATTTTTCGTTTTAAGAAACCTTCAATGAAATTAAAGATTAACACCATATTTGTTGCCGCTAAAAAAGGATCTGTCCCCTTTTTGCGTATTTTAGTAAGAGAAGAAATATGAACATTGTAAAGTTTGAAGAGATTGAAAACAAAATCATAGAGATACGGAGCCAAAAAACGATACTTGACAGTGATGTGGCGAAACTGTATGGAGTAGGAACTCGCGACATCAATAAATCCGTTAAAAATAATCCGGATAAGTTTCCTACCGGATATATTTTTGAGTTGACGAGCGATGAAAAACAGGATGTGGTGGAAAATTTCCACCACCTCTATAAACTCAAATTCTCTCCTCAACTACCCAAAGCATTTACTGAAAAAGGACTTTATATGCTTGCTACAATTTTGAAAAGTCCGCGTGCCACTCAAACAACAATATCTATCATTGAAGCATTTGCAAAACTTCGTCAACTTACAAGAAATATAAAAGAACTTTCCGCGATACAAGACAAAACCACGCAGAAATCGCTTATGAAAAAAAGCGGTGGTTTGATAGCAGAAATTCTTGATGACGGGTTAAAGACATCCGGCAGCGAAACTACTGTAGAAATTAACTTTGCAGTGTTGAAGCTTAAGCACACCATCAAAAAAGATAAAAAATGAAAAATCTGGTAAAAACCATAATTGACGAAGTCATTGTCCGCATTAGGCGGATGGCGAAGCCCGTGGCAATCTCATCTTTTAGAAAAAGGTTACTACTTACCGCTATAATAATTACCTCCGTCCCCATTATTTTGCATGCGGCATCTGATGTTCGTATAAATGAAGTTGCCCCGTGGCAGACAGCCAACGCGGACTGGATAGAGTTTTATGTCGCTGTTGATACGGGTCCTATGGGCAACTGGACGGTTTGGGCAACCACAGGTACAGGTTCAGCCCTTTTCAAAATAAAAACTTTTCCCAATATTGACCCAGGTTTAGGTGATTATATATTACTTCAATTTGACAACGGAACGGGAACGGACGATGCTGTGAAAGGCGACAACAACGCCGCATTTTGGGATATTTACATTGCAACCGCTAACGGTTCATCCGCAACCTCCCTGGGTTTAAAAGGCACATCCGGTCAGGTTTATATTTGTAATTCCACCGGTGCGATTGTTGATGCGATGGCGTATTGCGAGCAGGACTCAAACTGGGCCGGCAATAATACTGCGTTTGCAGATATTGTTTCTTCAGGACAGTGGACAGGTCCACTTAACCCCGCACTTGATGCGGTAATAACAAAATATTCCTGTGCAATGCCGACCATTGATTCCCCTGGTATTTGGGATTCTCTCGGCAGGGACAGTTTATCAACTGATACGGATGCCGCAGGTGTTTCAAAAAATGATTGGCACTGGTATAGTAATATAGCAAGCAGCGGCACCGCAAACCCTTCCCTTCCAGATACTACCGCGCCTGCTGCAATTACGAATTTATACTGGGAGTCAAAAGCATCCGACAGATTCACTCTTAAATGGACGGCACCCGGCGATGATAATATTACAGGTCAGGCAACAAAATATTATGTCCGGTACACCTCGGATACATGGACGCTTACAACCCAGCAGAACTTTTTTGATGCACTCAATTATACGGAGTTCAATTTAGCCCCTTCTGTAGCGGGCGTCTGGGATACAGTTGTTGTTTCAGGACTTATTCCTTCAACAACATACCATTTTGCAATTGCTACAGAGGATGATGTCTATAAAATGGGTGTAATACCGACGATTCTTCCGGTCTCAGGACTTACCGACCCCGATACTCAACCGCCTGCTGCTATAACAGGATTTTTGGCCTCGGCGGGAAACTCAACGGTAGGTTCTGTCCATCTTTCATGGATTGCACCGAAAGACCCGCCTCTTGATGGTTCTGCAAATTCTTATATTGTTCGTTATGCAACATTTTCACTTTCAGATGTCGGCGGTTCAACAAACACCTGGTGGAACAACGCTACGGATGTTGACGGCGAACCATCTCCATCGGCGCCGACCTTAACGGATGTAATGACGATATCAGGATTACCGTCGGATGCCACATCATATTTTTACATAAAAGCGATGGATGCTGTTAATGAGTCGGAACTTTCCGGGATTACAACCCAGTATATCCAGCCGCATCTTGTAATAAGTGAGATACAAATCATAGGACAGAATGCTGGCGATGAATTTGTTGAACTTTACAATCCGACTGCAGGTGCAATTGACTTAAATGCACTCGGATTGAATCTCCATATAAGAAGCGGCACGGGGGCTGACACAAATAGACCATTAACCTTTTTAAACAATTCAATTCCTGCGAAAGGTTATTTTTTGATAGTGGGAACAAACACAAGCACATCCGTATATGATGGTGCGGTTTCTCCGGATGCTACTTATAACACTGCAACTAACATGCCTGCTAATGGCGGTGTTTATATTTCGCTGAATACGACTAATGAAGTTGATGTTATTGACAGAGTGGGATGGGGAACACAGCCCGCTGGCGGGTATGAAAAACTTGCTTCAACCAATCCAGTTACTGATGGAAGTATTGAAAGAAAACCGGGTGGCGGTTCAGGGAATACTTCCGGCAATGCGACTGATAACAACAATAATAATTTTGATTTTACCGAAAACGCTGTTTCCGACCCGCAAAATACATCTTCCGCAACTGAACCTGCTGTGGCTGACACCACTTTGCCTGCTTCAATTTCAGATTTGACTGCGCTTGCAGGTGCATCAGAAGGTTCTATCGTGCTTAATTGGACTGCACCGGGCGATGATGGAACGGTTGGGAATCTTACGGGAACTTTCAGAATAAATTATTCTTCAGTTGCGATAGTTACGGCTTCTAATTTCACAAATACCTCATCAACATTTGCGACGGTTGTGGATATTTCCACAACCTCACTTGCACCTTTAACCGCCTGTACAACGACTTTATTTAACTTAACTCCGTCAACTTCATACTGGTTTGCAATCAAGTCGCAGGATGATGCCAGTAATTGGTCTGTATGGAACTCTTCCGTCGATGTTTTAACCGTCAACACATCCGCATATGCCTGCGCTCAGGATTTAACTCCCGCCGACCCCGTCGGACTGACTTCTCTTGCCGGCAATACCCAGATTCAATTATGGTGGACGGCGAATTCGGAAGTTGACATTAGTTCTTACACAATCTGGTGTGACAGCAATCCTCCTGTTGCCGAGGAATGGTTTATAGTCGGCACGACACCGGTTGCTTCTACGCAAGGCAATCCGTGGATGCATACGGCGTTGACGAACGGTTCAACGTATAATTACAGAATAACTGCCGGTGACAGTACAGGACATTCCAGCGGATATTCAACCATTATCACTACGGTGCCATATGTCGGTCCGCCGACAGCACCGTCAAACTTAAATGTTGCGTTGTTAGGTCCGACTTCTATTCAGTGGCAGTTCACCGATACTGCGAATAATGAAGACGGGCTTTTCATAGCGACCGGCACCCCGCCTTCATCATTCTGGCTTTCTGAAAATTTAGGGCCTTTATCGGGGATCGGCACAACTTCCTGGTGGCAGATAAATCTTTCTACAAATACACAATACCAGGTTTGTGCAGGAGCAACCAATACGATAGGTTCTTCATGGTCGGCGTCAATTACCAGTTACACCGCCGCAGCGGCTCCGACAAGCCCGTCGGCGACCACTAATAATTCAACTTCAATAAATCTTTCCTGGAATGCCAATGACAATCCATCTCCGGATACAAAATACGGCGTCAAGTATGCAACAGCCACCGATTTTTATGTGTCCACAACCGCTGTCAATTTTGCGTCCGGGCTAATCGCAACAACAACTATTGTCTATAATTTATCCGCCGATACGACATATTATTTCCGTGTGTGGGCGTATAACGGC
>DHFT01000032.1 GCA_002402375.1 Elusimicrobia bacterium UBA4817 | reverse complement strand
CATTCATCATACAATATTGAAAAACTCAACAATCTCTGATTGCGGCGATAAAAACCAAGATTACAACGATAATTATTTATCTCCCTCATCGTATTTTTTCATCGCTGTTATCGTACTTTTCATATGATTTCTTATATTTTCAGACGATTGCTTTTAACGATTCCTGTGCTTTTCGGTATTACCGTGATTACTTTTCTGGTAATGCATTTATCTCCCGGAAAACCGACGGATGTTCTGACCGATATGAACCAGAAAATCACAGCAGATGCGAAACAGCGACTGACGACGATTTACGGCTTGGACAAGCCGGTTCATATTCAATATTTTTTGTGGCTCAAACGGCTGGTGAAATTTGACTTCGGAAAATCATTCAAAGACGACAGACCTGTGATAAAAAAAATTGCAGAACGGCTTCCTGCAACACTGCTTCTTAATTTTTTATCAATAATTTTTATATTTGCAATCGCAATTCCTATCGGCGTTATATCCAGCGTAAAAAAAGATACCGTTTTTGATAAAATTACTACCGTTACAGTTTTTTTCGGATTTTCCGTTCCCACATTCTGGCTGGCAATTTTATTGATGATTTTCTTCGGACTCCATC
This sequence comes from Elusimicrobia bacterium UBA4817, assembly GCA_002402375.1. Lineage (GTDB taxonomy): Bacteria > Elusimicrobiota > UBA8919 > UBA8919 > UBA8919 > UBA8919. The sequence continues at coordinate 26,248 of DHFT01000032.1, read as the reverse complement.
TCGGATGGCTGCCTGTTTCAGGATTCCGTTCAATAAATTTTGACGAACTTACTTTTTTGGAAAAATTTACGGATATCGCTAAACATCTTGTGTTGCCTGTTTTCGTTTCGGCATTTACAGGAATTGCAGGACTTTCAAGATATACAAAATCTGCAATGCTGGAAGTTCTTCATCAGGATTACATAAGAACCGCAAGGGCAAAGGGACTGCCGGAGTCAACTGTAATTTTTAAGCACGCTTTAAGAAATGCGTTGATTCCTGTTGTAACAATTGTGGGGCTTACAATTCCCGATTTAATCGGCGGGTCATTTATTTTTGAGACGATTTTTGCATGGCCCGGGATGGGACGGTTAGGATACGAAGCGATTATGTCGCGGGATTATCCCGTTATTATGGCCGTCGGAACTATCGTCGCAATTTTGACGCTTTTGGGAAATTTAATAGCGGATATAACTTACGCTTATGTTGACCCAAGGATAAGATACAGATAAAAATGTGGAAAATATATTTTGAAAAATTACTGAAAAATAAACTTGCCAAAATCGGAATTTTAATAATAGTTGCTTTGATTTTAACGGCTATTTTTTCGCCTTTAATTTCTACGCATAATCCGATTGAAGGAAATATTTTAGAACGGTTGCAATCTCCGTCAAAAAACCATTTTTTGGGAACCGACGAAATGGGACGGGACGTTTTTTCAAGAATGGTCTATGGGACGAGAATTTCAATATCTATCGGAATTATCGCGGTGGGAATTTCGGTAATTGCCGGAACATTTCTCGGATTAATCTCTGGTTATTTCGGAGGAAAAATTGACACTGTCATTATGCGATTTGTTGATATTATGCTCTGCTTCCCTACATTCTTTTTAATTTTGATGGTGATTGCTTTTTTAGAGCCTAACATTTACAATGTTATGATTGTAATCGGTCTTACTTCTTGGACGGGTCTTGCGCGGTTGGTTCGCGGTGAAACGCTTTCCGTAAAAGAGCGCGATTTTATAATTGCGGCAAAAGGACTTGGACTTAAAAAAAGAAGGATAATTTTCGTCCATATTCTTCCTAATGTGATTGCACCGGTAATTGTAGCAAGTATCCTTGGAGTCGGAGCGGCAATTCTTACCGAATCCGGACTTTCATTTCTTGGGCTCGGTGTTCAGCCGCCGACACCGTCATGGGGAAATATTTTAACCAGCGGCAAGGACTACATTCATATTGCATGGTGGCTCTCTATTTTTCCCGGACTGGCAATTTTGCTCACGGTTCTCAGTTGGAATCTTTTAGGTGAGGGTTTACGGGATGTTTTTGACCCGAGAATGAATTAATGGATAAAATTTTATCAATTGAAAATCTTTTTGTTGAATATACCGTCGGGAAAAAAATAATTCCAGCCGTAAGGAATGTTTCGTTAACATTAAATAAAGCGGATTCTCTGACAATAGTAGGCGAATCGGGATGCGGCAAATCAACGCTCGGACTTTCAATATTAAATCTTCTGCCGAAAGAAGCAAGAATAATTGACGGCAAAATTATTTTTCACGAGCAAGATATTTTACGGCTTGGTGAAAAAGAACTGCAAAAAATCCGAGGCGGAAAAATCGGAATTGTTTTTCAGGACCCGTTATCATCATTAAATCCTGTAATAAAAATTTCGCAACAGTTAAGAGAGACATTAAAAATACATCAACGGGATTTTTCAGACGACAAAATTGAAAAACTTCTTGAAACGGTTCAATTGAGCGAGCCGAAAATAATTAAAAATTACTATCCGCATCAGTTGTCGGGCGGGATGCGACAGAGAATAATGCTCGCTATGGCTATTGCAACAAAACCGGAAATTTTAATCGCCGACGAGCCGACAACGGCATTGGATGTCACAATTCAGAAAGAAATTCTTGAACTTATAAAAAAACTTATGAGAGAATTTAATTTAACCGTAATTTTTATAACGCACAATTTTGGAATTATATCTGATATTTGTAATAAAATCGCAGTAATGTATGCGGGAGAAATCGTTGAGGAAGGCGGAACATCCGAAATAATTAAAAATCCGAGACACCCTTATACAAAAGCGCTTTTATCGGCAATTCCAAAAACACATAAAGTAAAAAGATTTAACACAATTCCCGGAAATGTGCCGGATTTATCCGCAATGCCAGACGGATGCAAGTTTCATCCGAGATGTCCGAGAAAAATTGAAAAGTGCGCAAAAGAAGAACCGCAATTGAAACAAAAAGAAAATAGATTGTTGAGGTGTTTTAATCCATGAAAAAAATAAAAAAATTCCGGTTTTTAATAAACAATTGTATCGCAATAATTATCGTAACAATTCTGGCACTTGCGGCAGTTGATATTTATAATTTTTTAAATGTAATAAACGAAAGCAAAATTATGAAAACTCGTATAGCGGGAATAATAAAAGAAATTAAACATTTGGAAAAAGAGAGAAACAAGATTTACAGACGGTCATCATCACTGAAAAAAAGACAACTTGCACTTATAGAAACCAATAAAAATCTGATAGAAAAAAACATCGGTCTTTCAAACGAAAACATACTTCTTGTTCAGCGAATCAGCGAACTGACTAACAGCGAACCATACATTCTTGTAGATACAAAAGAGAATATTTTATATTTCAAACAAAAGGGACAAATTATAAGACAGGCAAAATGTTCCGTGGGACGCGGCGGAATTTTACGCGATAAAAAAACCGGAAGAAAATGGGAATTTGTAACTCCCAAAGGAATTTTTACCATAAAAAATAAAACGGAAAATCCGTTGTGGTTCAAACCCGACTGGGCATTCATTGAGGAGAAAAAGGAAATACCGCATCCTTCCGCACCCGAAAGAAAAGTGGAGGGGGAATTGGGAAAGTATGCTCTTGATTTAGGATTCGGTTATAAAATCCATGGAACACAAAAAGAGGAATTGCTCGGACGGGCAGTTTCTCACGGATGTATCCGTCTCGGTACGGATGACCTTGAATACATCTATAAAAATACGAAAATCAATAAAACGCTTGTATATGTTTATTAAATTTTTAAAAAAATTAATTGGATTGATAGTTTTGCTCATTATGGCAGTTTCTATTTTTATTCACATAAAACTTCCAAGTTATACTAAGACAATTGAAAGTGAAATCGCAGAATTAAACAAACAACTTTCAATGCTGTCAAACCAAAAAAAATACGAAACCTTAATTAAGCAATCCGTTTATAGCGATGCAGAAATACTAAAAACGGATCTGCTGCCGCCGATTGAAGAAGAAAAAAAATCGCTCGTTGAACAGAACAAAAATCTATTGAAAGAAAACCGTCTATTGAGCGGGCATCTGAATATTTTATCTACGAAAGTAATATTTGACACCAAATCGAACCGTCTGAAACTTGTCAAAAACGGAAAAGTATCGTCCGATATTGCCGTCTCAAAAAAATTCGTAACGGCTTTCTCAAAAAGTGAGATAAACAGAAAAACGCTTAAAATACTGGCAAAGGAAAAAAACCCGGCGCCTATAAAACCAAAATGGATGTATGAAGATATCACAAAAGAAATACCGGCGGAGAACACTGCCGAACGGATTATGGTCGGGGCACTCGGCAATTACGCTGTTTACTTTACCGATTATCTGATAGTCCATGATTTCACAAAAAACATTCAGCAGCACGATACAATCAACCATGTCTGCATCCAGTTAAATTTGAAAGATATGAAAAAACTTTACAATTCCGTTTTCATCGGGAATAAACTTTATGTTGAATAATTTTATATTAAAAACGGTTAATGTAAATAAAAACTTTTGCACTGGAAAAACTTTTTTTTCAAATAAAACCGTCACCGTCGCAGCAGTGAATAATGCTTCAATTGAACTTAAGCGGGGGGGGATACTGGGTATTGCCGGAGAGTCCGGAAGCGGCAAGACCACCCTCGCTAAAATTATAGCGGGACTTATGGATTATGACTCCGGTGAAATTTTTATTGACGATAGAAATCTGAAAAATTATTCAAGATACGAATTATCAAAAAAAATTCAGATGATTTTTCAGGACCCATTTTCGTCGCTTAATCCGAAACTTTCAATAGGCACTACAATTGCGGAAGCAATAGAAACAAAAAATAAAAAGCTTGATGATATCGCCGCTAATGTCTTAAATCTGGTTGGATTATCCGGTGATACAATGCAAAAATATCCGCATCAGTTTTCGGGAGGACAAAGACAGCGAATAGCAATTGCAAGAGCTTTGGCAAAGGATGCGGAAATTATTATCGCAGACGAGCCGGTTTCTTCACTTGACATTTCGGTTCAGGCACAGATTATGAATCTCTTTCTTGACTTAAAAGAAAATCTCGGACTTTCTTACATAATTATTTCTCATGACTTAAACTTATTAAGTGCCGTTTCCGACAACATCGCAATAATGCAGAACGGAAAAATTATTGAATACGGACAATCCGAAAAAATTATGAACAGACCCGAGAATCCCTATACGCAAAAACTTATTTCTGCAATACCGGTGATGTCGCTCGGGAGTAAATTTCTTTGAGACGCTCGTCAGAACTCGCTCTACAATTTGCTCTTGGAACGAATAAGTCGCAAATTGAGGCTCTTCAGAAATTTCTCCCTCCACTCAGCGATTAAAGGTGGATATATGCATAAAATCAAGAAATTAGAATTTTTAAGAACTCACCGAAATATCTGGCTCGTCGGAGGATATATTCGCGATTCACTTTTAGGTAAAATTACAAAGGATATCGATTTTGTAACCGACGGCAACACAAAAAAAATTGCGAAGGATTTCGCCGACAAAACCAACGGCAGTTTTGTGGTGCTTGATGATTTCAATAAAATATATCGGGTTGTTATCGGCGATGAAATTTATGATTTTTCCAAAATGCAGGGCAAAAACATTTCAGAGGATTTAGCCCGGCGGGATTTCACGATAAACGCTCTCGCCTTACCACTCACAACTTACAACTTACAACTTACAAATATAATAGACCCGTTTAATGGATTGTCTGATATAAAAAGAAAAATCATTCGGGCTGTCTCCGAAAGAAATTTCGTTGATGACCCTCTGCGGCTTTTGAGAGCATACCGTTTTGCCGGACAATTAAATTTCAGCATAGAGCGAAAAACCAAAGGATTCATAAAAAAACATTCCCATCGCCTGAAAAAAGTGTCTTTCGAGAGAATACAAAGCGAGTTATTCCTGATACTTGAATTGCCGGATAGTTATCCGTCAATAATTAAAATTTACAAAGCGGGACTTCTGAAAGAAATAATGCCGGAACTGGTTGCGACGAAAAACACCGCGAGATGTTATTACCCGCAAATGGGACTGCTGGGACATTCTTTTGATGCATTAAAAGTACTGGAAAAATTTTACAGCACGAATTTCAGAAATGTTTTCCCTAAATTTTCTAAAAGAATATCCGCACACCTTGAAGAAAAAATATCAAGAATTATAAAAAGAAAAACCCTCCTGAAATTAGCGGCGCTCCTTCACGACATCGGAAAACCCAAATCGGCAAAAAAGATTGACGGACGACTGAGATTTTTTGAACATGAAGAAAGGGGCTGCGATATCATAAACATTATCGGCAAACGTCTAACACTTTCAAATAATGAAATAAAATATCTTAAAATTCTGACAAAACACCACATGCGGATAGGAAATCTCACATCCGCCGAAAAGTTAACCGACAGGGCAGCATGGAGATTTTTCAGAGACCTCCAAGACGACGCTATTGACCTTATCGTTTTATCCGTCACCGATGCCTATACATATCCGAAAGGCAGAACAAGAACTCTTCACAAAATAATGGCTAACAAACTTCTGAATAAATTCTATCGGCAAAAAGAAAAAATTATTCCGGAAAAACTTTTAAACGGTTTTGAGATAATGAAAATACTGAAAATTCCGGAAGGGCCGCTCGTGGGAAAAATTCTTGAAGAACTGGAAGAAGCGCAAGTATTAAAAAAAATTAAAACAAAAAATGAAGCAAAAAAATTTGTAAAAAACATTTGCAAAAATAAAAAAATTTGATATACTAAAATTATGGAATATATCCCTGCTGTTAAAAAAGAGATGGAACACCTGCGGGCACTGCACGAAATCTCTTCGCTTTTAAGTTTCAGAATAACGCTGAAAGAATTTTCCATAAAAATTATTACCATCATCGTAAAGACACTTGGGGTTGAAACAGCCACAATTTATACAATCAACTGGGAACAAAAACAACTCATCTGCCTTAATAGTTTCGGTAAGGACAGCGAGGGCATTCTTAAAAGAGAGTCGCGACTTAAACATAAACTCGGATTCGGGTTCGTCGGATGGGTCGCACAGGTCGGCAGAGCGGAAATATCCAACGAGCCGTCCAAACATCCTCACTACACGAAAGAAATGGACTCGCTCGCGGGAATCACCGCAAAAAATATACTCTGCGTTCCTATCGTTTTGAAAAATAAAAATTACGGAGCGATTGAAGTTATAAATAAAAAAACGGATTTTGACGAACTTGACAAGGAACTGCTTTTAACAATTTCAAGTTATGTGGCAATGGCTTTAGAAAATTCCGAATTATATGAGGAACTGTTATATTCAAAGGAATATGTTGAAAATGTAATTGAAAGTATTCCCGGCGGGTTTATCGCATCAAATAAAGAAGGAAAAATCACAATGTTCAATACCCATGCGCAAAATATATTGGGGTTAAATAAATCATTCGCACTCGGTAAAAACGCAAAAGAGGTTTTTCTGAAACAACCGGAATTACCGCCGATACTTTTTGATGCATTTATAAACCAGCAGCCGCAAAACAGACAAGAACTTTATGTCATCGGCAAAAACGATAAACGATTGCTTTTAGGTTATGGAACGATTTTAATTAAGGATAAACTCGGCAAACTCGCAGGCAGCGGAATAATTTTTCAGGATATAACGGAATTTGCAAAGTAAAAGTTATGCGGGTGTGGTCTAATGGCAGAATGTCAGCTTCCCAAGCTGAAGACGGGGGTTCGATTCCCCTCACCCGCTTTCCGCAATCCCATGGAAAACACCACACCCTACTATGTTTATATCCTGAAATGTTCCGATACTACACTTTACACCGGAATCGCAACCAACCTGAAAAAAAGAATTGACCAACACAATAAAGGCAACGGCGCAAGATACACCTCAAACAAAACACCCGTGAAATGCATCTATTCGGAAAAACAACCAGACAGGTCATCGGCATTGAAACGCGAGATAGAAATAAAACGCCTAACCAGAGAACAGAAATTGACTTTGACAACAAGTAAAAAATAATAAATCTCCATATCTGAACAAAAATCAACACTATAAATATATGAAAAAAATAATTGTGAAAACTGTTATTGTCCTTTTAGGACCGACGGCGGGCGGGAAAACAGCGCTTGCCGTTAAACTTGCAAAAAAAATAAACGGAGAAATTATTTCGGCGGACTCGCGGCAGATTTACAAATATCTCAATATCGGGACAAACAAACCTACAAAAAAGCAACTTTCCGAAATCCCGCATCACTTAATAAATATTGTTGAACCGACGGGAAATTTCACTGCCGGCGATTTTGTAATGCAATCTAACAAAAAAATAAAGGAAATTTTTAAGCGGAAAAAAATACCGATAATTGTCGGCGGGACCGGACTTTACATAAAAGCACTGATTGACGGTCTGATAAAAATACCTTCAAATAAAGAAACAAGAATGTTTCTGACGGATTACTACAAAAAAATGGGATTACTGCATTGCAATAAACTGCTTGAAAAACTTGACCCTGAAACTGCAAAAACGATTGACAAACAAAATCCTGTCCGTGTCATGCGTGCAATTGAAATATGCCTTTTAACGAATAAAAAATTCTCGGAATTAAAAAAAGAGACAAAAAAATCCGATTACAAGTATATTCTATTCGGACTTAAAACAGACAGGAATGAATTGTACGGAAGAATAAATGAACGGGTTGACAAAATGGTAAAATCCGGATTGTTCAACGAAACAAAAAAACTTGTAAAAAAATATTCGTCCAAAAACGCCATTTTGCAAAATACAATAGGTTATAGTGAAATCGTCAAATCCCTCAACGGTAAATTGTCAAAAAAAGAAGCAATTAATTTAATAAAACAAAATACCCGGCATTACGCAAAAAGACAAATAACCTGGTTTAAAAAAGATAACCGTATAATTTGGCTTGAATCAAAAAATAACCCGTTAAAAAAAATATTGAATTATCTTAAAAAATCTGATATAATTTGAATTTGTGGCAAAAGCATTATTAGTCGGCACAATTTCTAAAGGACAAAAAGACAATACCGTTGAGTTATTAAAGGAACTTGAACGGTTAGCCGATACATCCGGCATTAAAACGATTAACTCCGTTGTTCAGAAAATAGAAAAACCGAATCCGAAATTTTTTATCGGAGAAGGCAAGGTCTTTGAAATAAAAAAAATCTGCGAAGAAAAATCTATTGATGCGGTAATTTTTGACAATGAACTGACGGCAACCCAGCAAAGAAATCTTGAAAAACATATCCCTTCAAGAATTATAGACAGGACACGGTTGATATTAAACATTTTCGCCCAAAGAGCGCGGACAAAGGTCGCGAAACTTCAGGTTGAACTTGCCGAAAGACAATATGAACTTCCGAGATTATCGGATAAAAGCACTTCCCTTGCCCAGCAACGAGGCGTAATAGGAATACGGGCGGGCTTCGGGGAAAGAAAACTTGAAATTGACAGAAGAAAAGTTAAAGACAAGATTGCCTGTCTCAAAAAAGAAATTGAAAAAATCAAATTTCACAGGGAAATCCAGAGGTCAAAAAGACAGGACGTTCCGCTTCCGGTTGTATCAATTGTCGGTTATACAAATGCCGGTAAGTCCACTTTTTTGAACTATCTCACGGGAAAAAATTCTGTCTATGCCGATGATAAACTTTTTGCGACACTTGACCCGACGACAAGAAAAGTCAAACTTCCTGACGGTAAATTAACGCTGTTCACCGATACGGTGGGATTTATAAAAAAACTCCCGCATCAGTTAATCGCAGCTTTTAAGTCAACACTGGAAGAAATCACAAAATCCGACTTAATAATTCATCTGATTGACATTTCAGATAAAAACTATAAAGACAATGAAAAGACGGTAATGGGCGTCTTAAGAGAAATCGGGGCAGATAAATTAACTGTAATAAATGCCTACAACAAATGCGATTTGTTAAAATCAAAACCTTTACACACAGAAAATAATTTTTGTTTATCGGCAAAAACGGGATTAGGTTTGCAAGAACTATTGTCAGCAGTTTCTGTCAAATTTGAAAGTAAACTTAAATACAAAAAAATATCAATACCGTATAATTTATTTTCATTAATTTCTAAAATTAAATCCGCCGGAAAAATTATACGATACAGGCATCAAAAAAATGACCCGAAGGGTCACGCAGAACTGGAAATTTTAATTGACGAAAAAAACTGGGGACAAATTCAAAAAATCCTAAATGAACCCAGCCCCGCCTAAAAATATCTAAAAGGAACGGGTTAGGGTATAATATAAAAGGAGAGGCTGGGTGAAAAATCTTACGCTTCCTAATAAATTAACAATCGCAAGAATAATCGCCGTGCCTATATTTGTAATAAGCACTATCGCGAAAAACAACGAACTTGCAATTTCAGTATTTATATTTTGTATCATTACAGATTTTTTGGACGGATTTATCGCCAGAAAACGGGGGGAAAGAACTCCGCTGGGAGCATTTTTGGATCCGATTGCAGATAAGTTTCTTCTGATAAGCGCATTTATTACTTTTGCGGCGCTGAAAGAAATACCGGTTTGGATACCCGTTGTCGTAATTACGAAAAATATAATAATTTTTGTCGGGTGGTGGCTGAGATTTCAACTTACCGGAAACAACATCGTATCCCCGACATTATTCGGGAAAATGACAACAGTCATTGAAATGACCGTGATATTGTCTATTCTTACAGGCATTTCAGGAAAGATTTTATTTATTTTAACTTATCTAATGCTTCTTTCAATAATCGTTTCAACTTTTAATTATATTTTTTGGGGAATCAAAGAAATAGAAATGAAGAAATGATTACTTTAATTTTGCTTTTATCCTTTCTACTCGGCGCAATTCCAACTGCATATTTAATTGCAAAAATCTTTTACGGAATTGATATTCGGAAATTCGGCAGCGGAAATCCCGGCGCTACTAATGTCTGGCGTACCGTCGGTAAAATCCCGGGCACACTTACATTTTTATTTGATGTTCTAAAGGGGTTTATACCGGTATTTATCGCCAGAAAAATATTCCCGGAACCGTCATTAACATATCCTATGCTGTCGGGTTTTTGCGCCGTTGCCGGACACATCTGGACTCCGTTTTTGAAATTCCGAGGCGGAAAAGGTGTGGCAACCGGGTTTGGAGTTTTTTTAGGTCTTATACCCATCGCGACATTTTTTGCACTTATAGTTTTTATTATCACACTTGCTTTAACAAAATATGTAGCATTGGGTTCAATAGCGGCATCAATATCGCTTCCTGTATTTTTGTATTTTTTGAAAAGACCGCCTGTTCTGATTTATGTTTCGGTGATTTTAGCGGTTATAATTATTTGGCGGCATAAATCAAACATTAAAAAAATTTTAAACAAAAATGAGGATTAACGCTCGGCAGCAAATTTTTCCCTCGCTTGTGATAATAAAGGTGTATTGATAATGAAAATTGCGGTAATAGGTGCTGGGGCGTGGGGTGCAACGATTGCCCAGCATCTTAATAAAAACGGACATCAGATAACGCTGTGGGAATTTGATAAATCACGGTTAGAATACTTAAAAAACCGGCGGCATCCATTGTTTTTTCCGCATGTTAAATTATCTAAAAATATTGTTCTCACAAACGCTCTCGCACAAGCGGCCGCAAAAAAAGACATAATAATTCTTGCTGTTCCGTCTCAAACTATGAGGGATACGGCAAAAAAAATAAAAAAATACATAAATAAAAATCAGATTTTTGTTATCGTAAGCAAAGGCATAGAAATAAAAACCGGGAAACTTTTGTCGGAAGTTATCAAAGAAGAACTCAATTTAATTGCTCCAAAAAATATCGTGGTGCTGTCGGGTCCAAGTTTCGCAAAAGAGGTTGTTCAGGAACTTCCGACGACAATGGTTTCGGCGGGCGCTCAAAAAAATTCGGAAATAATTCAGAAAGTTTTCTCTACACCGTTTTTGAGAATTTATACAAATTCTGATATTATCGGAGTTGAAATAGGCGGGGCAGTAAAAAATGTAATCGCAATCGCCGCAGGCATCTCTTACGGGATGGGACTGGGTGACAACTCCGCCGCTGCTATAATAACCCGCGGATTGGTTGAGGTTGCACGGCTTGGCGTAAAACTCGGCGCAAAAAAGGAAACTTATGCAGGCCTTACCGGTATGGGTGATTTAGTTATGACAGCATTCTCCGAAAATTCCAGAAACAGAAATTTCGGAGAATTGGTCGGGTCGGGACAGACGGTAAAAAATGCGCTCAAAAAAATAGGAATGGTAGTTGAGGGGATGGCAACTACCGAAGCCGTAGTAAAACTTTCAAAAAAATTGAAAATTGAAATGCCTATAACAAACGAGGTCTATAAAATAATTTTTAAAAACAAAAGCCCAAAAAAGGCGATTTTGTCGCTTATGACAAGAAGCAGCAAACCGGAATAGACCGCTGAACAAACGCAGAACAGACGCTAAATATTTCGCGTGGGTTTCGCGGGTTTTTCAAAGTTTAGCGTCGGTTTAGCGATGAGCGGAGCGAATATGGATAAAAAGGAAATTATTGAACAATTGGCAAAAAGAACCTGTTGTAAAAAAGAGGCGGCGGATGCGTTTGAAGAATTTTTGCTGGCGGTGAAAAAATCACTTTTCAGAGGAGAAAAGGTTCATCTGAAAGGCATCGGAACGCTTTATATGAAAACGAGAAAAGAACGTCTGGTAAGGAATCCTAAAACAAAAGAGATAATAAAAATTATGCCGAAAAGAGTAATACGATTTAAGGCATCGGAAGTCCCTTTAGCGGATTGATATTTTATGGAACTGGACGATAAAAATTATTTTTCAATCGGAGAGGCGGAAAAATTGACCGGTGTTAAACCGTACATCTTACGATATTGGGAACAGGAATTCCGCATTTTAAGGCCTGCAAGAAGAACATCCGGTCAGCGAAAATACACAAGACAGGACATCGGTCTTATATTAAAAATTAAGGAATTGCTTTATACAAAGGGATTGACTATTGCGGGTGTTAAAAAATTTTTAATAGAGGAAAAACGCAAAAGGAAAAAACAGCCGGAATTGGAATTCGGAATAGAAACGCAATCGGTTGATTTGCTTAAAAAAACAAAAAAGGAACTGGAAATAATTCTGGATTTATTAAAATAAAAGTCGCTGTGAATATAAGATGATGGACAATTTTGAAAAATTGCGGCATCAGATGGTGGAAACGCAAATTGTTACGAGAGGAATTTCCGACAAAAAAGTGATTGATGCAATGCTGAAAATTCCGCGGGAAAAGTTCATTGAAAAAAAGTTTTACCCTCAAGCATACAATGACCATCCGCTGCCGATTGATGAAGGACAAACGATTTCACAACCGTACATCGTCGCATTGATGACTGAATTGCTTCAACTTACCGGAGATGAAAAAGTTTTGGAAATCGGAACCGGTTCGGGGTATCAAACGGCAATTTTGGCGGAACTCTCCGGAGAGGTCTATTCTGTTGAAAGAATACCGACGCTTTTCAACAAAGCGAAAAACATAATTGCTGATTTGGGTTACAAAAATGTTTTTCTATTTAATTTAGACGGCACTGAGGGCTTGAAAGAACATTCGCCTTTTGATAGAATAACAGTAACGGCGGCATCCGACAAAATCCCTCAACCGCTTGCAGACCAACTGAAAGAAACCGGAAGGTTAATAATCCCAATTGGAGACAGATTTTCGCAGGATTTAATCGTAGCGGATAAAATAAAAGGAGAAATTAAAATAAAAAATTACGGCGGAGTAACATTTGTTCCGCTAATAGGAAAATTCGGAGTGACTGAATGAATATCGCTCGCAAGCAAATTTTTTTGAGACGCTCCCTTGTGGTCGCTCTGCAATTTGCTCCTGTTGGGTATAGGTCGCAAATTGAGGCTCTTCAAAAATTTCTTGCTTCGCTCAGAGATTAAAAAGATATAATGACCTTAATAAGAAAACTTTACGATTGGGTTTTATCGTTGACGGAATCAAAACATTCAAACTGGGCGTTGTTTTTACTGGCATTCGCAGAATCATCTTTTTTTCCGATACCGCCTGATGTTCTTTTGATAGCACTTTCAATAGGCAAACCTGCTAAATCATTTTTTTATGCAACCGTTTCAACCGTCGGCTCGGTACTCGGCGGTGTTTTCGGATACTTTATCGGTTACGGAATTTGGGAAATTGTAAAAGGATTTTTTTTCAGATATGTTTTCAGGGAGGTAATTTTCCTTAAAGTTCAGGAATTGTATCAGCACAACGCATTCTGGTCGGTATTCACGGCCGGGTTCACCCCGATTCCCTACAAGGTTTTCACTATCGCCGGAGGAGTGTGCCAGATAGGATTGCCGGTTCTTATTTTTGCATCCGTGTTATCCCGCTCGGCAAGGTTTTTTCTTGTGGCAGGTTTGATATGGAAATTCGGAGAAAAAGTAAAAATTTTTATTGACAAATATTTTAATTTACTTACAATGATATTTACTGTTCTTTTAATCGGCGGATTTTTGATGTTAAAAAAAGTTTTTTAATTTTTTTAACATGAAGCGAGGGAAAAGTTTCTGCAGAGCCTCGGTTTGCGACTTATTTTTTCCAGGAGCAAACCGCAGAGCGACCACAAGGGAGCGTCTCAAAGAAACTTATTCCCGAGCGATAACCGGGGTGTGGCCCAGTGGTAGGGCACTCGCTTGGGGTGCGAGTGGTCGCAGGTTCAAATCCTGTCACCCCGAAAAAGATAATTATCAATTCAAAATTAAAAATGAGAAATGTTTTTTACCACAATTTTTAATTTTGCATTTTACATTTTTAATTGCCGTTACTCGGGGTGTAGCTCAGTTGGCTAGAGCGTACGGTTCGGGACCGTAAGGCCGCAGGTTCAAGTCCTGTCACCCCGAAACTTCACTCGCAAGATTGTCTCGCAGAACCGCCTCGCCTCTGCAGGCGGGCTCTCACTCGTTCCGCTGAATGCGAATGCGGAACTCCGTGAGGTTCTGCTCAACAACTTGCTCGTTCATAATAAAAAGTAGTTACTAAATGATGTTCAGATATAAAATAACAATCACGGGGGAAGTTCAGGGAATCGGCTATAGGTATTTTGTCGTCAACGAAGCACAAAAACTTAAAATAACCGGTTGGGTGAGAAATCTATCAAACGGAAATGTTGAATTGTTAGCCGAAGGCGAAAAAAATGTCCTTGAAAATTTCGTCAGTATATTAAAAACAAAACACAGATGGGCAAAAGTGGACGATATGAAAATTTTAGAAACGGAAATCGCAAAAAAGGAGTTTTCTGATTTTAACATAACATTTTAATAAAACTTATGTAACCACAGATTAGCACAGATTTTCACAGATTAAAAAACTTCAAATTATTTTTTATTCTTTGAATTTATCAGTGTTCACCTGTGTCTATCTGTGGTTGCTTTTGCAGAAAAAATTATGGATACGCTTGACCCTGTAAAACTTTATTTTGAGAACATCAGAAAAATTCCTCAGATTACAAAAAGGGAAATAGAGATTTTAATCCCGAAAATACGCAAAGGCGACAAGAACGCAAAAAAAAGAATGATTGAGGGAAATCTTCGGCTGGTAATTCCTATCGCAAGAAAATATCACAAACCCGGCATTCCGTTTTCCGATTTAATTGAAGAGGGAAATCTTGGGTTGATGCGGGCGATTGAAAAGTTTGACATCAAACGGGGATATTATTTTTCCACATATGCGACTTTCTGGATAACACAGCACATTTCGCGATATGTCTCCTCTCAACTTAAAACTATAAGAATTCCGGAACACATAATGGCGCGGATGAGAAAATGGCTCAAGGAATACGAACATCTGAAACAGAAACTCGGCAGAATTCCGACGCCGAAGGAAACCGCAAGAAAATTAAAACTTACGCCGGATGAAATACTGCGGCTTTTAGAAAATCTGGAACTTTCAAAAAGCATTACTTCGCTTGATATGAAAATTGACGAAGACGAGGCGGTCTCGCTTTCGGATGTTATCTCCGACGGCGGAAAAGACGACCCGACAATGCTCCTCAAATATCTTAAAATAACCAAACAGATGGATACGGTTCTCAAAAAACTTTTGCCGAAAGAAAGAAAGGCAATAATTTTGCGATTCGGACTGAATGACGAAATCCCTCACACGCTTGAAGAGGCAGGAAAAAAAATGAAACTTACCCGTGAAAGAATCAGACAAATAGAAATAACGGCATTCAGAAAAATAAAAAACGCCGTTATGAAATTGCAGTTTTTGGAAAGCGACGAAATGTAGAAATCGCGGAACTGACGCAGAACAATAACACGGAACAGTTCCGAGTCAGTTCTGTGTCCCGCTTTAGCGGGCTTCTGTGTTTGTTCCATGTAAGGAGCGTAGCGACTATGAATCTTGAAAAACTTATCAGGGATGTGCCGGATTTTCCGAAAGCAGGAATAATTTTCAAGGACATAACGCCGCTTCTTAAAAATCCGAAGGGCTTTAAGTCGGCAATCAATCAGATGGCAAAAAAATATAAAGATAAAAATATAGATAAAATCGTCTCAATGGAATCGCGCGGATTTATTTTTGGAGCCGCACTTGCATTAAAACTTGGGGCCGGGTTCGTACCTGTCCGAAAAAAGGGGAAACTTCCTTATAAAACCATCCGCGAGGAATATCAACTTGAATACGGCACCGATATTTTAGAAATTCACGAAGATGCAATCTGCAAGGATGAAAACATCCTGATTGTTGACGATGTTCTGGCTACAGGCGGCACTGCAAAAGCGGTCTGCTCTTTAATTGAAAAACTCGGAGGGAAAGTCGCGGGACTATGTTTCCTGATAGAACTTTCATTCCTGAAACCGCAGGAAAAATTACAGGACTACGAGGTTTTTTCGCTGATAAAATATTAAAGAAAACAGTATTAAGTGATAAGTTGTAAGAATTAAGAATTGGGCATTAAAACTTAATCCTTAAAGTGAAGCGACTTAATCCTTAATCCTGAAGCATGCCCCCGTAGCTCAAATGGATAGAGCATCGGTTTCCTAAACCGGTTGTTGTGAGTTCAAATCTCGCCGGGGGTAAATTAAAGCAATTAAAAATGCAAAATGTAAAATTAAAAATTATGGTAAAAAGCATTTTTCATTTTTAACTTTTAATTTTTAATTGAGTTTATTATGATTGACCTACACACTCACACTTTTTTTTCAGACGGTGATTTGCTTCCGAGCGAACTGGTCTGCCGCGCAAAAAATGCCGGATACAAAACTATTGCCTTAACCGATCACTGCGATTTTTCAAATATGGATTTCGTAATGCGGCAGGTCACGCGGATAACGGCCGGATTATGCAGATACTATAAAATAAATGTTATCGTCGGCTGCGAAATAACATACATTCCGCCGCCGCTTATTTCAAAAGCGGTCCAACGGGCAAGAAAACTCGGAGCAAAAATTGTCGTAGTTCACGGCGAATCACCAGTTGAACCCGTGCCGAAGGGAACAAACAGAGCAGCGATTTTATCCAAATGCGATATACTTGCACACCCGGGATATATTTCCGAAAAGGAAGTCCGACTCGCAAAAAAAAATAACGTTCTTCTGGAAATTACAACCAGAAACGGACACAGAATCGGGAACCGGCATGTCGCCAAACTTGCAAAAAAAATCGGCGCAAAACTTGTTATGGATACCGATACCCATCTGGCGGAAGATTTATTGAACGAAAAAAAAATAAAAAATGTCCTGAAAGAAGCGAAACTGACCTATTCCGATTTTAAGCAAATGCAAATAAATGCGAACCAACTAATTCTTAATTCTTAATTCTGGAGTTATTATGCCGAGACAATGGGTAAAAGAGGAACTGAGACACGACCCGCTGAAAAATTTTATTGAGAAAGCGATTCCTTACGTAAAATCGCACAAGGAGACGGTAATCGCTTCCGCCGCGGGTGTTGTAATTATCATAGCGATAACTTTGCTCACGACGAGCAGAATGAAAAAAGCATCACTTCTTGCCGACGAACAGGTTGGCTTTGCTGCTATGTATTTAAGGGCGGGATATGTTGACCAGACAATCCAGTTGTGCGACCAGATTTTGCAATCGCATCCTGCCGGTATTCAGGGCGGATACGCAAATTTTTACAAAGCCGAATCGCTATATCTTAAAAAAAATTACGATGAAGCGGTAAAACATTATCAAAACGCGCTTCCTTTATTAAGAAAGAAAGAGGACATGGGGGCAATGCTCATCTTCGGCATCGGGAACTCACAGGAGGCGGCCGCTAAATATCAGGAAGCGATAAATTCATACAAACAATTAACCGATGAGTATCCCGCACATTATTTGGTTCCGGAATCGCAGTTGGGACTTGCAAGATGTTATGAAGCGACGGGGGACTTGCAATCGGCGATTTCATACTATCAAACGGTCGGCAGTTTACATCCCGCGACAATTTATAAAAACATCGCAGATGCAAGGTTAAAATTGTTGCAAGGTAGCGGCGGAATTGTGACCGAAGGAAATCCCCGTGGGACTATCCCGCAAAATCAGGCGAATGACAATTCGCCCGCTACATCAAAATAAAAAATTTCGGTGAGTAATTTTTTACTTGACAAGTTTTCGTTATTTTAATATACTTACTTAAGATGTAAGTTATTTGAATATAATCCTCAATCTCAGCCGAAAAGGAGGTGAAAAACCCTAAAGACACGCAAAGTGTCTTGGCTACGAGGGAAGAAGTAGAAGGACGGGAAGTCGGAAGTGGGAAGTTGGAAGTGGTTTTAACTACTCTCTACTTACTACTCACTACTTCCTAATTTTTAACGGAGGGTAAAATAGTATGAAAAAGTTATTATCAATAATAATGGTTGCGTTAATGGCAACATCGGCATTCGCCTTTGTTCCGTTAACCAACAGCCAACTCAACATTGGCTCGTATCAAAGAGGTGCGACCCGCGGTATGTTCTATAATGAATTAGACATAGTCAGCGCGGCACCTGTGGAATTGCTTGATTTCTCAGGCAATGTGCTTTACACCAATTGGGGCAACATCAGAAACTTCAATGATATTGCAAACTATGGTGCGGCACTTGATTGGGACACAACGGTCGGGCAAGTCGCAGATGTCAATTACTTCACATTCGGTGTAACGGGCAATCCGCTTTCTTATGCGGGCATTGAAGATTCAAGAAGCGGTATCGTCTACCAGAACTACGGCGGAAAAACGGTTTACAAAGATCTTGATAAAGGCAAAACCGCTGCTAATGATTCCGAAGGCGAATGGTCAAATGATACCTATACTCTTGAATATGCGACAACGACGCCGACGGTAGGCAAAAATGTGAACACCACTGCATCTGACTTGAAATACAACCTCAACAACACCTACACGCAGTGGAATGTCGGCACATCATACAAACTGATGGACAAAATATCGCTCGGACTTTCATTGGAAAGAGAGACGAACACGAACATTATGACAACGGAAGGCAGCATGTCATACAGCGAAAAATATCTAACCGCCACCGGCGCAATAAACGACAACAAAATTCGCACAGCAACAGAGAATAACAGTTACAGCGTTACATTCCCATCGGAAGAATACGACAAAGAATCATCTAATGAAACAATAATTCTTCCTCAGGCAAGATTCAATATAACGGACGACCTGAACATTGATGTTGCTATTGGTGCATCCATCAGAAACGACATCGGAATTGACAACTGGATAGGCGCCGGAAAGAACGAAAAAACGGTTGTGACTGTAACCGCAAAGGAATCAGTTCTAATCGGAACAGCCCCGGCAGCTACACCGCCAAGCGCCATTGACGGCAGAAATCAGTATTTCAACACAGGTACTGCAATCGTAGGAAAAAATAATCCGACTTTGCCTCTTGATTATGACGGCACACTTGGAGCACTTCCTGCATTAGCCACTGGTATATTTACCACAGCACCTGGTGTAGACAATTCAGGTATTTCAAATTTTGAAGACGACCGTGAAGGCACGGCGCCGCTTGTTCGCATTGAAGCGAAAAAGAAATTTGAAAAGGTTGATTTAACCGGTGTTGTTAATTTCTCCTCGCTTTCAAGAGATGTTGACGCATCTTTGACCGAGAGAGAATATGTTGAAAATTCAGTGGTTTTCATAACTTCGGGAGCGGTGGCGCAAAATTGGACGCACACAACACCCAGCACTGACCGTTTTATTGAAAAGGACTACACGAAAACGACCTCGTTGTCCGGCACTGCGAAAAACGGAAATCTTGACTTAGGCGCAAAAATCTCAATGAAAGCGCTTGAAGGCGTCAGATTGTCTTTCGGCGGATTTCTCCGCAGAGCAACCGTAAAAACGGAAGGCGACACGACAATATCATCACGGGAACTGTGTTCATATGACGACGGCAGAGTATCAACAGCCGCATACACTGAAGGCGGAGTAGATATCGGCGGGACACTTACAAGTTCCGGAACCATTACATCGGGTAACTCGGACTTGTTTATCCCCACTCTTAAACCCGGAGCAATTGCGGCAAGTGCGGAAGGAGCGTCAAGGACTTTTTACGGTATGAATAACGGCAGTGGCGAAGGTTCATGGCTTCAGACAATATCAAAGACCGGAACATATGAAAAAGAGGAAATTACTCTTATTTACAGCGTTCCTGTCGGAATTGAAATTCCGCTTTCCAAAAAGTGGACATTCAGAGCAGGAACCGAATATGTGATGACAAAGAAGGAAACAACCGAAGAAACGACAACGACCGTTACATATACGCAGACAACTGCAACACCCGGCAACGGCGAGTCGGCACAACCGACCGATACCGTGGCGAACCCACAACCGTCTTCAACGAAGTCCGTTTATACGGAAGAAGATCACGATGTGTATTACACCTACGGAGTTCAGTTTGATGCGACACCGTCTCTGACGATTGCATGTAATGCGTTTCTGGATACAGCAACGGCAGCTTCTGCGGGTAATTCCAATGCAAGTATATTTGACTTGGATACTTACAAGTCACTGTCGCTGTCAGCAGCATTCAAGTTCTAACTTGTTCGTCATCCTGAGGGCAAAGCCCGAAGGATCTCATAGAGATTCTTCGCTTCGCTCAGAATGACAACGAAAAAATTAAGAAGCCCTCGTTTTCGGGGGCTTCTTTTTTTTGCCTTCTGTGTGAATCGGAGCCTGCCCCCGAATGACTTTATCGGGGGTGAATCTGTGGTTTCATTTTTTTCGTTTTTTTGTTTGATTTTTCCCAAAATTTTTGTATAATTATCTTATTATGAAAATTACAAAATGTCAGAAAAACAAAATCAGAAAAATCGCTAAAAAATACGGTATAAAACTTATGGTCGCTTTCGGTTCTTTTGTAACGGGCATTTTGCATGATAAAAGTGACATAGACATAGCGGTTCTGCCGAGAAACAAATTTAATTACAAAAAATTTTTTTCACTGGCAGCCGAATTGAGTGAGGTTTTTACTGATAGAGAAATTGATATGTCTTTAATAAACCATGCGAATCCATTATTACTTTACAAAATATGTTCAAACCCGGTTTTGCTTTACGGGAATAATCGTATCCTGAATAATTTGAAAATTTACAGTTTTAATCGTTATGTTGATTATCATCCGTATTTCTTGATAGAAAAAAAATTTGTAAAAAACTTTATAAACGGGCAAATGTCCGGAAATAAATATGCCGGTAGATAAAATTTTAGTCAGACGAAAAATCACGCTTATTGCCGAAGATATGTTGAATTTGAAACCGATATCCGAACTCAATTATTCAGGATATATCGCCGACCTTAAAAATGAAATTCTCGCCGAAAGGTATCTTGAAAGAATTATCGGAAGGATGATAGATATAAATTACCACATAATTGTTGAACGGGGTTTCCCGCCGCCGACCGATTATTACGATTCATTTATAAAACTCGGAAAATTAAAAATTATCGGGCAAAAATTTGCCGAAAAACTTGCCCAATCCGCCGGATTAAGAAACCATCTTGCACATGAATATAACGGTATTGACGAAAAGAAGATTTATCAAGCCGTTAAATTGTGTTTTACCGATATACCGAAATATCTTAAGTTGATAGATAAATTTGCTTCAAAAAAATGAAAAAAATCTTTTTGATTTTACTTGCTCACTTGCTCACTTGCTCACTTATTCACCCTCTTTCCGCCGCTATACGGCTCGGAACGGAAATGGAGGTCGGGGGAACAAGTTATTCAAACCCGAATTTTTCCAAATCATCTTCGCTGAAAAATTCTTACAACTACCAGAAATCCCGCTTATATCTTGAAGGCGACTTGAAAAAAAATGTTACCGTCGGTGTAAAACTTTTAAGCAGGGGAATTTTCGGGAAGGACTTCGGGAAGGAATACACGACAGTAAAATCCTCGGTTACATTTATAAATTATACGCCTCAGATTGAAAACGCATTTATAGAATTTTCGGAAATAAATAATTTGCCGGTTGATTTTATCGTAGGACGACAGCCGTTAAAAATAGGACAGGGCGTTATCGTTGACGACGACGGGCTTGGTTTTGATGCTCTCAGGGTAAAAGCATATCTTCCATTTGATATTGACGCGGACGCATTTTTGATAAAGAGAACGGAACTTTCCGGAGACCAGTTCACAAAAGATAAAGACGAGTCATTAACGGCCGTCGGCGGCAACTGGACTTACGAAAACGATTACAATTTCAGGGTTTATTATTTCGTTGAAGATTCGTCATCAACACTAAAGAAAAATTTTATATCGGTGAGGGCGGACGGGAGATTCAAAGAAGGCGTTGATTACCGCGCCGAAATCATAAAATCCGGCGGCGATTATTCCGGAATTTCTTATCTGGTCGGCGCTACGGCTTATTCAAAATTAAGACGGCTGGGAAAAACATCCGTTAATTTTGAGTATGCGGTAGGTGCGGGAAAAGGAAACGAACTGGGATTTGCGCCGACTTACGGTCACAAAACGGACGGGTTTGAAAGAAGCGGATACGGCGAGTATTTCGGGGCATCTATGAGCGATTTTTACGGCGGGATTTCCTCTTATAAAGCCGGCGGGCAGGGAGTTCACACTACAACTTTGGGCGTCGGGTTTGAACCATACAAGGACTTAAACCTAAACTTTGATTATTATATTTTGTTCTCGCTGGATTACCCGGAATTAACCGGTGTTGAAAGTCATCTCGGAGAGGAAATGGATATGGCTGTCCGATATAAATATACTGAAAACTGTTTTTTCCGTCTTGTCTACGGCAGATTCTCGCCGTTGAAAATTCTTAAACCGGAAGGCGACACGGCGAAAATAATTTCAAATAAACTCGGCTGGTCGGTTTCGGCAAAGTTTTGATAAACAGGATTAAGTGGTAAGGATTAAGAATTAAGCAAAACCAAAAAAACTTAATCCTGAATTGAACGAAGCGAAAGGGGGGGGTATGTCAAAAAAAGTTTTATCGGCGTTAATCTGCGTATTGTTTTTATCTGCGTCAATCTGCGGTCTTTATGCAAAAGACCTGTCAAAAAAAACAGGGGTGGGTTTTAACAGCCAGTTGTCCGGTTTAGGCGTGGATTCGCTTTCCGTCCGTTATTGGTTTTCTAAAAAAATGGCCGTTGAAGGACTGCTCGGATTTTCACTCGGCGACGACACAATTTTTAATGTCGGCGGAAAGTTTTTAACCGTTGTCAAAGAAGAAAAAAACCTTAACCTCTACGGGTTCGGAATTGCCGGAATTGAAAGTTATAACCCGGACCTCGGGGAAAGCGACACTGCATTAACGCTGGGCGGCGGGTTCGGCGCTGAGTTCTTTTTCAGCGACTTTCCGAATCTCGGCCTTGCCGCGGAAGTCGGTCTTAATTTTACCGATATAAATGATAATAGTCAGTTCGGAACAGCCGCCGGATGGCTGTCGGCAGTCGGTATAAGATATTACTTATAAAAATAATTAAAAATTAAGAATTAAAAATGAAAAATTAAGGTTTGGTTGTCATTTTGAGGCAAAGCCGAAGAATTTCTTTTTTGAGATGCTTCACTGCGTTCAGCATGACAAAACAATGGTCTCAAGATTAAAATCTTTCTCAATTTTTCTCAATCTTTTAATCTTTCAATCTTTAAATGAATCCCTTATACATCGCTTTTGTCTGGCATCAACACCAGCCTAATTATAAAAATCCTCAAACGGGAAAATATCTTTTGCCCTGGGTGCGGCTTCACTGCACGAAGGATTATTACGATATGGCGGCGGCGCTGGAAAAATTTCCAAAAATAAAACAAACTATAAATATCACGCCCTGCCTGATGGAACAGATTATTGATTATACAAACGGCGCGACCGACGATTTTCTGGATGTTACAAAAAAACCCGTAAAAGAACTTACCAAAGACGAACGCATATTTATCCTGAAAAATTTTTTTATGGCGAACCCGTTCACTATGATAGAACCGTATCCGAGATATGATGAACTTTTCAGACGACGGGGCTGGCGGGCGGACGATAATTACTTAAAAAGAATAGAACCGCTTTATAGCATTTCGGATATCCGTGACATTGTTGTTTGGTTTAATCTTTCATGGATTAGTCCTTATTTCAGACAGCACAACGAAAAAATCAAACATTTGCTTAAAAAAGGAAAAAATTTCTCCGAAGAAGATAAGCAGACACTTATTGACGAAACAGAAAAAATAATTTCGCAGGTTCTGCCGAAACATAAGGAACTTCAGGATAAAAAACAGATTGAAATTACAACCTCTCCGTATTATCATCCGATTCTGCCGCTTTTGATAGATACAAGCATCGCAAAAGCCGGTATGCCGCATGTTTTTCTTCCTAAAACAAGATTCCAGCACCCCGAAGACGCCGAACTTCAGATAAAAAAAGGACTGGAACTTTACGAGAAAACCTTCTGGAAAAAATCGCAGGGTATGTGGCCGTCGGAGGGCTCCGTATCGTCGGATATTGTGCCTTTGGTTGCCAAAAACGGAATAAACTGGCTCGCTACCGACGAGGAAATACTTTTTCAAACGCTCGGTGAAATAAACGGCTCCAATGGGAATGAAGTTCTTTACAGGCCGTATAAAATAATCGTCGGCAAACATTCTGTGAATGCTATTTTCCGCGACCACAAACTTTCCGATTTAATCGGTTTTGTCTATCATAAAATGAACGCAGAAGATGCGGCAAACGATTTTATAGAACGGCTTATTGAAATAAAAAACACATCTAACAATAACAACGGAAAACCCTCACTTGTCAGCATAATTTTAGACGGTGAGAATTGCTGGGAATATTACAAAAACAGCGGGTTTGATTTTCTTAACTCACTTTACACAAAACTTTCAAATGAAAAAAAAAACGGACTTATTACGACGACCGTTTCGGATTTTTTGGAAAAATTTCCGCCAAAGGACGAACTTAAAGGCATATTCCCCGGCTCATGGATTAACGGCAATTTCGGCATCTGGATCGGTCATCCGGAGGATAATCAGGCATGGGACTTTCTCAATCAGACAAGAAAATTTTTGTTAAGCAGAACGCCGAAAACAACCCCGCCTGAAAATATAAAAAAAGCATGGGAAGAAATTTATATTGCCGAAGGAAGCGATTGGAACTGGTGGTACGGGGCAGACCACTCCTCTATGAATGATGCCGAATTTGACCAACTTTTCAGAGCGCATCTTATTCAGGTTTACAAACTTCTAAATGAAAAAGTACCTGACAATCTTTATTTTTCAATAAAAAGAAAGTGGGAATCGCTCGGCAACATCATCAAGCCGGTTGATTTCATCAAGCCCAAAATAGACGGTAAAGTTACCAGTTATTTTGAATGGCACAATGCCGGATTTTACGACGTATCAAAATCCGGAGGCGCAATGCATCAAACGGACACCTGTATTAAAATGATTTACTGGGGATTTGATGAAACGGAACTCTTTATCCGGCTTGATTCTATTCAACCATTCCCGAAAAATATAAAATTTAAGATTGTTTTTCTAAAGCCCGAACAAAAAGATTTAACTATTGACCCTCACAATAATTCGGCAGGTTTTAATACGACAAAATCAACGGAGTTGAAAAATATCGCAATAGGAAAGAGGGGGATAATTGAACTCTCGCTTCCCTTTTCGGAAATCGGCACAAAACCCGGCGAGGCAATAGAGTTTGTCGTGATAACCGAGCAGAAAGGGCTTGAACTTGAGAGATGGCCGTATCACGCATCAATCGTTTTGACCCATCCTTCCAAAAATTTTCCCGAAGAACACTGGTCGGCATAAAAAAACCAAAACTCCACAAATTAGATTTCACTGACTTTTTATTTTATTAAATCTTTTTTTGACAAGATTAACAGGATACAAAGGATTTACACGCTTGTATCAGGATTTTTTTACCCTGTAAATCCTTTCGGATTTCTTTTTTATTTTTTCGTGTCTATATAGTTACTTTTCTTGCCAATTTTTTACTATTTTTTCATTGTACTTTTACTCAAAATCTCACAATACCAACCCTGAAATCTTAAATAAATTGTTTATCTGACCCGTTTTCGCCTATATTTGCGAAGGTGAGCAAAGCGAACCCGAAGCAACGCCCCAGCGTTGCGTAGCAAAGCGATGCCCGTTCAGGGCAAATCTTGGCGACCCTTTGCCAAGATTAGCGTGTTCGCATAAGGTGCGTTCCGTGAAACCCGAGCCGAAGCGAGGGCGAAGCAACCGTTCAGGTTGCGACGCTTTTTTTTCGTCCAGAAAAAAAAGTTCTGAACACAACCCGAAGGGCAAAAATCGGCGTTCAGACGATTTTTGTTTTTTGCCAAATACCTTTGGCAAAAAATTAAGTGTGAAGGAATACGGAACGCACCTTATGCGAAGGTTGAGCGAAGCGAAAATCCCGAAGGGTTGCCCAAGCAACCCGTAGCAAGTGCTTCGGCGAACGCCGAACACTTGTTCGCATAAGGTATCTTAT
>DHFT01000044.1 GCA_002402375.1 Elusimicrobia bacterium UBA4817 | reverse complement strand
CCCTCCGGTTAACAGCCGGATGCTCCACCATTGAGCTACGCCTGAATTAAATCTTTACAGTGGTCAGAAAAATTATACTAAATTTCTTTTCTTCCGTCAAGTGCGTTTATCAGGGTTATTTCATCGGAATACTCTATGCTTCCGCCCGACGGTATACCTTTTGCAAGACGGGTGATTTTTATATTATACGGTTTTATCCCGCTTACGAGGGACGAAATATACATTGCCGTAGCATCGCCTTCAACCGTCGGATTGGTAGCAATAAGAACTTCACTGAGCCCGGCGAGCCGTTTCATCAAAAGTTTTATACTTAAATCGTCCTGATGAACGCCGTCTAACGGAGAGAGAACTCCCAGTAAAACATGATAAAGCCCCTTGTATTTTCCCGTCTTTTCTATTACCTGTAAGTCGGTATAACTTTCAACGACGCATATTTTTTTTCTATCCCTGTTTTCATCGGAACATATTTCGCAAGGACTTTCCTCGCACAGAGAACAGCAGACGGAGCAAATCTTTATACTTTTTTTTGCGTTGATTATCGCCGATGCTAAATTTTCTGCGTCATTTTGCGAACTCTTTACTATGAAAAAAGCAAATCTTTCCGCCTGTTTTTGTCCTACGCCGGGAAGTTTCTTGAACGCATCAATAAGACGAACAAGGGGCTTAATCATTTATTTTTCTTCCACAACATTACCGCCGAATAAATCAATAATGTTTTTAACCGCTGACGCGGAGTCATTCCGCGAAAACATTATGTCAGATTTTTTATTTTTTCCGACGGACGAAGATTTTTCAGATACCGGCGTGTAGATTCCGACGGGTAATTCCGTTTCTTCCGGTTCATTACCGGCAATGGTTTCAGAAAGCGGAATCTCATCTTCCGTTTCTTCAATTTTCGGATGAGTTGTAGATGCAACTTTTGCGGTAAAGGAAAACTTACCGCCCAGTTTTTTTTCTATCAAAGGAAGCCATTCATTTTTGTTTGATAAAACCGTCTCCATTTTATACGAATCTCCGAATTCAACGACAAAAGTCCCGTCATTAGAAACCCCGGAGATTTTTGCATCCGAAAAACAAGTGAGAACACGGGGCCTGATTTTTCCGTCTTTTGAAATTTCATTCCACACCGAACGAACTTTTTCAAGAGAGATTTTTACCGTCTCTAATTTTGGATTTCCGATTTTGGAAACGGACGGCGGCAGTTCCTTGCTATTTTTTTCTGTGATTTCAGTTTCTTCTCTATTGCTTAATGAAGACGATTCAATATTTTCAAGACGACTTATCAGTTCATCCAAGCCGATATATTTTTGGGTGAGTTTCACGCAGAAAACCTCTAAAATAACAAACGACTGTTCGGCATTTTTCATCTGTTCAATACAATCGGAAAGTATTTGTACCAACCGAAACAAAATATCAATGGATAAATTTTGAGAATACAATTCCAGTTTTTCCGTATCGGCGACGGTAAGCACCAATTCGGGAGAAATTTTGTAAAGCATTATACATCTTATGTACTCCTGCAAATCGGTAGCGATATTGAGAGGGTCATATCCAAGCAGAACCGTTTTATCTACAATCTGCAAAAGTTTTTTTACGTCATTTTTTTCTATGCACTCAAACATATCCGAAAGCATGTCCTCTTTAACACTTCCTAAAATAGAAATAACATCCTGCGAAGTTATGGTCGCACCGCAAAAAGATATAACCTGGTCAAATACGCTCAACGCATCCCTCAAGGCACCGCCGGACGACTTTGCGATTAAGGCAACCGCCTGAGCATCTATTTTAATCTTTTCCTTTTCGGCGATGTTTTCTATCTGCCCGCTTATTTCTTTTATTGATAAAGGACGGAAAGAAAACCTTTGGCATCTGGAAAGTATCGTCGGTGGAATCTTTTGGGTTGATGTGGTCGCAAATATGAAAATCGCATGGGCGGGCGGTTCTTCAAGCGTTTTCAAAAGTGCGTTAAACGCCTCGTTCGTTATCTGATGCGCCTCGTCAATAATGTATATTTTATATTTTGCCGACGAAGGAGCATACTTTATGTTTTCCCTCAACTCCCTTATCTGGTCTATTCCCCTGTTTGAAGCGGCATCTATCTCCATTACATCAATGGAATTGCCCGCAAGTATTTCGCGGCAGGAATCACATTTATTACAGGGCTCTTCCCGCGGGCCTTCTTTACAATTCAGTGCTTTGGCGAAAATTCTGGCTGTAGTGGTTTTCCCGACGCCGCGTTGACCGGAAAAAATATAACCGTGAGCGATACGATTTTCTTTTATCGCATTTTTCAACACACGAGTAATATGCTCCTGACCGACGATGTCGTCAAATTTCTGCGGCCGATATTTTCTTGCTAATACAATATAGGACATAATAGAATCAATTAAAAATTCACAATTAAAAATGAAAAATTGTGGTAAATCTGTCATTCTGAGGCGAAGCCGAAGAATCTCTTTTTTGAGATGCTTCACTTCGTTCAGCATGACACTTCGTGTCATTTTTAATTTTACATTTTACATTTTTAATTGCCTTTCTGGAGGTGAAGGGGGTCGAACCCTCGGCCTCATCGTTGCGAACGATGCGCTCTCCCAACTGAGCTACACCCCCACTAACTGCAATTAAAAATTTTGTAATTCAAAATTAAAAATTAAATTTAACATCAATTTTGCATTTTTAATTTTTAACTTTTAATTGCCTCTTTGGGTTCAGTTTAATAAATCTTTTTCAGTTTGTCAAGTGTATAGACATTTCTTCGGAGAAATTACCCGCCGTTATCCGCGACGAATTTTTTAATATCCTCTATGTGCTGAAGTATCAACTTCGCCTTTGCCACTCCGAAAGAAAACGGATACTTGTCATTTTCATCCCGTTTCAAAACGATGACCTTGTTCCCCTTGAACTCCGATAACTCAACCATTGCTCCTCCTTTTTTTCTCAACATTCAAAAAATTTAGTTAAGGTCTTTCGGCGATGAGGTCGGCGGAATTTTTACGCTTTTCAATTCCAAAAGACCGGATATGATGGCGCCGGCAAAATATATCACCCAAAGATATGTGTAATAATGCCCTAAAAGTGCGGCGAAACCGGCGACAAGCATTGAAACAATAAATATCTCAAGACCTATTTCAAGATACCTCCACTTCAAAGACATTTGATTGTAGATGCTGTCAACCGGATAATTATGCCGGCGCCGCCGAACTATTGCAACGGAAAGCACAAAAAACCCGACGGGCGAAATAAGTTGCGATACGAGATGAATCAATATAAATTCAATTTTCTGGGGACCACCGGCAAACCATACCGCATCATATAATTTTAAGCCGTTGAATGAAGCGATGATTTTTGAACTATCTATGGCGGCAATGTTCACAAGAATAAATACCACAGCCATTAAAAATCCGACGGAATAAGATGCGATTTTGACCGCATGCGGAAGGTCACCTTCGTCGGAATCCCAGTAAAATATGCCGACAAGTATCGCAGGAGAAATGATTGCCATAAGAAAAAACTGTCTCGCACTGTTTATTATCATCGGCCACGGATACGGTCCGATTATGTTTTGTAAAGGGCGGGTTGTAAAATATATTCCGAATAAAACAAAAGCATCAAAAACTTTTTTATAGCCGATTTCCCCGAATATAATCTGTCTTATTTTGCCGGTTTTTCTGACTTCAAACGCCATCATAAAATAGACGACTCCCGCTATGATAGGGACTGCTATGTTGATTAAAAAAATCGGAAACATCAGATAATTATCTCCTCAAAATTATTTTGTGAAATTAAAAGATTGCAGATTTTGGAAAAAACCGGACTGTTTAAAAAAAGCGTTTCTTTTGTGATGTGTCCTGCGTAGTTCAAATCAACAATTGAAACTGCGTTTTCTACATCGCAGAGTTCCACGACAGATGTGCCTCGTAACACGGCAAATGCCTTTGAAAACCATTTTACAATCGCATATATTACAAGTATAAGCGAATAGCCGGATACGAGATTCGGAGTTGAAAAATCCGTCGGTAAAAGATGCCATTTTGTAAAAATTAAATGCTCAATATATTTTTTTACCAGTTTCATGTTTTCTTTATTTTCAATATTAAAATATGTTTGGTCCACACGGGAAACATCAAACTTTTTACCGTTTAATTCCAGTGTTCCCTTTTTAAGAATAAGTTTTACAAGATTGCTATACTTCTTAAAAACTGAACCCTTTGCCCGACCGACAAACTCATATCCCACAAAAAGCGCATAGTATAACCGTTGTTTTTTAGTAAAGGTATCGTCATTTTCTTTTTTTTCCCCGGAGGTGTCCATTCGGACAAATAAATTTTTTTTATCAATTTTCTCCAATATCCCGGAAATTTCTTCCTTTTTTTTCAATCCCTCAAGAACAATTCTTAAAAATTTTGCGGCGGATTTCAAGGAACTTTCATAATTATTGCCTGTTTTCAGCAAATCAAGAATAAAATTTTCTAATTTTTTATAGTCGGGCCAACTGATTTTGAAATCCTCGTTCACGGCAACCGTTTCATTTATCCGTCTCATCTGTTCTGGTTTCAAAGACGCAATTTTTTCTATTTCGGCAATTTGTTCTTCAAGTGGAATACCGGTATTTTTTATTATTGACGGACACACAAAAGAAAGACGGACAATAATGCCGTCCGCGGTTTTTATGAACTTAAAGGGATAGATTTTGCATGTGCTGGTTTTAGCGTCAAACCCCAATTTTTTATGTATCAGGCAATATTTGTCATCATCCAAAAAAATACATTTATCGTCTATAAGTTCAAAATATTTTCTATTGTTTTCTTCAATGAACTTTTTTCTGCCGACAAACTTTTCCGAAATTTTCTCCCACTCAACCTTTGAGAGATTTTTGTATGTTTCCTCATCAATATCTATACTCCAATTTTTACAACAAACGGCGCAATTGGGCAAACAAGTATAACAAAAATTTTCGGGAATTATAATATTTAACGCTGAATTTTGCATAAATTATTTGCTGTGAGATTTTATAAAATTTGAGACATTAAGTCAATAAGCAAGCGATACGCCGAGTGAAAAACTCCATCTGTCGCCGAAATCGTTCGTTCTTTTGGCATACTCAACCGTAATGGGTAATAAATAACCCGCCAAAAAAGTATAGAAACGAACGCCGCTGCCGACGCTGTTTTTAATTTCGTCAATTGTGATGTTTTGGTAATCTTGTGTATTATTAAAACCAAAACTATTATCGGTAAAGAAAAATGTATTTATTGATTTCAGAAAAAAATCCGATATAGGCCAGATATTTTCAAGTGTTAAAATCGGAAATCTGTATTCAATGGTCGTTGCAATAATACGGTTATAGTAACCGTCCGATTGCGAAAAACCCCGCAAGGGCAAACGAAAAAATCTTTTATCCGAGCCCTCACTTGAAGCAAAAAGACCTCCTAAAATAGCGGCGCTTTCGGAAAAAGCAGGAAAGTATTTTTCATACCTTATTATATATTCTTTATACTCAATGTCACCGTCATATAACGTGAGTGCATTTCTGAACAGCAATCGCAAATTTGAACCGAACCGGGCATAGAGATATTTGCCCGTTACGGTATTTCTATCAAAAGCAACGGAATATCTGTTCGTTCGCTGGTCGGCGATCGTTTCGTCCGCCGTAGTATTTTCTTCGGTATATTTTTTCGTTGAAACCGATGCGGAAAGCGAATTATATCTGTCTAACGGATAAATCACCGCCAACGATTGGGTGTGTTCCTTCTCCCGGTATGTTTCTTCGGAAGTCGTAAGATATTCGGTATTTTCGCCGACGGATGAAAAAAGAAATTGCGGGCGCCACTTCAGGTAAGAATAACCGACGGTATATTGTAATTCCCCGTCGGCAGAAGAATATAAAATTTGATTATATATCTGGTGGTCGCCCAGCAATTCCGACGCCTGCCAGTATGTCGCAAGAAAAAGCCCGTACTCGGAATGATACATTACAAACGGCACCAGAATATCAAGCGACGGTTTGAAACGATACGGGAATATGGGCGAAGACAAATAACCGGTTCCCGTTGATATTGCGACCGCGGGATCAACCGCATTAACCTCCGCTCCTTCGCAGTTAAATTTTGAAATGTCCGCGATATAAACATCTTTCCTGAAATTTCTGTAATTTACAAATAGTAAACTTTTACCGTCGGGGTTAGTACACAGATTAAATGCACCGGTCAATAAATTCGTACATTTTTCAATTTTTTTACCGTCAACGGACACAGTATAGATGTTAACGGGCGAACCGGGGTTTTCATCCGATGTAAAAAATATCCACTCGCCATCCGCGGAAAAAACCGGTTCGGTTTCATTACCGGGAAAATCGGTAAGACGAATTTTTTCGCCGGTAGCGGAATCAAACAAAAAAATGTCGCTTTGATATGTATCGGTATCCTCCTGCGAGAACGCAATAAAATTGCCGTCGGGGCTATAGGAAGGCGATAACTGATTTTCTGGGTCATCCGTTATTTTTTTCACCGAGTTATCCTCAAAATTGAATTCATAAATATCGTTATATGCCCTTTCCATTCCGACAAAAATTATTTTTTTGCCGGCGGGGGAAAATGAAGGTGATTTTACTGTAAATATGTCAAGAGGCAATTTATTAAGTTTTTCATTTTCAATATCGTAAATAAAAATATAGTCCTTCTGTGTTTTTTCCCCGGAGAATGCCAGAATGTTTCCGTCCGGAGAAAAAGAGATTTTTTCATTATGTATAACGTCTATTTCCGAACTGTTGCCGAGGGCTACATTTTTTTTCTTTTTAGTATCAAATTCCATAACGACGATTTTATTGGTCCCATCATCGTCGGTAATATATGCTATTGATTTACCGTCCGGAGAAATAGCGGGGTTGGTATTGGAGTCCGGAATGTTATCGCCGTTATCAGAAGTCACTTTTACCCCGTAATCCTTTGCTTCCTTAAAACCGGCTATTTTATCCTCGTAGGTCTCGGTCAGCCATTCTTCCCATTTTTCAATGAATAACCCCGGCGTTATATTCAATATATCAATAAAAGCGGAGGTCGTATCCAATTTGTCGCGTAAAACCTTGAGAATTCTTTGCGGTTTGTCTGGACCGTATTCATCAACTAAAAAATGATACGCCGTCTCGGAAAGTTTATATGCGGGTGTTATCTGGTGGGGTTTAAGGTGATTGAAAGTGCTTAAATTTTTCAGCGATATCACATTTTTATTTGAAACCATATCCCTGATAACCATTCCCCTCGTCGTAGCATCCGTTTCACCCGTGTTATATTCCGCCATTCCCTCCATCATCCATAAAGGTATGAAAATCCCGCGGGAAAGACGCAGTGCTTTAAGAAGCGGAGATTCCTCGTAAAGAACTGTGAACTGCATAACATGCGTGAACTCATGCGGTATTACGTTTCTTAACCATCTTACCGAACCGTCGTTATAGACGATAAACCGGTTTTTGAATGCCTCCGTTACTCCGCCGGTGCCTTCGCCGACGTCAACTATATTCGTCTGTTCAAATTCGTTATGATTCCTGTAAATAAAAAACGGGATTTTTTTTGAAGGACGGTATTCGTAAAAACGGGTTGTGTTATTGAATGTCTCTTCCAATATTTCCGAAATAACCGGTAAAAGTTCCTTGCACTCGGGATAATGATATATTTTGAAGTGCTCCGTCTCAATGTATTCCCATTTTTTAACGTCGGTAATAACTTTGTTTTCAGAAAAACACAGATTACACAGATAGAAAGCACAGATTACACAGATGGAAATCTGCATTAATCTGCGTTTATAAATCTGCGATAATCTGCGTTTAATCATTTTATTGAAAGATATTTTTTTGCCTCAAAATTGCTCGGCTCGATTGATAGAACTTTTTGGAAACAATTTTTTGCTTCCGGTTTTTTGTTCATATTCAGATATGTTTCGCCCAAACCCAAAAATGCCGCAGAGGAATTCGGTTTTTTTTCAATCACTTTTTTGTAATATGTTTCAGCGGATATAAAATCTTTTTTTATTAAATATGTCTCTGCTATTTTTATCAAAATTTCCGGCGAAAGAACCGGGTTTACCGCCTGGGCCAGTTTGAATTTTTCCAGCGATTCATCATACATATCCCTTGCTTTGTAAGACAGTGCAAGATTGAGCAGTGCCATCTGATTTTTAGGCTCAAGTGACAACGCTGTCTCATACTGTTCCGAAGCAGATTCATACCTGTTCAGACGAAAAAAAAGATTACCGTATCGCAGACGCATGTAAAAATCCTGCGGGCGGTTTCTTAAAAATTTTTCGTAATAATTAAATGCCTTATCTGTTAGATTAAGTTCGTCATACATAATAGCAAGATAAAAAAACATCCTTATATCAACCGCTCCCAATCTAAGTGCTTTTTGCAATTGGTTGACCGCTTCCGGATAATAATCTTTACCTTTCTGATAGAGGGCAATTCCACATTCAATGTAAGAAAAAATATCTTCCGGATTTTCCTCAATTCGTGCACGGGTATTAATTATAATCTTGTTGAGTTTTTCAACTGGCAAGTATTGTGTGGAACTTTTAAGAAATTCCTCTTTTTTGCGGAAAGTTAGAAAACCGGAAAAAGCAATTATCAAAAACACAGAAAAATACAACAGAAATTTTTTCATTATTCGCTTCGCTCACCCCCCGCAGGTTAAAACCTGCGGCTACAAGTCGGGGGCTACATTTATCTGTTTGCCTCATCTTCCTCTATCAAATCTGCAAATTTAATTTTTGTCTCTTGCGAATTGAGAAAACCCTTTATATCCTGTTCTTCCTGTTCTTTTTCATATTGCTTAAGAGACAATTCTATCCGTTTTTTTGATTTGTCCACTTTGACGATAATGCCTTTGACATCCTCGCCGACGGTAAGCACATCCGACGGCTTGTCAATTCGGGTTTTAGAAATTTCAGATACATGAATAAACCCGTGGATATTCTGTTCAAGTTGCGCGATGCAGCCGAAATCCATCAATTTTATTATATGTCCTTGGACTACTTTCCCAATTTCATACTTATCAAAAGGATTCTCAAAAATCGCTTTATAACTCAGAGAAACCTTTTGCTTTTCTTGGCTGGAATCAAGCACAACCGCTTCTATATCTTGTCCTGCCTCAAAAACATCTTTCGGATGGGCTATTCTTTCCGTCCATGAAATATCGGAAACATGAATTAGCCCCTCCACGCCGTCTTCCAGCATAACAAAAGCACCGAACGAAGTAAGCGATGTTATTTTACCTTTTACCCTCATTCCCGGTTTGTAATTTTTTTCAACATCGTCCCATGGATTTTTTTGAAGTTGTTTTAAGCCGAGTGCAATTTTGTTTTCATTGGGGTCAAATTTCAGAACCTTAACTTCTAATTCGTCGCCGACTTTGTATATTTCGGAAAGATTTTCAATCCGTTTATATGAAACATCATTAATATGAAGAAGCCCGTCAATACCGCCGATATCCACAAAAATCCCAAAGGCGGTAATAGTTGCAATCTTACCTTTTATGATGTCGCCTTCTTTAATTGAAGAAAGCACTTTTTGTTTTTCAAGTTCATTTTTTTCCTTTTCTACGATTTTATTTGATACGACGACATTTTTACTTTTTCTATCAAACTCGGTGATTTTTACATCAATAGTCATCCCTACCGGTTTTGACGAATATTTTTTTGACAGTTGGGAAGACGGCATAAATGCAGGGATACCTTCTGCATCCACCTCATAGCCGCCTTTTATTTTTTTGGTTATTTTACCCTGGATTATTTTTTTTGATTTAAAATTTTCATCGGCAGTTTTCCACACCACAATATCTCTTGCCTTCGTGTAAGAAATAACCGGAGACCCGTCCCGTGAATCCAGACGGCTTACAAATATATCTATCTCCGAGCCGATTTCCGGCAATGTCTGAAAATCAACGACACTCACAAAACCGTCCCTTTTTAAACCCAAATCCACAACAACCTGACCGTTCATAACGGCAATAACCTTTGCCTTCACAATCTGACCCGGTTTCAGTTCCTGAATATCGGGCATCTTATCCATCATCATCTCTTCCATACTACTTTCCTATCCTCCTTTTTTATTTTTCTAACTACTTCTTTTATAATCCAATCCGGTGTTGAAGCACCTGCAACAATTCCGACGCATTTCGCATTTTTTAACCATTCGTTTTTTAAATTTTGCGCCGTTTCTATGTGATAAGTTTTTTTTCGGATTTTTTTTGAAATGGCGGCAAGCCGTTTGGTATTCGCAGAATTTTTTCCTCCGATGACAAACATAACATCGCACTTCCCCGCCATTTTCATTGTTTCCTTCTGCCTGTTTATAGCGTCGGGGCAAATAGTATTGAATATCTTGAACTCGTTTGAATAACCGAGAAGTCCGGCAGCAATTTTTATAAAGTTTTCCGGTGATTGAGTTGTTTGTGTAATGATGCCTATTTTCGGAAAAAATTTTAGTTTTTTTATGTCCTCATTTGTCTTCAATATAACGGTATTTTTCGGCAGATACGAAAAAATATATTTTATTTCCGGATGCTTCGGATTTCCTATTATAATTATTTTATAACCCTCTTTTGCAAGTTTTTCTGCATAATTTTTAGACCTCGTAACAAACGGACAAGTGGCATCCAATATCTTTATGCCTTTCGCTTTCGCTTCATCAAAAATATTTTTCGGAACACCATGGGCACGGATTATTATGCTCCCAGAGTTTATATCCGACAATTTCCGAATAACTTTTACGCCTTTGTTTTCAAGTTCCTCTACCACCTGCGGGTTATGAATTATGGGACCTATCGTATAGACACTGCCGGATTTTTTTGAAACGCTCAAAGCAATATCTATAGCACGACGGACGCCGAAACAAAAACCGGAATTTTTAGCGATTAATATCTTCACCCAGCCCTTCCTTCCCTAATTTTACCCGGCACCTTTCTGTTTTATGCAGGAAGGGCGGGGTTCATTTTTCAACTTTTCTATTTCCGACATTATTTTATTCGTGATTACGTCGTAATTTTCTGTGGATTCAAATCTCATAGGAACGCCGAATTTTATTTTTATTTTTTTGAAACTTGAAAGTTTGTCGGAGTTTATTATGGCAACAGGGACAACCGGCGAATTTGAAGCAATTGACAGCATCGCTGCACCGTTTTTTAATTTTCTGATTTTTCCCGGTTTATATCGTGTGCCTTCGGGAAAAACCAAAAGTATATTTCCCGACTGTAAAATTTTCAATGCATTCTTTAATGCTCCGGCATCGGCAGTGTCCCTGTCAACCGGAAACGCATTCGCTTTTTTTATAAGCCAGCCGAAAACGGGAACTCTAAAAAGTTCCTTTTTTGCGATGTAGTATATTTTTTTCTTTATGCAACTTCCCACAAGGGGCGGGTCGGCATAACTTTTGTGATTTGCGGCTAAAATATATGAACCGCTTTTAGGCAAATTTTCTAAGCCGATTATTTTCCGACGATAAACTGTGTTAAAAATTATTCTTGAAATTAACCAGCCCAGCCAATATATCATCCGTTTGATTCCGTGATTCTGTCAAGTATTTTTTGTGCAACCTGTCTTTGCGTCAGAGATGTTGAGTCAATAACGATAGCATCCTTTGCTTTCTTAAGCGGGCTAATTCCTCTGTGTATGTCGCGATAATCCCTTTTTCTTATCGCTTCGGCGATTTTTTTAAGTGAGACCCTTTTGCCTTTTGCTTTAAGTTCGCTCCAACGTCTTACTGCCCGTTCCTTCGGTTTAGCATCAAGATAAAATTTTTTTTCAGCAGCCGGAAAAACCGCAGTCCCGATGTCTCTTCCCTCCATTACAACCCCGCCATTTCTGCCAAGAAGCCGCTGCTTATCTCTTAAAATTTTCCTAACCCCTTGAATTGCCGCGATGGTATTTGTGTTCTTTGTGATATTTTCGGAGCGGATTTTTTCGGAAACATTTTTACCGTCTACAAAAATTTTCAAATTATCATCCGACTGAACAAGTTTAATACCGGTCTTCTTTGACATCTCAACGATTTTTCTTTCATCCCGCAAGTCAATTTTATTAGCCATCGCCTTCCAAGTAATAGCACGATACATAGCACCCGTGTCAATATAAAGATAACCCAGTTCTCTGGCGACGATTTTCGCTATCGTTGATTTCCCGGCACCCGCAGGCCCATCAATCGCTACAACAATTTTTTTCCTCATTGTTTGATTTTTCCGAATAAACACCAAAATTCGGGAAACGAAATGTTTACGCAGTCCTTATCTAAAATTTCGGTTTTGCCTTCGGCAATAAGCGAAGCGATTGCCAACGACATCGCAATTCTGTGGTCTTTGTATGAATCAACTTTCGCACCTTTTAATTTTGTCGGGCCTTTTATTATCAAGCCGTCTTCAAGTTCCTGAATATCCGCACCCATTTTTCTTAATTCTGATGACATCGCTTTCAAACGGTCCGTTTCTTTCACGCGGAGTTCTTTTGCACCTGTTATTTTTGTAATTCCTTCCGCCTGGGTCGCCGCTACCGCGATTATCGGAATTTCGTCAATCAAAAGCGGTATTTCACTTCGTTCAATGTTTGTTGATTTCAAATCAGATGACTTTACAATTATATCGGCAATCGGTTCGCCGGCAATTTCTCTCTTATTTTCAATTTCAATTTTTGCGCACATTCTTTTTAGAACATCAATAATTCCTGTTCTTGTCGGATTTACACCGACATTTTTTATTTTTAATTCTGAATTCTTGACTATTGCTACTGCAACCACAAAAAATGCCGCGGAAGAAATATCACCCGGGATAAAAACATCTGAAGGATGAAGTTTTGCAATGCCTTTTATTGAAACCGTATTTTTATTAATCTCTACCTTCGCACCGAAATTTTTCAGCATTCTTTCCGTGTGGTCGCGGGATTGTTCCGGCTCGGTAAAACTGGTAACACCGGCGGCAGAAAGCCCCGCAAACAAAACGCACGATTTTACCTGTGCGGAAGATATTTTTGAATCGTAATTTATCGGTTTCAAATTTCCGCCTTCAATTTCAATCGGCAAATACCCGTTCTTTGATTTCATTTTCGCTCCCATTTTTTCAAGCGGCTCAACAATTCTTTTCATCGGCCTTTTTGAAAGCGATTCATCTCCTGTAATTTTAGTCGTAAAATTTTGTCCCACTAAAATTCCCGATAAAAGCCGAACAGTCGTCCCTGAGTTACCCGCATCCAAAATCGCCGATGACCCTTTTAATTTCAAACCATTTCCCTTTACAATAATTTCTCCGTCTTTTTCGGCAATATCTACGCCGAGTTTTTTAAGGCAGTTCATTGTGGAAATGCAGTCGTCTGCTTTTAAGAAATTTTTTATACGGGAAGTGCCTTCTGCAATTGCGGAAATCATCAACGCCCTGTGTGATATTGATTTGTCCGGTGCAACTTCTATTTCACCTTTTATGAACATAGTAATCTCTTTTCTGCTTGGCTTTTCTGAAAATTTTAGCAAGTTCCTCTTTTGTCTTTGCTTTTTCTATTTTTTCCAATTCAAACTTTATTCTTTTTATGGCTTGCCGAACATTTGTTTGGTTATTAAAAATTATATCCGCCCACATTTCAGGGTCGGAAGATGCGATACGCGTTGTATCTCTGAAACCGTTCCCGGCAAATTCAAAATTATCCGCCGAATTTACCAGAGCGAATGCTACGGCGTGCGGCAGATGACTCGTAATAGAGAGGATTTTGTCGTGGCGGGCAGGTGACATAATTTTTACTTTTGCTTTCATTTTTTCCCAAAGTTTTTTTACTATATCCAAAGATTTCTTATCCGTTTTCTTAGTCGGTGTAAGAACGACAACCGCATTTTCAAAAAGATTTTTCGATGCATATTTCACCGATGTTTTTTCCGAACCGGCAATCGGATGACCGCCGACGAAATGGCAGGGAGTAGGGAGTAGGGAGTAGGAAGTATCTAAAAACTTTTCTACTTCTGAAACGATTGGTTCTTTTACACTGCCGACATCCGTAATTATCGCACCTTTTTTGCAAACCGGTAGAATATTTTTTACTGTTTCCGCGATAAGTCCGACGGGAAGACAGACAAAAACAATATCGGCATTCTTAACGCCTTCGTTTATGTCGGTAGTAATTTCATCAACCGCACCGATTTTTTTGGCAAGTTTCAATCGTTTAAGATTTCTTCCTATACCAATAACTTTTTTAACTTTTAATTCCGACTTAATTGCCAATCCTATTGACCCGCCGATAAGTCCGACACCGATTATTGAAACTATCATATTTCTCTGCCCACCGCTCTTG
Source organism: Elusimicrobia bacterium UBA4817 (assembly GCA_002402375.1). Classification (GTDB taxonomy): domain Bacteria; phylum Elusimicrobiota; class UBA8919; order UBA8919; family UBA8919; genus UBA8919. The sequence continues at coordinate 3,173 of DHFT01000044.1, read as the reverse complement.
CAACTGCTTTTAGTTCATTCATCATTTTATCAAATTGTTCCGGTAACAACGATTGCGGACCGTCGGATAATGCTTTTTCCGGATGCGGGTGAACTTCAATTATTAAACCGTCGGCGCCACATGCGATTGCCGCTTTGGACATAGCGGGAATATATTCGCGGACACCCAATCCGTGCGACGGGTCCACGAAAACCGGCAGATGCGAAAGTTTTTTAATCACCGGCACGGCACTTAAATCCAGCGTGAATCTGGTTGATGTCTCAAAAGTCCGGATTCCTCTTTCGCACAAAATAACGTTGTAGTTTCCTTGTGACATGACATATTCCGCAGCCATTAAAAATTCTTCAATAGTCGCCGAAAGTCCCCGTTTAAGTAAAACCGGTTTCTTCGTTCTCCCGGCTTCTTTCAGTAAGTCAAAATTCTGCATATTTCTTGCACCTATTTGTACAATGTCGGCATACCGTGCAACAAGCGAGACCTGATTCACATTCATCGCTTCCGTAATAACAGGCATCTCCATCACTCTGCTAACCTCGGCGAGATATTTTAATCCCCTTTCTCCCAAGCCCTGAAACGCATAAGGAGATGTCCTCGGCTTGAATGCCCCGCCTCTTATCATACTTGCACCGGAAATTTTTACCTTCTTTGCAATTTCAAAAAGCAATTCTTTTGTTTCAACGGAGCAGGGACCGGCCGCGACGACAATGTTATGCCCGCCGATTTTTATGTCGCCGATTTTTATGACGGTATTTTCTTTTTTGAATTCACGGCTTACAATTTTGTACGGTTTTGAAATCGGGGTAATAAAGGCAACGCTGTCCATCGCCTCAAAAACGTCTCTTCTTAAAATGGCATTCTGCCCGATAACCCCTATAACGGTAACATCTTTCCCCTTTGACAAATGCGGGGCAAAACCCAATTCCTTAATTTTTTTACAAATCGCATCCACATCTTTTTTTGTCGCGGGCGGCTTTAATGTTAAAATCATATTACTTTTGTAACCTCCTTGATAAATTTTCTATTTTCCGACGGAGTGCCGACGGTTACTCTTATGTAATTTTTAAGTCCGTATTCCCCCATCGCCCTTACGATTATGCCTTTTCTTAAAAGTTTTTCAAAAATAATCTGTCCGTTCTGCTTAACATTTATTAAAATAAAATTTGCAACGGACGGGATATATTCCAGCCCTATTTTTTCAAGTTCTTCATATAGATATTTTTTTTCGTGTGAAACTAATTCTTTGGATTTTTTAATATGCTGACGGTCGTCCAAGGCAGCAACGGCGCCTGCTTGGGCGACGGAAGACACATTAAACGGCGGGCGAATTCTCTCAAGATATGATATAATTTCTGCTGATGCAATTCCGTATCCGATTCTTAAACCCGCAAGACCGTATATTTTGGAAAATGTTCTTGAAAACATTACATTAAGTCCTTTTTTGAGATAATCAAGCCCAAGCGGATAATCTTTTTCGTCCGCATATTCGGAGTATGCCTCGTCAATAAAAGTGAGTGGCGAGCGACGGGCAGCAAGTAGTTTGGAAAAATAATTTTCAAATTCTTTTTTTGTATTATATGTTCCCGTCGGATTGTTCGGATTACAAATGAATACGATTTTTGTTTTTGTTGTTACAGCGGTTGCCATTGCGTCCAAATCGTGTTTCAAATTCTTCATCGGAACTTCAATGACCTTACATCCCATTAAGTCACCAGCCATTTTATACCTGATAAACGCATGTTCCGATATGATTATTTCATCCTCCGGATTTAGAAATGTTTTTCCGATAAGCTCTATTATTTCGTCGGTGCCATTTCCGAAAATAATTTGATTTTCCGCAACATTATAAACTTCAGCAATTTTTTTTCTTAACTCAAAACAATAACCGTCGGGATAGATATGAATTTTATTTATCATTCTTTTTATTGCATGAACTGCCTTCGGAGATGGCCCTAACGGATTTTCGTTAGAAGCAATTTTAATAACCCTTTTAAGATTGAATTCACGCCGGACATCATCAATGGGTTTGCCGGGAATATACGGCTGAAAATTCAAGATATTTTTTCTGACAAAATTTTTCATATATTATTCTCCAACCGGATAGGAACCGAGAACTTTCAATACTGAACAACTTTTTTCAAGTTCCGATAACGCCTTTTTTACATTTTGAGCGTCAATATGACCCACGAAATCAACGAAGAATATATATTCCCATGCCTTTTTTTTTGTCGGTCTGGATTCAATTTTTGTAAGATTAAGTCCGTATTTTTTAAACGGGACAAGCGTATCGTGAAGCACACCGACACGGTCTTTTACAGAAAACATTATTGATGTTTTATCGTGTCCTGAAGACGGCGGATTTTGCCTGCCTATTACAAGAAATCTTGTGAAATTATTTTTATAGTCCTCTATGTTTTTCGCAAGTATGTTAAGTCCGTAAATTTCGCTTGCAACAACTGAAGATATTGCAGCAGTGCCTTTTTCTTTTTTGGCAAGACGGGCAGCGACGGAAGTAGAAGCAACTTCCACCACTTTAATATCTTTCAGATTTTTTTCAATCCAATTTCTTGTCTGTGCAATCGCCTGAGGATGAGAATAAACCTTTTTTATTTTTTGAATTGAAGTTTCGTTGGACAACAAATAATGGGAAATTTCCAGAAATATTTCCGATGTAATCTTCAAATCGGAATCAACAAACATATCCAGTGTGTGATTTACAACACCTTCGGTTGAATTCTCTATCGGCACAACCCCGTAGTCGGCACGACCTTTTTCTATTTCGGTAAAAACATCTTTGATTGATTCAACGGGAATATAATCAACATATTTACCAAAAGTTTTTATTGCTGCAAGATGCGTAAAAGTTGCCTCGGGACCAAAATAAGATACCTTCAACTTTTTTTGGATTGAGCGAGAAACATTCACTATCTCCTGAAATATATCTGATAGACACTCATCTGGTAATGGTCCTTTATTCCGTTTAACTAAATTTGATACAACCTCTTTCTCCCTTACCGGCGCAAAAATATCTTCTTTTTTCTGCGATTTAATCTTCCCGATTTCAATCGCAAGTTTCACTCTTTCGTTTAGAAGTTTAAGTATTCCTTCGTCTATCCTATCTATCTTGCTCCTGATTTTTTCAATCATCATCCCTTGTATTATGAAATAGAGGTACT
>DHFT01000024.1 GCA_002402375.1 Elusimicrobia bacterium UBA4817 | reverse complement strand
ACTTTGGACTTTGGACTTTGGACTTCGGACTGATTTTCTGGCCAGCCGAAAACGGACAATGGCCATAGTGCCGACGAGAACCAAGTGTCAAGCACGTCAGGATCCTGGATAAATTCGGTGTTGCCGCACTGCGGACATTTTTCCGGTTTTTCTATAGATGGTATCGGCGGACAAGAAGTGAGTTGATGCGTTGATGTGTTACTCGTGAATTCATGAACTCGTGAACTGTTTTTACAATACCAAAGCGGAATCCGGTGCCCCCACCATATCTGACGGGAAATACACCAGTCCTTCAAATTTTCAAGCCAAAGAATATAAGGTTTCAGCCACTTATCCGGGAAAAATTTTGTTTCTCCTTTTTGGGCAACTTCAATAGCCCGCTTTGCCATATCGGACATTTTCAGAAACCATTGTTTTGAATTAAATGACTCAACGAGCGTATCGCATCTGTAACATCTTTTTTTTGGTCCGGTATAGTTTTCCTCTTTTTCTAAAAATTGTTTTTCTTTTAATCGCTCTATCAAAATTTTTCTTGCTTCGTCCCTGTCTTTGCCGATTAAGTCGGAGACCTCGTTGTTTTTTATGGTCTGTTTTTTTAAGTCAAGAATTATGTTCGGTGTAATTTTTGCTTTTTTATCTATAACATCAATATAGACAAGGTTATGTTTTTTTGCCATAGTGTCGTCGTTGAGGTCGTGCGCCGGAGTTATTTTTACGGCGCCCGTTCCGAATTTTATATCAACCGCTTCGTCGGTAATTATAGGAATTATCCGGTTGACAAGCGGCAGCACCGCATTTTTGCCGACGAATTTTTTATATCTTTCATCATTCGGATTTACGGCAACTGCGGTGTCGCCGAGCATAGTTTCCGGCCGGGTGGTAGCGACCGTAATAAAGTCAGTAAGTGGTAAGTGGTAAGTGGTAAGTGGTTCACGACTTCCGACTTCCGACTTCCGACTTCCGGATTCTATCGGATACTTAACATACCAAAGTTTTCCTTTTTCATCTTCCTGCTCGTATTCGCTTTCATTGAGAGCGGTTTCGCATCGCGGACACCAATCAACGAACCGCGTATCTCTGTAAATCAGTCCTTTTTCGTAAAGTTTGATGAAAGCATAATTCACCGCTTTTTTTCGTTTTTCGTCCATTGTAAAACATAACCTGTCCCAGTCGCATGAGCATCCTAATTTGTGAAGTTGCGATATGATTGTTTCGCCGGTTTTTTCCGCCCAGCCCTCCATCATTTTGACAAATTCTTCCCGGCTGAAATCATCCCGTTTTTTATGCTGTTTTTTGAGTTCCTTTTCCATTACATTTTGCGTGGCGATTCCGCCGTGGTCGGTTCCGGGAATCCAGCATGCGTTAAATCCGTTCATTCTTTTAAAACGAATAATTATGTCCTGCAATAGATTATTTAAGGCGTGTCCTATGTGAAGCGAGCCGGTGACATTCGGCGGAGGAATTACGATAGAGAATGGTTTTTTTGATGTGTCCGGCTCGGAATGGAAAAGTTTTTTATTCTCCCACTCTTTCAGCCATTTTGCTTCAACATTTTTCGGTTCGTAAATCTTCGGAATTTCCATAACTTTTACAGTATATTATTTTATCGGGCAAAAATCAATATAATTCTTGACAAAACGGGAAAAATTCTTTATACTTATGGTGGAGTACTGATTATCTTTGTACCGGAGGACTCTATGAAAATGAAAAAAACAAAACACAAAATGCTGACGATGATGATTGTGCCGCACTCAACCGCAAAACCGATTACGCTTATTGTTTCAAAAGAATTTTTGCTCGTAATATTTTTTATTTTTGTCGGAGTTTTTGCTTGGGCGGGACTTATTATTCATAAACAGGTTGATTATTGGGCGATGAAAACGGAAAACAGGATCCTCGCAAAAGAATCGGAATATTTCGCAAAAGAGATGCTCCAGACAAGGCAGATGGCTGATAATTTGAGAGAAATGGACAGGGAACTAAGAAAAATGCTCGGACTTAAAAGCAAAAAAGCAATTATTCAGTCGGGTGGTCCCACCGCCGGCGAACTTGAAAGAATCACAAAATATTTAGCCGAAAAAAAACTTTCAATTACGCCGCAGGAGTTCAATCAGCACTTATCCGCACTCACATCGGAAACGCAGGACCTCAAAAAAAGTTTTGAGGAATCCAGTAATTTTATCAAAAATGAAAAAGTCAGGTGGAATGCAACGCCTTGTATCTGGCCTGTGCACGGAAGAATTACCTGCGGATTTGGTCCGAGAATTCATCCGATAAAAAAATACAAAGAGATACATCTCGCAATTGACATTGCGGCTGAAAGAGGCACACCGATAAAATCGCCCGCCGCCGGCGAAGTGCTTCTTGCCGCATGGCAGCCCGGTTACGGAAAACTGATAGTACTTGAGCACCAGTGGGGTTTTATGACGAGATACGGGCATTGCTCGAAAATTCTTGTAAAACGGGGTCAAAAAGTTAAAAGAGGACAGACCATCGGACTTATTGGTTCCACGGGTTGTGCGACCGCCCCACATCTGCATTATGAAGTTTGGAAAAACGGCCTCGCGCAAAATCCGAAAAGATATTTGACGGAAGCGATATTGAAATAATCGGAGGAAAAAATGTTCGGAAAAAAAGAATCCATCGGAAAAATTGAAACGATTATCGCGGAAGGTACCGATGTAAAAGGCGATATGTCGTCGGAGGGAACAATCCGCGTTGACGGTGTGGTTGAGGGTCATATACTAAAAGCCGCTGGAGTTATCGTCGGAAAAACCGGAAAAGTTGCAGGTGACCTGAACGGCGAGTCGGTTATCATCGGCGGCGAGGTTTCCGGAAATGTAGTTGCATCAAATACGCTTGAACTTTTATCAACCGCGCAGGTTTTCGGCGATATAAAATCACGGACGCTTTCAATTCACGAAGGCGCCGTCTTTGAAGGCAAATGCATGATGAATGCCGTCAAACAACCCCCGCAAGACATTCAAACTTCCTAATTATTTTTTCAACTCTTTAACGATTTCCGGGATTATTTGGTAGAGGTCGCCTTCTATGGCGTAAGTGGCAAGTTTCATCATCGGGCATTCGGGGTCTTTGTTTATGGCGACGATGATGTCCGACGATTGCATTCCGACGAGGTGCTGGATTTGTCCGGAAATTCCACAGGCGATATAAAGTTTCGGGGCAACGGTTCTGCCTGTTTGTCCTACCTGATGAGAATATGCTATCCATCCGGCGTCAACAGTTGCCCGCGAGGCGCCTACTGCACCGCCGATTGATTTTGCAAGCTCTTCAATCAGCAAAAATCCTTCCAATTTTCCGAGTCCTCTTCCGCCGGAAACGATTATGTCTGCCTCGGCAAGGTTCACTTTTTGCGAGACATCGGCGACAAATTGTAAAAATTTCGTTCTGTTTTTTATTTTTGTTTTGTCAATTTTTTTTTTGATTATTTCGCCTTTTCTGCCCGGATTTTTACTCGCTTTTTTGAAGACCTTATGTCTGACCGTGGACATCTGCGGTCTGTGATTTTTTGTAAGAATTGTCGCCATTATGTTTCCGCCGAATGCGGGTCGCGTCTGCATCAGATTTCTCGTTTCCGGTTCAATGTCAAGCCCGGTGCAGTCGGCTGTTAAGCCGGTGTGAATTTTTGCCGCAACTCTGGAAGCAAAGCTCCGTCCTATATTGGTGGCGCCCATCAAAATAATTTCCGGTTTTTCTTCTAAAATAAGTTGCGATAAAAGTTCGCAATACGGGTCGTCCTGAAACTCGTTCAACATTTCGTCATCGTAAAGATAAACGGTATCCGCTCCATGTTCTATCAAGTCCTTTGCCCTGCTTTCAATTTTGTTTCCCATCAGAACAGCACAAAGTTTGACAGAAAGTTTGTCGGCGAGTTCCCGTCCCTTGCCTAAAAGTTCAAAGACAACCGGCGAAATTTCACCGTGTCGTTGTTCTGCATATACCCAGACGTTTTTATAAAGCGATTTATCTACGGTTTTTACGCTGATGTCGTCTTTTTCAATTACAATCGCCTGATATTTTTTACAGGCATCAAGACATGCACCGCAGAAATTACATTTCATTTCGTCAATAACCGCAAGTTTTAATTTTTTATCAGGTCTGGCGGTCATTGTGATTGCGGAAAAAGGACAGGATTTCGCACACAGACCGCACCCGAAACATTTTTCAGATAGTACATAGATTTTTGGCATAGTTAAGTTATCTCACTTTCCATCGCAAGCGAGGGAAAAATTTCTGAAGAGCCTCAATTTGCGACTTATTCTTTCCAGGAGCAAATTGCAGAACGAGTTCTGACGAGTGTCTCAAAGAAATTTGTTCCCGAGCGATTTTTAAATAATTTTCGCTTCCTTTAATTTTATAACTATTTTTGCTGCTTGTTCCGACGGTTCGCCCGCGATTCTTTCGCCTCCGGTTCTTGCCGGCGGACAAAAAACCTTCATCACATTGGTCGGTGAGCCGGCAATTCCCAGTTTTGTTTTGTCCGCTTCAACTGTTTTTGCGGTGAAATGTTTTATTTCCGCTTTTTTTGAGAACATCATTCCGCGTAGAGACGGCAGTCGCGGATTGTTTATCTCTTTTACGACGGTTAAAAGACAGGGAACGGGCGATTCAATCAAATCGTAGCCGTCTTCCATCATTCTTTCAACGGTAATTTTTCCGTCCCCTATTTTTTCTATTTTTTTGACATAAGCAACATGAGGAATGTCAAGCATTTCGGCAACGCCCGGACCAACCTGTGCCGTATCTCCGTCAATCGCCTGCTTCCCGCATAAAATTATTTCGTAAGAACCGATTTTTTTTATCGCCTGCGCCAAAGTGTAGGAAGTAGCCCATGTGTCGCTTCCGGCAAATTCCCTGTCCGAAACAAGCACGGCTTCGTCGCAACCCATCGCAAGACATTCACGGAGCGCTTTTTCCGCCTGCGGAGGTCCCATTGTCAAAACAATAACCTTTCCGGTATATTTTTCTTTAAGCCGAATCGCTTCTTCAACGGCATACAAATCAAACGGGTTTACCTGTGCCTCAACCCCTTCCCGTTTCAGCGTTCCGGTTTTCTCGTCTATTTTAACGTCCGTCGTCGCCGGCACCTGCTTGATTAAAACGACTATATTCATATGGTTACCTTTTTATCTGCAATTAACTATTTCTTTTTTGCGGATTTTTTTATTAAATCAAGTGCGATGACGTTTCGCTGAATCTGGTTCGTTCCCTCGTAAATCTGCGTGATTTTTGCGTCGCGCATCATTTTTTCAACAGGATATTCTTTCATATAACCGTAACCGCCGAAAACCTGGACTGCATCCGTTGTAACTCTCATTGCTACATCGGATGCAAAAAGTTTGCACATCGCGGATGCCCCGGAAACATCTTTGTCGCCTTTGTCAATTGCTCTCGCCACAGAATAAATCAATGCCCGCGCCGCTTCAACATCCGTCGCCATATTTGCCAAAATATGCTGTATTGCCTGAAAAGAAGAAATCGGATGGTCAAACTGTTTTCTTGTTTTTGCATATTCAACGGCTTCATCCAATGCACCCGCGGCAATGCCTAATGCCTGCGCCGCTACTCCCGGTCTTGATTGGTCAAGCGTTTTCATCGCAACAATAAAGCCCGCACCTTCTTTGCCTAAAAGATTTGTTTTTGGGATTTTGCAGTCCTGAAAAATCAGTTCGCAGGTTGCCGACGCCCGTATTCCCATTTTATTTTCCTTTTTTCCGAATGAAAATCCCGGCGTTCCTTTTTCAACTATAAATGCAGATGCTCCGCGAGAACCCCTTGATTTATCGGTCATAGCGATAATTACATAAACCTCTGCAACTCCGCCGTTAGTGATAAAACATTTTGTTCCGTTTAATATGTAAAAGTCCCCGTCTTTTTTTGCGGTTGTTTTTGTTGCCCCCGCATCGCTTCCTGATTCCGGTTCAGTTAAGCCGAATGCGGCAAGTATTTCACCTTTTGCGATTCTTGGCAGATATTTTTTCTTCTGCTCGTCGGTGCCGAATAAAAGTATAGGAAATGTTCCCAACGCTGTTGCCGCGAGCGAAAGTGCTATGCCGCCGTCAACCTTGCACAATTCCTCAACGGCAATGCATAACTCTATCACCCCGCCGCCGAACCCGCCGTACTCCTGCGGAATATAAAGTCCCATCAGGTCCGCTTGTGATAACTCTTTAACAATTTCCCACGGAAACTCGCCGCTTTCATCAAATTCCTGCCGAACCGGTTTGATTTTTTCCTGCGCAACTTTTCTTGCCAGTTCAACAATCATTTTTTGTTCGTCAGTTAAAAAATAGTCCATTGTTTTGTCGCTCCTTTAGTTCATTTTCTCAAATGCATTTTTTGCGGCGTTCTGTTCTGCCTCTTTTTTTGATTTACCCAGTCCGATTCCTAATTGTTTTTTACCGATGCGAACCTCTATCTTGAATGTTTTATCATGGTCGGGTCCCTTTTCGGCTATAACGGTATAAACCGGTATCGTTTTATGTTTTGATTGGATTACTTCCTGAAGTTCCGACTTATAATCCGATGGATTGATTTTTTGATTACTTAATAATTCGTGAATAAATTTTTCCGCTTTTTTGTAACCCGCATCCAGAAAAATAGCGCCGATAACGGCTTCCATTGTGTTGGCAAGTATTGAGTCCTTTTCACGTCCGCCGGTTGATTCTTCCGACTTGGAGATTTTTACGAATTTCCCGAGTTTAAGTTTTTTTGCGATTTCCTGCAGAGTTGTCCTGCTTACCGCCGATGATTTTATTTTGGAGAGTTTGCCTTCGTCATAGTTCGGATATTTTAAGTAGAGATAAACCGCGGTTGCCGTTGACAAAATGGCATCGCCTAAAAATTCCATCCGCTCGTTAAATTCATTCAGGTTATTTTCTATTGCGAACGATTTGTGAGTCAGCGCGACATCCAAGAGTTTTGGGTTTTTGAATTTTATTTTTATTTTTTTTTCCAATTCATTAAGCATATTTTATTAGCCACAGAGAACACAGAGTTCACAGAGTTATAAAGAAATTCCTAATTGTTCTTCTCGGTGCTCTCGGTGACCTCTGTGGCTTATTTTAAAGATTTACTCGTATCTTTTTATTGCCAGTGTTGAATTGTGTCCGCCGAAACCGAGTGAATTGGAAATTGCAGCGTTTATCCGTTTTTGTCTCGGTTTGTTGGGCACATAATCAAGGTCGCAATCCGGGTCGGGGAATTCATAATTTATCGTCGGATGAATAAAGCCCCTTTCCATGCATAGAGCAGTTGCGATAAGTTCCGCCGCCCCCGCCGCTCCCAAAAGATGGCCGGTCATTGATTTCGTGGAGGATACGGCTAATTTTTTTGCATGCTCTCCGAAAACCTTTTTTATCGCCATCGTTTCACTTTTATCGTTGAGTTCGGTGGATGTTCCGTGTGCATTTACATAATCAATATCTTCCGGTTTTAGTCCGCCGTCTTTTATTGCCAACTCCATTGCTTTTGACGATGCAACTGCATTTGGTTCCGGTGCCGTTATGTGATAAGCGTCGTCGGTAGCGCCGTAGCCGGCAAGTTCACAATATATTTTTGCACCCCTCGCTTTTGCGTGCTCTTCCGTCTCAAGAATTACCATTCCCGCCCCTTCACCCATAACGAAACCGTTTCTCTGTGCGTCAAAAGGCCGTGATGCTTTTTCCGGTGCATCATTTCTTGTTGAAAGCGCTTTAATAGAACAAAATCCGCCGAACCCCAATGGCGTTATTGCCGCTTCGCTTCCTCCGGCGATAGCGACATCCATATCTCCGTATCTCATCAACCGCAGGGCATCGCCTATTGAGTGTGTGGATGATGCGCATGCGGAAGTAATGGCGTAATTCGGTCCGCGAACCCCGAGCATCATAGCAATTTCCGCCGGCGCCATGTTGGTGATAAGCATCGGAATAAGAAACGGCGAAATCCTTCCCGCACCTTTCTCAAAAAGAACCCTTGCCTGTTCTTCAATCGTTTGCATTCCGCCTATTCCGCTTCCGACGATTACTCCGCATCTTTCCGGGTTTTCTTTTGTGAAGTCCAGTTTTGAATCCTCTGCTGCCAGTTTTGCCGCTGCTACTGCGAACTGGACAAACCTGTCCATGCGTCTTACTTTTTTCTTGTCTATGTAATTTTCCGGATTAAAATTTTTTACTTCGCTGGCGAACTTGACTGAAAAATTTGCAGTGTCAAATTTTGTAATTAGTGCTGCCGACGATTTTCCGTCCATCAATGCTTTCCAATAATCCTCTTTACCTATACCGATTGGAGATACAACACCCAATCCGGTAATTACAACCTTTTTTTGCATGAATATCCTCCAGTAGAAATAATTACAAATTGCAGATGACAAATTAAAAACGTAAAATCTGTAATTTTCCTTTTGCAATTTGCAATTTTTTTATTGTTTTGCGTGTGCGTTTATATAATCAATTGCTTGGCCTACGGTTGTGATTTTTGATGCTTCTTCGTCCGGAATTTCAAGCCCGAATGACTCTTCAAGAGCCATAACAAGCTCAACCGTGTCTAATGAGTCGGCGCCCAAATCGTTTATAAACGATGCTGTTGGAACGACTTTTGCCGCATCTACGCCCAATTGTTCTGCCACAATTTCCTTTACCTTCGCTTCTACATCTGCCATAAAACACCCCCAAAAAATCAGGGAGTAGGTAGTAGTTAAAGCAAAACCACTTCCCACTTCCCACTTCCTGCCGTTTTCACATATACATTCCGCCGTTGACTGAAATTACCTCTCCAGTAATATATGATGATTCATCGGTGCATAAAAATGCTACCGTATTTGCCACATCTTGTGTTTCGCCCAACCGTGCAAGCGGTATCAAATCGGTCAATTTTTTCTTCTGCTCATCGGAAAGTTTTTCGGTCATAGCCGTTTTGATAAATCCCGGTGCGACCGCATTAACATTTATGTTTCTTGATGCCAGTTCTCTTGCCATTGTTTTTGTCAGTGCAATTACCCCGCCCTTTGATGCGGAGTAATTCGCCTGCCCGGCATTTCCCATTAAACCCACAACGGATGCGATGTTGACTATTTTTCCCGCCCGCTGTTTCATCATTATTTTCGCCGCCGCTTTGGAGCAATTAAAAACACCTTTTAAGTTGATGGCGATAACTTTGTCCCACTCGTCATCGGACATTCTTATCAAAAGGTTGTCCCGCGTAATTCCCGCGTTGTTAATCATTATATCAATTCTTCCGAATTTTTCAACAGTTTTTTTAATCATCTGTTCAGTTTCTATAGATGAAGAGACATCCACTTTTAACGAAAGTGTGGCAACATTTTGAGATTTTGATATTTCATCCGCTGTTTTTTTTGCGATTTCTTCTGCCACATCCACGATTATTATTTTTGCTCCCTCGCCTGCGAGTTTTTCGGCGATTGCTCTGCCGATTCCCTGTGCCCCGCCTGTAATTATTGCCACCCTATCTTTTAGTTTCTGTTCACACATTTTTCAGTGCCTCCAGCGTAGCATTTAATGTCGCCTCGTTTTCTATGTTGAATGTTTTTGCCGTCGGTGAAATTTTCTTTATCATTCCGGAGACAATATTTTTTGGACCGAGTTCAACAAAAGTATCGCAACCGTTAGAAATTATTTTATTTATTGAATCAATCCATAAAACAGGAGAGGCAATTTGTTTTACCAGTTTTTCCGGGATTTTTGAGCCGTCCGTCGTAATTTCAGCATCGCAATTTGAAACAACAGGAAACTTCGGATTTTTAAAAACATATTTTTTCAGTTCTTCAGCCATTTTTTCTGCTGCCTCTTTCATCAATGAAGAATGAAAGGCGCCTGAAACGGCAAGCGGTATTGCCTTGATTTTTTTTGTTTTTGCCAATTCTTTTGCTTTTTCAATTGCGGCAATTTCGCCCGAAATAATAATTTGTCCGGGAGCGTTGAAATTTACCGCCTGAACTATGCCGCTCTTACTCGCATCGGTGCAAATTTCTTCTACAACATTTTTTTCGGCGCCCAAAATTGCCAGCATCGTACCTTTTGTTTTTTCACAGCATGATTGTATGAAGTTTGCTCGTGCATTTACAAGTTTAAGAGCGTCTTCAAAAGATAAAACTTCCGATGCAACCAGTGCGGCGTATTCGCCGAGTGAATGACCGGCCGTGAGACAGTGAGTAGTGAGTAGTGAGTGGTGAGTAGTGAAAACCTTAAAACAGGCAACTGATGTTACAAAAACGGCGGGCTGGGTATATTTTGTCTGAGTAAGTTGTTCAAGGGGTCCCTCAAAAATAATTTTTTTCAAATCATATCCGAGTATTTCATTCGCCGCATCAAAAGTTTCTTTTGCAACGGGATATTTGTCATAAAACTCTTTTCCCATTCCGACATATTGCGATGCCTGTCCCGGAAAAACAAGTGTGATTTTAGTCATTATTCGCTCCAATTAAGTTTACCGCAGAGTCGCAGAGGAAAAAGAGAGAAAGTCAAGGAATAATTTTTAATGTTTTCTCTGCGACCTCTGTGTCTCAGCGGTTTGTATTTACAATTTTATTGCCGCCGCACCCCATGTTAACCCGCCGCCGAAAGCAACAAGAACAACGATGTCGCCTTTTTTTACTTTTCCCTCGTAAATTGCCTCTTCAAGCGCTATAGGTGTCGTCGCCGCGGATGTGTTTCCGTATTTTTGGATATTTAAGAAAACCTTTTCCATCGGAACACCAAGTTGTTTGCCAACTGCTTCCACAATTCTTATATTTGCCTGATGAGGAATTATAAGTCGGACATCGTCGCAGGTGATACCTGCCAATTCAATTGCTTTTTTTGCAGAGTCAGCCATTGCCCGCACGGCAATCTTAAAAAGTTTATTTCCTTCCATTTTCATATAATGAAGACGGTCATCCACCGTTTTGTGCGTTGCAGGATTACGGGAGCCGCCTCCGGGGATGTACAATAAGTCACCTGCATTCCCGTCGGCGCCGAGATAGGAGGAAAGGATGTCGCTGTCGGAATCCGTTTTTTTCAGTATAACCGCCCCCGCTCCGTCGCCCAGCAAAACACAGGTATTCCTGTCCTGCCAATCCGTTATTCTTGATAAGGTCTCGGCGCCTATTACAAGAACCGTTTTGTAAGTGCCGTTTTTTAGCATGTCTTTTGCTATGGCGGTTCCGTAGATAAAACCGGAACATGCTGCGGCAATATCAAAAACCGCTGCATTTTTCGCACCGAGTCCTTTTTGAACAAAACAGGCGGTTGACGGAAAAAACATGTCAGGCGTGATTGTAGCAACGATTATTGCATCAATTTCTTCTGGTGAGATGTTGGCTTTTTTAATCGCCCGTTTTGCTGCATGAATTGCAAGGTCGGAAGTTGCTTCGGTATCTTTTGCAATCCGCCTTTCCTTTATTCCTGTCCTTGTTGTAATCCATTCATCGGTTGTATCAACCATTTTTTCCAATTCGGCGTTGGTTAAGATTTTTTCGGGAAGATACGAGCCGATACCGATAATTTCAATTCCCATTTCCGTTTCCTCCGTTTGTCAGATAGTTAATTTTGGCAATCTCATTTTTTATGTTTCCGATTACATTATTTTTTACCGACTCAATGCATACCCGTATTCCGTTTTTTATCGCCTTTGCATTTGAAGAACCGTGCCCGATAATGCATACACCGTTAACGCCCATAAGCGGCGCTCCGCCGTATTCGTCGTAATCAATTTTCTTTTTAATGTGTTTGAAGACGCTTTTTAATATAAATGCCGCCGTCATAATACGCAGCGGATTTTTTTTCATTTCGTTTTTTATAAGTTGAACCAAAAATCCGCTGATGCCTTCGCTTAATTTGAGAACAATATTGCCCGTAAATCCGTCGCAGACAACCACATCTACTTTACCATACGGTATGTCCCGTCCTTCTATGTTTCCGAAAAAATTCAGTCCGGATTTGGAAATTAATTTATAAGTCGCCAGCGTCAGTTCATTGCCTTTTGACGGTTCTTCACCTATGGATAAAAGTCCTATTTTTGGTTTCTCTACCCTGAAAAGGTTTTTGTAATATACCGCGCCCATTATTGCGAACTGCAAAAGATTTTTTGGTTTTGAGTCCACATTTGCCCCGATATCAATTAAGACGCATGGGTTGAGCAGCGTCGGAAATACCGTTGCGATTGCGGGTCTTGAAACGCCTTCAATCCGTTTTAGTGTGATGAGAGCGGTTGCGTTTATTGCACCTGAATTTCCCGCCGAAAAAAAACCTTCCGCAATGCCCTCCGCGACAAGTTTTATGCCTTTTACTATGGAGGAATTTTGTTTTAGCCGTACGGCGTCAACCGGCGAATCATTCATCGTTATTACTTCTTCCGAATGAATTATTTCTATAGGCAGGTTTTGAACATTTCTGTATTTTTTCAGTTCTTTTTTTATTTGATGTTCATCGCCTGCCAGCAATATTTCCACGCCGTATTCTTTTGCCGCTGCGATAACGCCTTCAATAATTACGGCAGGAGCGCCATCGCCGCCCATTGCATCAACAACTATTTTCACCCCACTCTTCCTCCTGGTATATTATTTCCCCTGCCCGTTCTTTATATTCAGGAAGGGCGGGGTTCATCTGTTATTTGCCTTTCTGTTCTTCCGTTTTTTTTTCTTTGATTTTTACAACGGAGACGCTATTGTAAAATCCGCACTTGGGGCATACATGATGGGGTAGTTTCGGTGATTTACACTGCGGGCACAGTCCTGAATTTTCCGCCGCAATTTTCCAGTTCGCCCTTCTTTTATTCTGTCGGGACGTAGAATGCCTTCTTTTCGGGTTTGCCATAAAATTATTTCTCCTTATTGAGTTACAATTCGCTTTATTCTACTTTTTTTGAAATTAATTGTCAAGAAGTTTTTTTGTTTCCCTCGCTATTACAATTGCTTCATTGGTCGGGATTACAATCACTTTTATTTTTTTCGCCGAAGGCACACCCGTCTTTTGCGGGGATTTTTCATCCGTTATTTCCATTTCACAACGGATACAATTAGAATTTTTTTTGTCATCAATTACAATGCCAAGTTGTTCCATATCTGACAGAATTTTTTTGCGTATCAGCGGCGACCTTTCGCCAATGGCCGCCGAAAAGACGATGTAATCGCAGCCGTTAAGAACACCGATATATGACGAAATATATTTTTTTATTCTGTAGCAGAACATTTCAATTGCGAGTTTTGCCCTTTCATTTCCATCCTCGGCTTTTTTTATAATTATTCTCATATCGCTGCTTATTCCTGATATTCCCAGAAGCCCGCTTTGCTTGTTTAGAAGTGATTGCACATCATTGGTCTTTAACGCTTCTCTTGACATAAGATGAAGTGGAATGGAAGGGTCTATGTCGCCGCATCTTGAACCCATTATAAGTCCTTCAAGAGGCGTAAATCCCATTGATGTTTCAACCGATTTGCCGTATTTTATAGCGGTTACGCTTGCACCGTTTCCGAGATGGCAGTTTATTATTTTCAATTTTTTAATTGGTATGTTTACGATTTTAGCAAGCCGTTCTGCTACATACTGATTTGAAATGCCGTGGAAACCGTATTTTCTTATACCAAACTGTTGATATACTCTATATGGTAAGGCATACAGATAGGCGTATTCCGGGATTGTCTGATGGAACGCAGTATCAAACACAACCACCTGCGGAATACCCGGAAGCAATGTTTCAATCGCTTCAAGCCCTTTTACATTATGCGGATTATGGAGCGGTGCGATGTCATAACATTCTACCAATTTTTTTTTAACGGTCTCATCAACAATTACCGGCTCAGTAAAATACTCGCCACCGTGCACGATTCTGTGGCCGACTGCAGCAATTTCATTTTTAGTTTTTATAATTCCTGTTTCAGGTGAAGTAAGGATTTTCAGTATTTCGTTGAGCGCTTCGGTATGGTCTTTGGCGACGAGCGGATGTTTAGTTTTTTTGCCGTCTTGTGAATGTTCAAGAATTGTGCCTTCAGTTCCAATTGCCTCAATTTGTCCCTCGGCAAGGCAGGTTTCGTTTTCTATGTTACACAGTTCGTATTTTACCGACGACGAACCGCTGTTTAATACCAGAATTTTCATAAATGCAAATTACACAGATTTTTTCCGCCACAAAGCTTATGCGGATCCGCCTCTGCCGGAAACTGCGATTACACAGATTTTACATTTGAGTTGTTGATTCCTTCTGTGTTTATCTGTGTTCATCTGTGGTTTTCTTTTTTTCCTTCCAGTCGTCATCGTTAAAACTGTAAAGTTCATATTCCTTAAAAAAATAGTTTATTTCAATTTCTGCAGTTTGAGGCGAGTCGGAAGCGTGAACTATGTTTCTTCTATCGTTTAATCCGTAGAGATTTCTAATGGTTCCGGATAGGGCTTTTTTTGAATCGGTATTACCTATTATTTTTCTTACCTCATTTATTACATTTTTGCCTTCTAATACGCATGGGATAATAGGTGCGGACAACATAAACTCTTTGTACGGCTCGTAAAAAAATTTTCCTTTGTGTGATGTGTAAAACTCATCATATATTTTTTCCGTAAGTTTCAGCATTTTTAACCCGACTATTTTAAAGCCCGCTTCTTCAAATCTTGAAAGCACTTTCCCTACCAATCTTTTGCACAGCCCGTCGGGTTTAATGATAACAAGCGTTTTTTCCATAAAAGGTTAACTCCATTTCATCCGTTTAATTTTCTTATTATCTCATCTGCCATCTCTGTTGTTTTTGCTGTTCCGCCTAAATCATAAGTTACAACTTTTTTTTCCGCGATTACTGTTTTTACCGCATTTTCTAATTTTGCCGCCGCCTTTTTTTCGCCGAGATAATCAAGCATTAAAACGCCTGACAAAATCATCGCCGTCGGATTGACCTTATTCAAACCCTTGTATTTCGGCGCCGAACCGTGAACCGGTTCAAAAAGGGCAAGTCCTTCTCCGATATTTGCGCCCGGAGCAATTCCAAGCCCGCCGATAAGTCCGGCGCATAAGTCCGATATAATATCGCCGTAAAGATTAGGAAGAACAAGCACATCATAGAGTTCCGGTTTTTGTACTAATTGCATGCACATATTGTCAACAAGTCGTTCCTCATATTCAATATCCGGATAATTTTTTGCTACTTCCCGTGCGGTTTCTAAAAAAAGCCCGTCGGTAAATTTCATTATATTTGCTTTTGTAACAGCAGTGACTTTTTTTCTTTTATTTTTTACGGCATATTCAAAAGCGAATCGGACAATTCTTTCAGTCGCAAATCGGGAAATAGGTTTTATGCTTATTGCGGAACCGTTTCCGATTTTTCCTGCCGATAGTTCAATTATTTTTTTTGATTCGGAAGATTCTGCCGGAAATTCAACTCCGGCATATAAATCCTCGGTGTTTTCTCGGACGACTACAAGATCTATATTTTCATATTTTGATTTTACGCCCGTGTATGATTTGCAAGGGCGAAGGCAGGCATATAAATCAAGTTCTTTTCTTAAAGCGACATTTACGGAACGGAAGCCGCTGCCGATGGGCGTTGTAATCGGTCCTTTTATAGCAACCTTATTTTTTCTGACTGATGCAAGAACATTTTCGGGAAGAGGTGTGCCGTATTTTTCTGCGGCGTCAATTCCTGCCTCAACAACTTCCCAATCAATTTTAACACCCGTTGCATCAAGAACTTTTCGAGTTTCCTCCGCAATTTCCGGTCCGGTTCCATCACCTGGTATTAAAGTTATTTTGTAATTCATAATTTTGCTATTTTACTATTTTTAAGTTATTAGTCAAGGATAAATATAGTTTTTCCTGTTGAGAAACCATTAAATCAATATCAAATTCCTGCACTCTTTTTTTTGCTTCTTGCGAAAACTTTTTTCGCAAATCGGGATTATTCAATAACCTTAAAATTCTTTCTGCCATTTTTTCCGTCTCGTGTGGCTGAACGACAAAACCTGTTAAGTCCTCCTGCACTATTTCCCTTGTTCCGTCAATATATGTTGCAACCACGGGAATACCTGACGCCATTGATTCAACAATTACCCGCGGAAGTCCTTCCCACAGCGATGTCAGAACAAAGACATCAAAAATTTTTATAATTTCATTTGTATCTTTTCGCCAGCCGGTAAGAAGCACATTTTTTTTCAGATTCAATTTCTTAATTTCGGACTCAATTCGTTTTCGTAAAACTCCGTCGCCGACAAGTACGAATTTTACATCGGGCTTTTCAGTACACACCAATTTTGCAGTTTTTATAAAATCAAGAGGTGCTTTTTGTTTTTTAAAACAGGCAATCATTCCCACGACACTTTCATTTATAATTGCAAATTCCTTTTTCTTTTTTTCAACATCAATATCTATCTGATAATCCTGCAGTTTTATTCCGCTTCGTATCATTGTATACTGAGGTTCATTGCCGATTTTATTTTTAAGTCCTTTGGAAATATTTTGGTATGAAACGGCAACCAGTTTATCCGTAATTTTTGCCGCAAGTCGTTCCGCGAGAATATAAATTCTCCTGACAAAATAATTTTGTTCATCGTTAAAACCAAAGCCGTGAAAAGTATGAATTATTTTTGGAACTTTCGCGCAATATGCAGCCCACCGTCCGATAATTCCGGCTTTTGATGAATGCGTATGGACGATATCCGGTTTTTCTTTTTTCAGGATTTTGTAAATTTTTATAAAAGCGAGCAAATCATAAATCGGACAAATTTCCCGTATCAATTCTTTCACAAAGTAAACCCTTATATTTTTTGCTTGAGCGTCTAAAATACCACCCTTTCCGCATATCAGCATAACATCAAAGTTATTTTTATCAAGATGCTCGCAGGTGTAAAGCGTGTTTTCCTGCGCGCCACCTAATTCTAAAAGTGTTATAATATGGACAACCTTTATTTTAGCCATTTAGTTATTTCTTTACCTTCTAAAATTGCATCTTCCATCGTTGAATATTGCCATCCGCCGTATCTGCCGACGGAAAATATGAAATTTTTTCGCAGGTAGTTGCGAATTGTTTCAAGTGAGGATTTTCTATTCTTATCGTAAATTACATATGCATACGGAATATCCAAGATACATTCCGAAATTATTTTATCGGACGATTTTAATATTCCTGCGGATTTTAATTCGCCGATGGTTTTTTTAAGCATTTTCTCTTTGCTGATTTTCCGGTTTCTATACGAAATTTCTATGTACATTGAAGATGTCCCGTCGGGGCAGAGCGCTTCCGAAAAATTATGATAAAAACCGGCACGGTAAAAATTGAATTTTTTTTCCGGAAAATATATCCAGTGTTTATCAGAGATATTTTTTCTTTTTATACCGAGATTTATATTCAATACCGACGTCCACTTTAATTTCCTTGACGCCTTTTTTACATTTTCCGGCACACGTTTAATAAGTTTAATAATTTCCGGCATGGGAATTGTGTTGACGAGATTGTTATATTGTATATCAACATTATTCGTTTTAACAATTTTTTTTGAGATGTCTATTGATGATATTTTTACATCAGTCTTTATTCCGGCAATATTTTTTTTCAGCGAATCAATAAGCGATTGCATCCCACCCGTTTTAGGATAAAAAAAAGTAGCGTTATAACCGATTTTCTTGTTATTATCGGTAAAAGCACCCCTTATTACTTCTTGCAAAGCCGGTTGCGGAACATAATTGCCAAGCCAATCGGTTGTCAAATTTTTTAGATTTATTTTCCAGAGTTTTTCATTATAGGGAATCATGAAGTATTTTGATATGCCTCTGCCGAAAGTTTTTAAGCACCAATCGTAGAAAGAGTAAGTGGTAAGTGGTAAGCGGTAAGCGGTAAGTTTGGATTCTACAAATCCTTCAATACATTCGTTAACAATTTTTTTTGGGAGTCCATAAAGATTTGCCTGAAATGGATAGCGGGTAAAAACATTGTTTGAATAAATCCATGAATTGCGATTTTTTAAGGCAAGATTTTTTTTCAGTAAGTTCTTGACAAGTTTTTTTACATAGTCGTTTTTAATATGAAGCAGATGTCCGGTATAGTCATAGATAAAACCGTTTTTATCGGCGACGGACTTACACAATCCGCCGACGGACTTTTCTTTTTCCAGCAGGATATAATTTTTATTTTTTAGGTGATATGCGACGGATAAACCTGTGATTCCGCCTCCGATTATTACCGTTTCAAATTTCATCTTGTTCCCGAGCGATATTTATTCCATTTTTATTTTAGAAAGTTTCCATCCGCCAAAAAGAGATATAGCAAATATTAGTATGTAAATTACAATTGCAACAGACAGTTGAACCCTTGAAATAACAAAAGCCGCAAAACTTAAAGCTATGGAAATCAGCCATATTAAAATTACGACATTTTTTCTGGTTAATCCTGCTGCTTCAAGACGGAGTGCAAAATGATCTTTACTTCCCAAGAAGGGCGACTTACCTTTTCTGTATCGCAGATACATAACATAAAATGTGTCAAAAATAGGAATGCCTAAAATAAGAATCGGCGAATAAAGCGCTATATCGTTGATTTTTGTGTAAGATGTTCCCAGTGACAAGGCGGCTAAAACAAAACCGAGAAACATGCTGCCTGTATCACCCATAAAAATTTTTGCATTCGGAAAATTATATTTAATAAAACCGAAAGTTCCGCCTGCAAGCGACACCGCTGCAAGATTAACATATATTTCTTCCGTCGGAAGCGCTATGAAAAGAAATGTCATCGCTGCTATAAACGAGATGCCGGTTGCCAGCCCGTTCATTATATCAATAATGTTTATTGCGTTTATAATTCCGACCACCCATAGTATCGTAAGAATATCCGCGAGATATTGCGGCTGGATAAATTTTATTCTTATATCAAAATTGATTAAAATAATTGCAACGACTATCTGCCATAAAAATTTTGCTTTGAAACCGATAGTTTTTAAGTCATCAATCAAACCGACTATTATGATAACAGTTGAGCCGAGTATAATTCCCCGCAAAGACCTTAACGTGCCGGTCGGAAAATTTGTGATGTACCTTATGATAAAAAGTGAAGTTACAAAACCAAAAAATATCGCAAGCCCGCCGAGATACGGTGTTGCGGTTTTGTGTGTTTTTACCGGTGTTTTCGGATGGTCTATAATATCATATTTTTTGGCAACAAGTATTAAAATCGGCGTCGTAATAAGTGCTACGATAAAAGATATTAAAAACGAATAAAGATAAAAAATCATTTTTTCACCTTAACCACTTGGAGTGAGCAAGAAATTTCTGAAGAGCCTCAATTTGCGACTTATTCTTTCTAAGAGCAAATTGTCCCGAAAGCGGGACTATAGCGTCGCGAGTTCTAACAAGCGTCTCAAAGCGACCGCAGGGAGTCCCTGTGGGAATATTTGCTTGCGAACGACATTCATTTGACTAATTTCTCCAGATTCTTAATTTTGCTTAATGCAATACCGACCCAGATACTCTCGGAATAATTTGTCACAAGAAGTTTATATGTTCGCAAAGCGAGCGTCCAGTCCTTTAATTCCTCATAACACTGTGCAATATAATACTGGGCATAATCGGTGTATTGAAAGTCGTTATAATTCTCAAGAAATTTTTTATATGCTATTATTGCCTCATTATATTTCTGCAATTTTCTGTAAGTTTCTCCCATCTTGAACTGCGCATTTCCGGCGTGCCTATGAAGAGGATATTTATCGGCAAGTTGTGAATAATAATTTAGTGCCATATTGTAATCGGATTTTTTGAAAAAGAAAATGTCGCCTAAAAAATAGCATGCGTCTCCGGCAAGTTTTGAGGTTTGATATGCCGTTATAATGGATTTGAGTTGTTCCATCGTTTTATCAAAGTCCTGAACTTCAAAAAATTTTTCTGCAAGTGCATATTTTTTTAATGCGGGTTCTTCATTGGGATAAGCGGATTTTATAAGTTTTAGCCGTGCATTCGCGACTTTTATCCACTTGCTTGACGGAAATTCTCTTGACAGTTGTTCATAAAACTTTATTGATTCCATGAAATTAAAATAATCAAAAAAATAAACATTGCCGAGTTTGAATAAAACATCATCCATTTTTTCAAACTGCGGATATTTTTCCGCTAATTCAACATAGATATCTTTTAATTTTTTCAGTTCCGTTTCAGATTTATCTATTTTTCTGAAGTAATACTCCGCTACAAGGTACAGTCCCGCGGCTTTTTTGGATTTTTCTTTCAGGGTGTTTATAACATTTTCATACTCGGCTATTTCTGTTTTTTCAGGCGTCTTTTCCGTATCAATTAATCTTTCAATTCTTTTTATTTTTTCAACACTTTTTTTCCGAATGTTTAATTTGTAGAGAAAAATCCCGCAAACAATAAAAATAATTACAATTAACAATACAATCATTTTTTAATACCGTAAACAAAAAGTCCTTTATTTACATACAATAAATTTAGGTATTTTTTTTTGAGGATGTTTATAATTTTATTTGACTGTTCCGTAAAACCATTCGGTCTGAACCCGGTTTTAAGTCGTTCATATTCCTGTTCACTCCAGAATAGATTAGTAAAGCCGGCATTTTGTAATTTAAGCAAAAGTTCTTCCGCCGTTTTTGAATCGTTTGCCAAGGATGTAAAAACATCAGGGTCAAAAGGACTGCTTGATACCGCGGTAAAATTCGTATAGTAATTTCTTGCTTCACCGACAAAAAGTGTTTTTGAATTAGCGTCAAATGTTTCGTTCATAAATTTCACGGCAGGATAAAAATTATTCGGATTAAGAACCTTTGAAAAAAGATAATCATTCTTTGTTATATTCCCGAATAATTGAGGCAAAGGAGAAATAAAATTTTGTATAAATAGTAATACGGCAAAATTAGATATTATTATAACAGATAAAATAATTTTTACAATGTTTTTAGTAAGGTTGCTTCCGTTGATAAACTTAAAAATGCAGACCGAAAAAACAATTGCGGCAACCGGAAATATCGGAATGAGAAAGCGTAAAACCTTTGCGGATATAGACCAGAAAAAGAAATATAACATTAAATAAATAAAAGATATTTTTACAAGTTTGTCCGTTTTTGTTATCAGAAATAAAACCGGTAAAAAAACAAGATAAAAAGGTCCTATAATATCAAATCCGCCGCCGAATTTAATGCCCTCCATTGTCAGATTCCACGGTAAATTAAAAAAATCAAAAACTCCGGATGTTCCGTGTTGAGAAACATGAGATAGATATTTTTGTATATAGTCAGGAGTACTACCGAAGATATAAAACGGAAAAACCGGATTTCCCGTAAAAATATAATTTTTAACAAGCCATGGCAGAAAAACCAAAAATGCAAACGACACGAATATTATTATCTTTGAAAAAATATTTTCTTTTTTTGAGATGGCTGTATAAAAAATTATTAAGATAAAAATTATCGCAGAAATTCCGGCAGTATATTTTATTCCCAGAGAAAATCCGCACAGTAATCCGGATAAAATCAGCCATTTGTTTTTTGATGTTTCTGTCCATTTCATAAGAGAAACAAAACTTAAAAAAAGATAAAACGTAAGCCCTAAATCAATGTATGTTCCGGATGCCAGCATAACTATTGCCGGAGTTATCGCAAAAATCAAAGATGCAAAAATTGATGTTTTGCCGTAGTATTTTTCCCGCAAAAATCCGTATATTGATAATGTTATCAGAGGAAAAAAAACAAAATGTATAAGGTTGGCGAGAATATCATCGCATAAAATAATTGACATAGTATAAAGCATTTCAATGTTTTGCGGAAAGTTTGAGAAAAGGTTTGTTTCAATTTTAATTATTCGGTGATTTTTTACATACTGCAAAGGGATTGCCAGATGATAAACAAGGGAATCGTAGAATGTCGGCGGCGTTAATGCGCCGACGAGTGAAATTGCAAAAAAGGCAAAAAAAGTTATGGTTAAAAATGTTTCCTGAAACTTTAGTTCAGGCATTTTCAAATTTTTTCGGTATATGAAATTTTTTAACGAGAGAATAAATAAAATTAAGAGCAGAACATAGAAAATCGGTTTATATAAAAAGCCGAAAACACCTAAAAAAAATGTAATTGTTGAAAGTATTGCAAGTCCGCATCCGATAGAAAAAGGTATTGTTAGATATGTTGCTAAAGACGAGTCAAATTTAGTTAACAGAAAGTTTCCGATTTGAAACGACACAAAAAGCAAAACAATTAAAAAGAATAATTCCGAAAGCCGTTGCGCAAAATTAGGCAAAGGAAATCTTAAAAAATATGAAAAAATAACGATTGCTATCCAGCAAAAGGTGAGAGTATAAAATATTTTTTTTGTCATTTTTTTGTAAATATTTTACCGCGAATCAATCCTGCCCGGTGAAAAAGAAATCTTAAAACAAAAAATAATCCGGAAAAACCGTATTTACAGCTTCTTAAAAAATTTATAGACGATGCTTCGGAAAAATATTTTGCCGGAACCGGAATGTCGCCGATTTTTAATTTACAAGCCACCGCCTCAATTAAAAACTGCTGGTCAAAAACAAAGTCATCGGAGTTATCTTCCCATCGTATTGTTTCAAGAACTTTTTTTGAATAAGCCCGGAATCCCGAATGAAATTCGCCGAGGTTTTGTCCCAAAAGAAAATTTTCAATTGCCGTTAAAATCCTGTTTGCGATATACTTGTAAACAGGCATTCCGCCCGAAAGCGCTTCCCATCTGGTACGAATTCTATTTCCTAAAACGACATCGCAAATACCGTCGGCAACAATTCCCGCGATATATGGCGTCAGCCGTGCATCATACTGATAATCAGGGTGAATCATAACAATTACATCCGCTCCGTTTTTTAATGCTTCCCGATAACATGTTTTTTGATTGGCACCATATCCCATATTTTTTTTGTGAATGATAGTTTTTAATCCGAGTGATTTTGCAATTTCAACCGTTTTGTCCGATGAATTGTCGTCAACAATAATAACGTCATCTACTATATGTTTAGGAATGTTCCGGTAAGTTTTTTCAACCGTTTTTTCGGCATTATATGCCGGCATTACTACCGCAATTTTTTTGTTATTTATCATTTTAATTTCCAGATAGTCAGGGGCTTTGCTTAAAACCCAATCACGGAAACACCGAATTCAGGAAACACTGAATTAAAAGATTTTTTCTGTGTCTCCGCTTTTCCGGGTTTCAGTGGTAATTATTGAAATTCCAATGCTTTTAATTTCCAGATTGTTATTGTCGGGTTTTGGAATTCCCCCATTGATTCTTCGGATATTTCGTAAATTTTATTTCCATATTTTTCTAAATTTTTTATAAATACTTCCGGATCTGAATGCAGAGAACTTGTAATCACAAAATCAAATTTTTTTTGTATTTCAGAAAACTTACCGGTTTTTATTTTATCATGCCAATCAATTGTTGTAACATAATTATCGTTTGGGAATTCCGGGCAAAACGGTCCCCGCAGTATTTTTGATTTTTCCGGTATATTTTTAATAACCCATTCTCTTGAAATGACCCGTGTATCTTTTTGAGACAGTAAAATGTCTGTAGTTATAATTTTCGGAAGAGTTGTAATTAAAAATAATGCTATTGCAAATGCAAGTAAATATTTATTTTTAATTTTAGTAATTACTGTTGCAGATATTATAGCAAAAAACGGATAAAGTGCAAGTATGTAACGGCCCTGTAAGGATTGCCATGTTCCGAAAAACAGCAAAAGAATTAAAGTAATTATAAATAAAAATAGATGTTGTTTTGTACGGTTTAAGATTAAATAAACAAATCCGGCAAATGATAACAAGAATAAAGAATAACCCAACCCGTCAATAAGAATTTTGGGGTAATTTAAAATTGAAGAAAAAGGAACCGTTTTGCCTAAACCAATAATCAGATCCAACCTGTCAAAAAATCTGCTCAAAAATCCGGCGTAATCTATAAAAGTAAAAGGACAACCGACGAAAAAACCCGTGATTACTGCAAGGAAAGAGAATCCGATATGTTTTTTATTTTTCCATCCGAATAAAATAATTGCCAGAAAAACGATCCCGCCGTAATATTTTGTAGCGATAGAAAGCCCGCAGAAAAATCCGGATATAATGTATGATTTTAAGTCATTTTTTGTGTAAATGTCCCAGGCAAAAAATGCGGTAAGCAGTGTAAAAAATACCGCCGCAATATCGGTCGTTGCGTAGTGTGAACTTAAAACATGTTGCCAACTCAAAGATAAAAACAATGCCGATAGCAGTCCGGTTTTTTTATCAAAAAGTTTTTTTGCAAATAGATAGGTAAGATAAATTGTACCGATAGAAAAAACAACCGTAAGAAACCGTCCTATCAAAATAAAAGGTACGGCATTTGTATTGTAAAATGTGATAAAACTACCTATTGAACCAAACTTACCGAGTATAAATCCGACGCTAAAAAATAGAAGATAGCAAAAAAAAAGCAGATATAAATAAAGTGTCGGATAATCAAAAAACGGGTTCGGATTGAAATCACCGGTGAAAAATCGCATCGTATAAAAAATAACAACGGATTCGTCTATGTGTCCGTATCTTAAAGGAAAAGCAAAGTTAATGCCCCAAACTCTTATTAGTATTGAAATTAAAAGGATATACCAGACCATTTTTTTAGAAAACTTTCGTAGATATTGTTTATGGAATTTATCATTTTATCAACTGAAAATTCAGAAGCTTTTATTTTTGAATTTTCGGAAAAATGATGATAACAATAATTATCCTGGCAAATTGACAAAATTGCATCCGCAAAACTTTCAGGAGATTTTGATTTTATTAAAAACCCGGTTTTTTTATCTTCTACAAGTTCCGATACGCCCCCCACATCCGAAGCAATTACAGGTATGCCATAAGACATTGATTCCAACGCTGCTTGCGGAAATGATTCTTCTTCCGACGGAAGAAGCAAAACATCAATTGAACTATAAATTTCATTTGAATTTGTCTGCCAGCCAAGAAATTCAACTTTGTTTTGTAAATTATAATTTGCAATTTGTAATTTCAAATTATTTTTCTCCGGACCGTCTCCATAAATTAAAAATTTTATTTTATCATTTTTCTCACAAACTAATTTTGCAATTTCAGGAATAAGATATACCCCTTTTTCTTTATGAAGCCGACCGATGTAGGCAACGGTAAAAATGGTAGACGGTAAATGGTAGGCGGTAGACGGTAGAGGCACACCGTTATAAATAACAGCAATTTTTTCGGGATAAATTTTTTCTCGAGTAACTAAAATATTTTTTGCGGTTTTAGAATTTGCAATTATTAAATCGCAATAGTTTGAAGTAATTTTATCAAGCCAGATATGATAAAACTTTTTCCAACCGTCAATACTCCGCTGGCTTGAGAGTACTCTCGGTGTTCTGGCAATTTTTCCGGCAATCCTGCCTAAAATATTGGCACGATAAAGGTGTGTATGAATGATTTGCGGCTTGTTTTTTTTTAGATATTTTACAAGTGAAAAGAAATTAAATTTTATTACAGAAATCCCAAGTTTTTCAATCTCCTCGGCGCTTTGCCCGCTATCTTTCAAATAACCAACAGAAAAATCATATTTATTATTAAGATTTCTTAAAACTGTAAGCAGAAACTTTTCAGTTCCGCCGATATTCAAACTCGTGATGAGATGAAAGATTTTAATTTTATCCATAAGAAATGAATTGTATAAGATGCAAAAATTATTATGTAGGGGTCAATAGGCACTCTGTATCTTAAAACAACCGCAAAAGGAAGATGAACCAGCGTGTAAATGAAAAATAGAGCAATAAATAGAGACGTGTTTCTAAAATTTTTTATTGATAAAATTATTCCGATAAAACATAACGGGATATATATACCCGATGTGAGCATAGCAGCGATCTTCTGCCACTTGTAAGCCATCATAGGATACAGTCGCCAAAAATGTATTAAGCGTCTTTTTACGAGCCACCTGAATTTTTCCGGATTGGCGTTTATCCAGTCAATTGCCTCTTGTTTGAAAATCTTTTCAGATTCCATTCTGGGCAATCTTTCAATTTCATGGTATCTTGTTGGAGTAAAATTGAACTCCGCCGCGGCGGGTTCGCTTTTTTCACCGGTTGTTTCTAAAATCATTGCTTCGTCGTTATTGGATTTTGCCAGTGACTGGTATCCCGGAGAAACCAATATGATTTTTTTAAAATGCAAATAATTTCTAACCGTCCACGGTGCCACGACAAGCAAAGTGAACATTCCGGCAATAAATCCTATTTTTATTTTTTTTGTTTTCCACCAAAGCCAAAAACACGCTAAGAAAAAAAACGGAAGTATAGTGGCTTTTGTAAGAGCAGTAATTCCCAAAATAATTCCTGTCGCGATATTATTTTTTATGTTCGGTGTTTCGCCGGTAATCAGTATGAATAATAAAGACAGAGAAATTAAAAAAGTATAAAATGTCTCGGAAAGCAAATCTCCCGTATAAGAAATTAAGTACGGATAGAAACACAATATTGCAGAAGAAATTTTTCCTATCGTGTCGGTAAAAATTTTTTTCCCAATAAAATAAATAAATATACATGTTAAACTGCCGAGTATAGAATTGATTAGTCTGACTAAAACGATAGATTTTCCTAAAAAGAAGAACACTGCTGATAAAAAAGCGGCATAACCCGGCGGCCGCCACGCTTCCCCGAAACCTTTGCCCGACACGATGTTTTCGGCGATGCCAATCCAGTCATATGCATCCGGAGAAATTTTTTGTAATGGCAGTTGGATAACATATAATAGTCGAATAAATAGTGCAAACAAAAATATGAGCAATAAAAATTTATTCTCGGATTCCACGAATTGTTTTGGTTTTATCATCTTTTGGTAATTAAATAATCTTCAATTGATAGAATGTCAACGGCTCCCTGCAGGAATGAGCGTAAGGCATCTTCCGGAGTGCAGACAATCGGTTCTTCATGCATATTAAAACTGGTATTTATAAACGATGGAATTCCCGTGATTTTATAAAATTCTTTTAGTATGGTATAATAGGTTTTATTTTTTTGCTC
Source organism: Elusimicrobia bacterium UBA4817 (assembly GCA_002402375.1). Classification (GTDB taxonomy): domain Bacteria; phylum Elusimicrobiota; class UBA8919; order UBA8919; family UBA8919; genus UBA8919. The sequence goes on along the minus strand of DHFT01000024.1, from coordinate 10,670 downwards.
GTCAATAAGTTGTGGTCTTGCCGTCCCGTCAACGTGTACTGCCGCCGCACAGTTTTTTTGCATGAAGTCCGTGCAGAGAAATGTTATGGTCATATAGTAAGCCGGTTCTTCGCATCCTTTTTTAATCAAATAAGAATTTTTTTCTTCTTCTTTCAATGTCACCGGTGCAAAAGGCATGAATTCCGTTCTTTTCAGACGTTTATTTAACCAATCATTAATTGTTTTATCTGAAGGATGCACAAGTATGCTTCTATTTCCGAGAGCTCTTGGACCGTATTCCATCCGTCCGGAATATCTGCCTACTATTTTTTTCTCAGCAATCAGCGTCGCCAGTCGCTGCGGCGTGTTGTTGATTTTTTCCCATTTTATTTTATCCGAATATTTATTGAGAGTTCCCAATATGTCACTGTCGGAATAGATAGGTCCGAGGTATGCGTTATCTAATGCCTTGACCTTATTTTTGCAATTTGTCAACATGTGATAAATATAAAGCGCCGCCCCGCCAGCCGTCCCGCCGTCACCCATATGAGGAAAAACATAAATTTCTTTTATGTTCTGTGATTCGCCTATTTTTTGATTTACTTTTACATTGGCAAAAGTCCCGCCCGAAACTGCCACACGGTTTATTCCCGTAACTCCGACGGCATACTCGGCAAAAGCAACCATTATTTCTTCCAGTCTTTTTTGAAATGCCCATGAGATATCTTCTCTGGAAAAATTTTTCAAAAGTTCGGATAGCTTTTCCGAATGCCAGCGGGTTTTTTTACGCGACACAATGTCGTTTATTTTTGTAAAACTTTGCAGGAAATTTCCGTTCATGAAGTTCGTAATAAAAATCAGCAGATAGGAAACCGTGTCTTTTATCGTTACGGATAAACCGCTCGAGCGAAAATATCTTATGTCTATCGGGAAATTGCATTTTTGGCTGTCAAAAGAAATAATTTTTTTGATTAAATGATATGGTTCGCTTTCCTTACCATATGCTGCTAAACCGGTTATTTTGCCTTCATGTTGAAGTGGCTTGAATCCGAGAAGAGATGTTACGGCGGTATAGAATAACCCCGGAGAGTTTAAACTAAAAACTTTTTTTAATCTTTTAAGTTTATTATTTTTACCTAAATAAATTGTTGCACAAAGTCCATCTCCGAAGCCATCTGTTGTGAGTACGGTTGCTTCTTCATAGTTAGATGCATAAAAAGCGCCGGCAGCATGGGTAAGATGATGATTGACATAATAAAATGGTTTTTTGTGTAACTCAAGTTTTTTCAGCAGTGATTTCACTTTTTTTACATAAAGAAAACGCATAATGCATTTGCCAATTCGGGTAATAAAATCCTGCGGCAATGATTTCCGCATCCACATTTCAAGAACAAATTCTTTGAAAATTAAGAAAGAAAAAAGTATCGGGTGCACGCCTGCAATAGCCACAGCATCGATTTCGGAAGGTTCTATTCCGCTTAACTTTGAGAAATTTTTCAGGGAAAGATCTATATTTTGATCCAATTTTTTTCGTGAAATGCGTTCCTCGTTTATGGCGAAGACGATTTTTCCATCTTTAACAATCGCTATCCCATTATCATGAACAAAATCACCTATACCCAATATGGTTCTAATTCTCATTTCTGTCTCCCATCATATCAAATAACATTCCGAATAAAAATAATTGTCCTCCGAAAATTAAAAGCAGTGCCGACAGTATAGCCGTTGCTCCTGTCGGTAATTCTCCGCCAAATTTACATATAATAATATAAATACCGACAGCAATTCCGCAAAACATCAAAATCATACCGAGCACATACATAAAAATTAACGGGTGAAAATCACCGAGCAGGTATCTTTTGTGCAGTCGGTAAAAAAAGTTTTTAAGCAGCATCGGGGAAACACGCAGTGCATAAGAAAGTCCTTTTATCTGTGATTGACGCACTCCTTCAAGATAAATCGCTCTTCTGGAAATGTCCATAACTCTAAAGCGATGGATATTTAGACGGACAAGAAAATCCATAGGATAGCCGTATTTTTTCCATGCCTTGTCCCAGTCAATCGCGGAAAGGGCTTTTTTATTTATTGCCGTGAATCCGTCCACGACATCAAAAATTTTGTAATAACCGGAAGCAATTTTAGTAAGAAGAGAGATGATTGTATTTCCGATAACGCGGGTTATCGGCATATCAGAAAGTTTTTCCCCGCCTTCCATAAACCTGTTGCCTTTGGTATAATCGGCCGTACCGTCAATCAGGGGGTCAAGTAAATCTTTAAGTTGTTCAAGAGGCATCTGATTGTCCCCTCCGCAGACGGCAACTATGTCAAAATTTTCCTCTTTTGATTTTTTGTAGCCGGTTATTATTGCCGCTCCCGGCCCTATGTTTTTTTCATGAAGAATTAGTTTAACCCGTATGTCTTGATAATTTTTTACGAGTTCAGCTGTCTTATCCGTTGATTTATCGTCAATGACAAAGATTTTATCTACGAATTCCGGAACTCCCTGCAATGTCGGAATTATCAATTTTTCTTCGTTTCTGCAAGGTATTACAAGTGAAACAGATTTATTGCGGTACATGTTTTCGCCCCTTTACTCTTATTTTATTCCGTAACAGCTCCAACTGTTGCCGTCCCGGCTGGTGATTGAGATATTTTTCAACCCTGCCGATTTGAACCATGATTCTAATTCCGGTTTATCATAATAATTTACGACCGGCACAAAAAGTTTGTCCATTATTGTACATTGCATTTCACGGAAACTTCTTACTGCATATTGTTTGTAAGGCACTTGCTTTGCCAGTTTTTTACAGCCGGGAATTTTATTTAAGGCAAGATAAACTATTTTAAGAAACAACAGTGTCAAAGCAAAGAACCAGCTCAATGTTTTTGTAATAGATTTCGGTATTTTGTGAAGGATTTTCCGGAGAAGTTCAATTATCGGCACTATCGGGTCTTTACCGTAGACCCATATAAATATTTCCCCCCTGTCTTTTACAGCGGGAATAAGTTTTTGGAATCCTTTTTCCGGATTGGGCAGGTGGTGAATTACGCCATGAGAAATTACAAAATCTATTTTTTTATCGGCAAAAGGAAGATGAAAAATATCACCCTGAACAATTGTTACGGTATTTAAATGTGATGTTTTTTTATTAACAGATTCCACATCAAGTCCGAGATTCATTCCGAAGATATGGGATGCGTCATAATGGTCAAACCAATCAATAAAAATTCCTGCGCCTGTTCCCGCTTCCAAAACAATTTTGTTTTTTACAATGTCGGGTGGAAAAGGCGAAAGCGTTCTAATATATTCATTGTGTGTAAATTCTTTTGTAAATTCCGTGAATTGATTCCATTCGTAGCCGAATGCTGTCATTGTAGAAATCTGTTTTTTAATAAAATCATCCGTTTCAAAATCACTTCTGTAATTGCGTTTTTTTATAGGATATGAAAACGAAAAAGAAGAAAAATCCTCCGAAAGTTGCTCGGCGAGAATAGGCATAAGTGAGTCCGGCAAAAGTCGCGGAATACCGCGAATAACAGGATAATCCCGTCCGCATTCCGAACAAAAAAGCACTCCCGTTTCAATAATATCACAATTCTGGCGGCATTGAAGAGATTTTTTACAGACGGGACAAACAAAATATTCAAGGATTGAATTATTCATCTATTTTATCAGGATTTATTTTATTGCCTTTTTCATTTACTTTGCCGATTTGTTTTGCGGGGTTACCGACGACGACCGCATAATCGGGTACATTTTTTGTGACAACCGCACCCGCTCCGATAAAAGCATATTTCCCTATACTGTTTCCGCAGACAATTGTTGCATTGGCGCCGATTGTAGCGCCCTGCTTAACCTTTGTTTTAAGATACTCGCTTTTTTTTCTCGGATGCAAAGAACGCGGGTTTTTCACATTCGTAAAAACGCAGGATGGTCCCAGAAAAACACCGTCTTCAATTTCAACTCCGAAATATACAGAAACATTATTCTGAATTTTCACATTATTGCCGATTTTTACATTTTTGTCTATAAAAACGTTCTGTCCTATGTTGCAGTTTTTTCCGATTTTTGCTCCTTCGCTGATGTGGCAAAAATACCACACCGATGTGCCTTCTCCGATTTTCACATTTTTATCAATATAACTTGATTTATGGACGGAATAATTTTTTTTCATAGATTTATTGTTTTGTCATGTTTTATTGAATTTTGAACTGCTTCTAAAATTTTTACGACAGGCAGTGATTTTCTCGCCGATGTCAGCGGTTCTTTACCTTCGTTAATACATTCTACAAAATGCGCCGCTTCAATTTCCAACGGTTCTTTGAAATCTATTTTTGGTATGAAAATATCGCCTGCCCTGTGGATTAATTGAAACTGCCCGAATGTCTGAAAATCGTCAAATTTGTCTATGCCCTTGTCATAAATCTGAACTTTCATATCTGATGAAACATCGTCGTAAATTACCATTTTTTTACTTCCGACCACGGTCATCTGTCTTATTTTGTGAGGGTCAAGCCATGATACGTGAATAACCGCCGCTGTCCCGTTTTCAAATTTTATATTTGCGGATACGAAATCGTCAATCCCATTTTGGATAAATGAAACGCCGAGACCGTTAACCGATTTTGCTTTTTGATTTAGCCAATAATTAATTATGGAAACATCGTGAGGCGCAAGATTCCACCAAACATCTATATCTTTACGAATTATGCCAAGATTTAATCTTTGCGAATAGATATAATAAATTTTGCCGAGTTCACCAGAGTCAATAATCTCTTTTACTTTTCTTACCGCCGAATTGTAAAGAAATGTGAAGCCGACCATCAAAATAAGTTTTTTCTTTTCCGCCAGTTCCGTCAGTTCCTCCGCTTCTTTTAATGATGTTGTGAACGGTTTCTCGACAAAAACATGTTTTCCGTTTTCAAGTGATTTTTTTACAAGTTCGTAATGTGAAGATGCAGGCGTTGAAATTACGACTCCCGAGATATTTTTATCGGTTAATATGTCGTCAAAGTTTTTTTCGCAGTGAACATCGGGATAATTTTTTTTAAGTTTAGCCAACAATTTCTCGTCGGTATCGCATATTGTATTTAATACGCCGATTTTGTGAAAATTTCTCACCAAATTTTTTCCCCAGTAACCGCATCCAATAACAGCAATGTTTTTCATAAGAGTTTCTATTGATAAAATTTCTGCCACAAAAAAAACGAAATCAGGCAGGTAATTTTTCTTGTGTTATCCCGCTTCCCTTCCGTGTGTTCTCTTTGTATTTGTTTGATATAGTTAAAATTAAACATTCCCCTGTTCCTGCTTTCCGCCTCCGAGATAATTTCATCCGTAAATTTTTTTAATTCGTTTTGAAGCCAAAAAGATGTCGGCATAGCAAGTCCTTTTTTAGGCAATTTTGCAATTTCATCGGGTAAAAATTCTTTCAATGCTTTTCTTAAAATATATTTTGTCGTCAAGCCCCGCAATTTTAAGTCAACGGGAATTTTTTCAGATAAGTTTATCATTTCCAAATCCAAAAATGGAACACGACATTCCTGTGAATTCATTATCGTGGCCATATCCGTTACCTGCAAGACGCAATCCGGCAGAAAAACATTTAAGTCAAGATATAAAAGTCGGTTTAATAATTTTTCGTCCGCAACATTTTTAAGGTGCTGTTTGTAGACATCAAAAGGATTTTGCTCTAATATATTATACAAAATTTTTTGCCTTTCGTCATCAGAAAAAATTTCTTTATATTTCAGGTGTGCATTTTCTGCCGGCATATCTGAACCCGATATAAACGACTTTGCCTTAAAATCAAAACTCAATCTGTTATAACAAGTCGGAAGTTTATTGACGGTATATTTGACAAAACTTTTTACGGCTTTTGGCAGTTTATTATATAAATTTGCAATTTTTGATGCTGTCAATGTCGGATAGCCGGCAAAAAGTTCGTCCCCGCCGGCGCCGGAAAGAACGACAGTAATATCTTTTTTTGACTGTTTTGAAAGATAATAAAGTGCAACCTGTGTCCAGTCGCCGTGCGGCTCCGCGAGATGTCTTATAATTTCAGGTAAAAATTCTTCCACCTGTTTTGGTTTCAGTATGCAATCGGAATGAATTGTGTTATATTTTTTAGCGACGATTTTTGCTTCGTCAATTTCATTATATGTCTTTCCGTTCTCGTAGCCGATAGTATAAGTTTTTGTAGTTTGTCCGAGTTTGCCCATCATAGCGACGATAGAAGTTGAATCAAGTCCGCTTGACAAAAATACGCCGAGAGGAACTTCGCTTTGAAGATGTCGTTTAACGGAACCAATAAGCGTTCTTTTTATTTTACCGATACATTCAATTTCGTCAATTTTTTCTTCCTTGAAAGAAAATTTCCAGTAGCGATTTATTTCCATATTCCCGTTCTTCAAGAACAGATAATGTCCGGGTTGAAGCCGTTTTATGTTTTTGTAAATCGTTTGCGGCGCGGAAATGTAATAAAAAGAAAAATAATTTATCATTGCCTGCATATCCGTTTCTTTTGAGATATTTTTGCAGGATAAAATAGATTTTATTTCAGATGAAAAATATAAACTGCCGCCGGTAACCGAATAAAAAAGCGGTTTTATGCCAAGCCGGTCCCTTGCTGCAAAAAGTTCTTTTTTTCTTTTATCCCAAATCGCGAATGCAAACATTCCGTTCAATTTATCAAGACAGTTAACGCCCGAATCCTCATAAAGATGCAGAATGACCTCCGTGTCGGTTTTGGTTTTGAAACGATGTCCTTTTTTTATTAAATCTTCCCGCAATTCAACGTAATTATAAATCTCACCGTTATAGACGATTACGATATCATCCGTTTCGTTTGATATCGGCTGGTGTCCTCCAGCGACATCTATTATTTTAAGTCGTCGTATTCCGCCTCCGGCGTAACCGTCTAAAAAAATCCCTTCGTCATCGGGCCCGCGGTGCGACATTAAATCCAGAGGAATTTTTATTTCATTTTTTTCCACAGGATTTTTTCTTTCAAAATTTATAATTCCGAATATCCCGCACATTTAAGAAATCCTCTTTAAAATGTATACAGGCGAATTTACATGCGTATTGCCCATAGTGAAACTAAAACCGAGTAGTGATTCAAAAGGTTTAAAACTTTGGGTTAGCGTATAATTTTTGCTGGTTAGTTTTTCTTTCGGAACTTCATTAATGCATATAAAATATTCCGGCAATTTTTTTACATCATAATTCCGTATAACTTCAATTCTGTATTTACTGAAATCAAAAGGCGGCAAATGAGAAGGTTCCGGCATATAGTTTGTTCCTATTGTTGAATTAGACGGTATGTTGGCAGTTATCCATTTGCCCGCTGAAAGCCGGGTTGAGTATTCCGACCCGTCAATGGCAAAATTTTTAAGGCAGATAGCCGAAATTAAAGTTGACTGAATGACCGCAAACCCGGTAAAAAATATGACAGGTAAATTTATGTATTTTTTATCTAAAAATTCGCCGATAAATCCTGCACCGGGAATCAGTAATATGGAAACCCACGGCAGCAAGAACCGCGAATTATGCATAGACAATTGCTGGGTTTGGGTAAGCCATCCGAAAATCACCAGAGGAACGCTCCCGGAAATTGCAAAGAGTATATCCTGTTTTTTTTTCCTCACCACCGCATATATTATTCCTAATAGAGATATAAATAATAAACCAGATGGTAAACTTAACGGCAATTGTTTGAGAAAAAAATCGGAAAAGTCCTTTCCGTTTCTCAAGTTATAAAAATTAGCGGATGTTTTCATTTCTGACAGAACATCTTTATAATTTATCAGCCAGTAAGGATTGGTAATAAAAAAAACAACCACGCCTGCCAAAAAAGTAAAAAATAAATTTTTTGTTAATTTTTTTGACATAATAAAGTGTGCTGTTAAGGGAGCAATTATAATAAAAGCATAAACGGGCGTGGTGCCTGCGGTAAGTCCTGCCGATATTCCGGCTAAAATATAATTTTTTACGGTAGGAGCAGATATTATCATAACGGAATAATATAAACAGCACACAGCGAAAAATATCGCAACTGTATACGGTTTCATTATATGTGTTTGAAAAACTATTGCAGGACAGATAATATAAAATAAAACGGATAACAGTGCGGTGTTTATGGAGCAACATTTTTTTGTAATCAAAAATATTAATAATACGGTCAGTACGGAGAAAATTATATTTAGAAATCTTCCTGCGGTGAAAATTTTGCCCATTTCTTCCGGATGTTTAAAATAAAAATTCAAATCACGATTAATTTTTACAATACCCAAAACATGCGATATGCCCAAAAACGCCCCCGTTCCATAGATGTAAACTCCGCCGTACGGAAAAATTCGCGGATTAAAATTAAATGATTTCGGATGCATTCCTGCCAGTGACGCTATGGTCATTTGCTCGTCGGTATGGTTAGAACGCAGAAGATACGGTCGTATAAAATTTGCCAGTGTTTTTTTATCTCCGGAAAAAAATAAGTTTTCTTTTTCCTGCACACCCATACTCTGTAAAATAGGCGATAATGCCGAAGATGAATCTTTAATGCGGCCAATCGGACTTCCCTCGCTTAGTTTATAGATATCCTCTCGCGTTTGTTTCATAAGCAAGTAAAAAGATTCATTCCGGAATTGTTCGGGAAAAATAAGGTCTGTTCTTTCTTTGGAAGGTACTCCCCAATTAATGCCGCACACATTAAAAAAAGCAGATGTTGAAATTAAAAATAACAATATTAACCAGTGATATAATTTCATTTCGGTTTCTTTGCTATAACGATAAGGTTCATTCCTATCGGCGGTTTTATGCATTTTTCTATTTTTGTCAAAAGCGGAACAAATTTATCAAATACAATCGGTTGCACAATCGGGAATCTTTTTCTTTTTAGCAGTTTTCCGTTAAGATACCAACCGAAAATCCCAATAAAATTGCTGTAAAATATTTTAGCTATTTGAAATTTACCGTTTTCAATTTTACTTTTAAGAATGTCCTTATCATATCTGCGGTAATGTTTTACATTTTCATCCAGCGACCCGAAAAGCCAGCTTAAAGCAGGAACAAACAATAACAGATGTCCGCCGGGTTGAAGTAATCGGAACATGTTTGACAGGGCTTTCTCGTCGTTTTCTATATGCTCCAATACGTTAACGGAAACGATAGTGTCTATGTTTTTATTTTCAAGCGACAGTACTTTATCGTCGGCAATATCAAAATTATAAAGTTCCAGTTCCGGATAATCTATTTGAAGGTGTTTTATAAAAAAAGGTGAAGTATCCAGGCATATCAGTTTGTCGCAGGACTCCAGAAAATAACGGGTTAAATTGCCGATTCCGCATCCCACTTCAAGAACATTTTTACCGATATAGGGTTTAAATATTTCATAAATCCATTTGTTGTAGTTATGTGTTAATGCAAATGCCTTTAATGCCTCATATGCGAAAAGATCCGTTTTATCGTTCATAATTCCTCTTTTTATGTAGATTTTTATAAATGAGAATTGTAGGATTAACTAGTGCGGTGTCCCTAACAGTTCTTGACATTTGAAATTTTTCTCATAATACTTTCAACCGAAGATGTCCAAACAAACACTTTCGGGTTTTGATTATGAGATTCAATATATTGTTTAATAGTTTTAATCAGTTCTTTGACATTTTTGAACGAGCCACGACGAATTTTTTTTGATGTAATTTGTGAAAACCAACATTCCACCATGTTTAGCCAAGAACTGAAAGTTGGTATAAAATGCAAATAAAAGCGTGGATGACGGTTGAGCCATCTGACAACTCGTGGATGTTTGTGTGTCCCATAATTGTCTACAATCAGATGAAGATTTAAATCCCGCGGTGTTTGGACATCTATGAGTTGCAAAAACCTGATAAATTCCTGATGTCTGTGTCGGAATATACAATCGCCGATAACAGTGCCGTCGAGCATATTCAAAGCAGCAAACAGTGTTGTTGTTCCGTGACGCATATAATCGTGTGTCTGTCTTGCAGGAATACCGGGTCGCAGTGGAAGTAACGGCTGTGTGCGTTCCAACGCTTGAATCTGGCTTTTCTCGTCCGCACAAAGAACAATTGATTTGTCTGGCGGATTCATATAAAGACCGACTATGTCGTAAAGTTTCTCTATAAAATGTTTGTCGTGGCTGAGTTTGAATTTCTTGATAAGATGCGGTTTTAAATTGTACCGTTTCCATATTCGCTGAACAACCATTCGGCTGACATTTTGAAACTTTGCCATACTTCGCACACTCCAGTGTGTCGCATCGGGCGGTGTTGTGTGCAGTGTAGTATTGATAATAGTGGTAACTTTTTTGTGAGATATCTTTGGGAAACGACCCGATCGTGGTGCATCTTTCTCTAAACCAGTTAAACGGAGAGATAAAAAACGCTCTTTCCATAATTGAACGGTCGGTCGGGAAATATTCAGTTGTTTGGCTATGTCGTGATTGTAGACACCCTGTGATGCCAACTGAATAATCTGTGCCCGTTGAACCAAACGCACCGGTATGCTTTTTCCATGTGCCCACCGGCTGATTGTTGTTTGTTCTTCGGTTGTGAGTATTATTCGTTCTGATATGTTCATTTACCATAATTATATAACTATAATACTTAAATGTCAAGACATTTATGGGACACTACACTGGATTTCCAATTAGGGTCTGCTGAAAAATATT
>DHFT01000025.1 GCA_002402375.1 Elusimicrobia bacterium UBA4817 | reverse complement strand
CCCGACCAATCTAAACATTGCGAATCACCGCGACATAAAACCTGAAAATACAAACCATGAAATTAAATCCTTATTTGGCAATAATTCTCGGAACGACAATCACAGCATCCAGCGGCGTTTTCATTAAACTACTTAATCTGCCGTCAACTTCAATAACATTCTTCAGGGTTTTTGTTCCCGTAATAATTTTATCGTGTTATTTCGGATTGAAAAAAATAAAATTGTTTCGGGGAAATTACAAAATAATGCTGTTCGCATCGGGATTAAACGCTGCCAGAATGTTTCTTTTTATGGTCGGCTATCTTTTTACATCAATAGGTAATGCCATAATCATTTTATTCACATGGCCTATTTTTGCGACAATCTTCGGAGCAATTTTTCTGAAAGAAAAAATCACCAAAAGAACCTCGGTGCTGGTCGGGATGGCTTTTTTGGGGGTTATTTTAATGTATCTGGATAAGGAAATCAGTTTCGGAAACCGTGATTTTCTCGGTATGGCAGCGATGCTTTTTTCCGCGATTATTTATTCGGTAACGGCGGTAATCTTCAAAAAAGAATTAATAAATTACGCGGAAACGGAAACGATATTTTATCAAAATCTTGCCGGGGCGATTATTTTTTTACCGTTCATTTTTATCAATAAACCGTTCCCGACGGTAACTCAAACGGCTGTTGCGATAATTTATGCGTTTTCCGTCGGTGTTGTCGCCTTTTTGCTGTTTTTCTATGCATTAAAAAAATTAAAGATGAGTCATTATTCATTAGCCACTTATTGGGAAGTTCCGGCAGCATTGATTTTCGGAGTTATTTTCTTCAAAGAAAAAATCACACTAAATATTATTCTCGGAGGATTTTTAATTATTGCAGCGGGATTACTGCTAAAAAAAGAAAAAGCCGACCTTACGGCATGATGCCTGCTAAATTTTGTTGACAAACCTTTTTTTTTATGCTAAAATGTTTCTGTTCGCAATAATTTTTCATTTTACATTTTTTCCGCCACTTGAATAGACGGATCCGCCTCTGGCAGAAATTTTTAATTGATTTTAGTGTCCCTGTAGCTCAGCTGGATAGAGCATCTGCCTTCTAAGCAGAGGGTCGCCTGTTCGAATCAGGCCAGGGACGGATTAGAAATTACAATGATTTTGAATTGCAGTTAACGGTGGGTGTAGCTCAACGGTTAGAGCGCTTGGCTGTGGCCCAGGAGGCTGCGGGTTCGAGTCCCGTCACTCACCCCACTATTGACAATTAAAAATTAAAAATATAAAATCTAAAAAAGGAGAAAAACAATGATTACCAAAGCGGAAAAAAAGAAAATCTTGGAAGCAAACAAGATTCACCCGACTGACACCGGGTCGCCGAATGTTCAGATTGCCATTATGACGGAAAGAATAAACCGTCTTACCGAGGACCACTTCAAAAAATATCCGAAAGACCATGCGTCCCGAAGAGGACTTTTGATGTTGGTCAGCAAAAGAAGGCAACTTTTAAGTTATCTGAAGAAAACAGACCAGAAAAGTTATTCTGCAATTATAGAAAAATTGGACTTGCGGAAATGAAAATGAAACCACAAGATTGACACAAAATTTTCACAAGATTTAATCTGTGTTAATCTGTGTAATCTTTGGTTTAAAAAAGGACTGAAAAAATGAAAGAAATTAAAATTGACATTGGCGGTAAAACGCTTGCTTTGAAAACGGGCGAAATTGCAAAACAGTCACAAGGCGCAGTGACGGTTCAATACGGCGACACGGTGGTTTTGGCAACGGTAAACACTTCTAACTTGCCGAGAGAGGGAGCGGACTTTCTTCCCTTAACGGTTGATTACAGAGAGAGAACTTATGCCGCAGGAAAAATTCCGGGGGGATTTTTCAAAAGAGAAGGGAGACCTCGCGAAAAAGAAATTCTTACATCCCGGATTGTTGACAGAACTATCAGACCGCTTTTTCCGGACGGATACTACTATGATACTCAGGTAGGCATTACCCTTCTTTCCTCCGATGTTGAAAATGACTCCGATGTTTTATCCGTCATCGGCGTATCGGCGGCACTGTTGCAATCCGATGCTCCGGTTTCTACACCGGTTGCAGCGGTAAGAGTGGGACGAATAGACGGCGAGTTCGTAATAAATCCGACTTACACTCAAAGGGAGACATCCGATATAGACATAATAATTTCTGCGACTGAAAAAGGTCTTGTTATGATGGAGGGCGGGCCCGACGAAATAGACGAACCGACGATAATTTCCGCTATCAACTTCGGCTTGAAATATATCCCGGAATTGTTAAAATGCCAAAAAGAATTCTTAAATAAAAACAAACCTGTTTTTGATGTGCCTAAAATTGATGAAACAATAAAATCGGAAATTACCAAAAATTATAAGGAAAAAATTGAGGCGGCCGTCCGGATTCACGAGAAAAAGGAACGGGAAAAAAAATTTACGGAAATAAAAACGGAATTAAAAACAAAATTTCCTGAGAAGGAAAACGATGTTGAAAAAATTGTTGAGGATTTAACTCAGCAGGCGGCACGAAATATGATAGTAAATCAAAGGGTGCGTTCCGACGGAAGAAAACCGGATGAAATAAGACCCATTGATTGCAAACTTGGCGTACTTCCGAGAACACACGGCTCTGCAATTTTTACCCGCGGCCAAACGCAGGCACTGGCTACCGCAACGCTCGGCACACCTCATGATATGCAAATAATGGACGAACTGAACGGAGAATATAAAAAAAGATTTATGCTTCACTACAATTTTCCGTCGTTTGCGGTCGGCGAAGTAAAACCGGATAGGGGACCCGGAAGAAGAGAAATCGGTCACGGAATACTTGCCGAAAAATCGCTTGAAAAAGTTCTGCCGCCGGAAGAAACATTTCCTTATGCTATAAGAATTGTCTCGGATATTTTAGAATCAAACGGCTCATCCTCTATGGCGACCGTCTGCGGCGGTTCATTGGCACTTATGGATGCCGGAATCCCGGTAAAATCTGCGGTTGCGGGAATCGCAATGGGACTTATAACTGCCGGCGAAAAACATGTTGTCCTGACCGACATTCAGGGACTTGAAGACCATTTCGGCGATATGGACTTAAAGGTTGCCGGCACCAGAATAGGAATTACCGGAATACAGATGGATATAAAAATTGATTCTATTGACATAAAAATGATTGAAGAGACGCTGGAGGCGGCAAAAAAAGCGCGGCTGAAAATTCTTGACATAATGGATAAAGCGATATCAACGCCCAGAACCGAACTTTCCGAATATGCGCCGAAGATGCTCACTCTGACGGTGAATATATCAAAAATAAAAGATGTAATCGGCGCCGGCGGAAAAACAATAAGAAAAATAATCCAGGAAAGCGGGGCGGAAGTAAATGTTGAAGACGACGGCAGGATTTTTATATCGGCTGAAAACGACAAATCCCTGAACATTGCAAAACAGATGATTGAAAATCTTACCGCAGACGCCGAAGTCGGAAAAATTTATAAAGGAAAAGTCGTGTCTATTATGCCATTCGGCGCGTTTGTTGAAATATTTCCCGGTAAAGACGGGCTTGTCCACATCTCGCAACTGGATGAAAAGCGGGTTGAAAAAGTTGAGGATGTTGTATCACTGGGTGACGAAATATGGGTGAAAGTAATGGAAATAGACAAACAGGGCAGAATCAACCTCTCGATAAAACAGGCAGTGCGCGAAATGGCAAAAAAATAAAAGAGATTCCTGAAATTCTTTCCGCCTTTGAGTTTATGAAAGCGGAGGGACTTTCCGAACTGGAATTTGATTCTGAAAACGGTATAAAAATCCGCATAAAGCGGAAAATGAACCCGGACGGAATTCCTGCTGTAAAAGAGCGCAAAAAAGAGGAAACATTTGCCGAAGCAGAAACTATAAAGTCGCCTTTATCCGGAACTTTTTATGCCGCAAGCAAACACGGAATGCCGCCGTTTGTCAAAGCAGGCGATACCGTTAATGAAGGCGCAACCCTTTGCATAATTGAAGCGATGAAAGTTATGAATGAAATCAAGGCGGATGCAAAATATAAAATCTTAAAAGTACTTGCCGCTAACGGTAAATCCGTGTCCGTCGGCGAAGTGCTTTTTCTTGCAAAACTGTTGTAAAAAGGCAATTAAAAATGTAAAATGTCCAATTAAAAATTGTGGTGTAACATATTTAATAATAATTTTATCCATAATTTTTAATTTTTAACTTTTAATTTTTAATTGATGTTACAGGAGGTGGCATTATGCTGAGCGAAATCGGGATTACTTCCGGTCAGATATGGAAATATCTTGACAAAAACGGCGAAGTGACGGCACTGAAACTTAAATCCGCACTGGGTATTACTAATACCGTTCTTTACATGGGAATTGGATGGCTCGCACGCGAAGGAAAAATTAATATTGTTGAATACGCAAAGGGCTATAAAATCTCGTTAAAGAAATAAACCACGAATAGAGAGACACACGAATAAAGGCAAATATCACGAATTGACACGAATAACTACAAAATGTCATTGCGAGGTGTTGCCGGAGCAATCTCGGTGTATCGCTGCAATCGGCAGTTAATATCGCTGTTATCATTCTTATGACATTTTTTGAATCAATCTTACTCGGACTCGTTCAGGGTCTTACCGAGTTTCTTCCCGTATCATCCAGCGGTCATCTTGTAATAATACAGAAATTGTTAAATGTAGGCGAACAAATTGAATTTGATGTTTTTTTGCATTTTGCAACGCTAATCGCTGTTTTGATTTTTTTCAGAAATGATATTTTGGAAATCTTAAAAGGAATTCTGGGAAAGAGCGAAGCGGGATTAAAAACTTTAATCGGAATCATAATCGGTTCTGTTCCGACGGCAATTATCGGACTGTTGTTTAGCGGTTTTTTTGAGGAAAAATTTTCCCAACCGAAAATTGTCGTCTGGATGTTAATTGTAACGGGTTTAATTCTCTGGTTCTCTTCCAAATTCGCTAAATCGGAAATTTTTAATAAAACCCATTCAACAACAAAAATATCGGATTTTTTACTGGTCGGTATTTTTCAGGGAATTGCAATAATGCCGGGAATTTCGCGGGCGGGGATTACGATATCCTGCGCACTTTTATTGGGATTTAATCGGGCATGGGCGTTCAAATACTCAATGCTTTTGTCGATTCCTGCGATTCTCGGTGCGGGATTATTAGAGCTTAAAAACTTTTCCGTTAATGCAAACATTATTTCCGGCGGAATTATTGCGATGCTTTCCGGAATTTTAGCGCTTTATATTTTATCAAAAATTGTCATCGGAAAAAAATTCCATATTTTTTCATATTATCTCTGGACAGTCGGTATAATAGGACTGATATTTTTGTGAAAAATGGAACCACAGATAGTCACAGATAAACACAGATGAACCTTGAATAAAAATCTGTGCGAATCTGCGTGTATCTGCGGTTAAAAGAATAAATAATGAAACGAAATGATATTCGCGGGTTTATATTGTTGACGGTTGGAATTCTCTTTTTATGGTTTCTTTTTTATCCGCAGCAGGCGGGGTTTTTAGGGCTTTATACGAGAAAGTATCTTTTGATTATTTTCGGCAGAGCGTCTTATATTTTTCCGCTGGTAATTCTCTGGATAGGAATAAAACTTCTTTTTAATAAAAAACTTAACAATACGAACTTAAAACTTGTTTCTGATATTTTGATTTTATGGTCACTGTGCATTATTCTTTCTTTGGCAACGGAAGACACGCCGGATAAAAATTTCGGCGGATTTATCGGTAAATACTCGGAAATAGGCGTTAAAAAAATCGTCGGAAATTTCGGCGGATGGGTTTTAACCTTGGGCGTTTTAATTGTATCCGTTTTTCTCACGACGGGAATTTCTTTTGACGATTTTTCCGGCTTTTTGTCAAAATTATTCAAACCGAGAAAAAGAAAACTACTGTCCGAACCGGAGGAAAAACCGAAAGAACTGCCGAAAGTTATTGTGCCCAAACCAGTTGAAATCAAAAAAGAGGAACCGGAAATACTCAACAAACAAAAAGAACCACGAATCATAAAAGAAAAACCCGCGATTAAATCTGAACAGGGATTTCAGACGAAAGAAAAAAAGCGGGAGAGTTCAAAACCGCAAGAGAACACCGCAAAATACGAACTGCCGTCGCCCGAACTTTTAGACGAGCCGAAAAAAGTTGAAACACAGGTTGTGGAGGATGAACTCCGCGGCTGTGCGGATAAACTTATAAAAACACTTGCCGACTTTGACATCTCCGCAACTATTGATTCAATTAATCCGGGACCCGTCATCACAAGATACGACATTATTCTTGCACCGGGAACAAAAGTTAATTCAATAATAAACCTTTCAAACGATATTGCTTTAACAATGAAAACGGAATCAATACGGGTGCTGGCGCCGATACCGGGAAAATCCGCCGTAGGCATCGAAATTCCCAATCCCAAACAGGCAATCGTCGGAATAAAAGACATCATCACATCAAAAAAATTCACGGAATCAAAATCGCTTCTGAATTTTGCTATCGGAAAAACTACCGCGGGCGAACCTTTCTGCGACGATTTGGCGCCGATGCCGCATCTTTTAATAGCGGGCTCTACGGGAAGCGGAAAATCGGTTTGCATCAATTCAATTATAATGTCACTACTTTTCAGGGCAAAACCGGACGAACTGAAATTTCTTTTGATTGACCCGAAACGGCTGGAACTTCCGATATATGAAAATATTCCGCATCTGTATGTGCCGGGTAAAAAACCGGAAAACGTTTCCGTAATCACGGACGCCAAAGAAGCGGCAAACGCACTGAAACTTCTGGTCAAAGTGATGGAACACCGTTATAAAGCATTCGCCAAAAAAGCAGTCCGAAACATTGACGGTTATAATGAACTGATGGCAAAAGAGGGCGGAAAAAAAGAGTACTACATCGTCGTAATAATTGACGAACTTGCCGATTTAATGCTGGTTGCTTCAAATGATGTTGAGGAATCAATTATGCGGCTGGCTCAGATGGCAAGGGCGGTAGGAATTCACCTGGTTCTTGCAACCCAGAGGCCGTCGGTAAATGTTATTACGGGCGTGATTAAGGCAAATCTTCCCGCAAGAATTGCATTCCAGGTTCTGTCAAAAACGGACTCCCGTGTTATTTTGGATGTCAACGGTGCGGAAGATCTTTTAGGACGCGGCGATATGCTTTATCTTCCGACGGGTTATTCAAAACCGTTGCGGCTGCAGGGAAATTATGTCTCGCTGCGGGAGATTGAGCGCGTGGTTAACTTCATAAAAAAACAGGCTAAACCGGATTACGAGGACATTTTTGAGACAATCGTTGCAACTGAAAAAAAGGAGGTCTCCGATGAATCCAGAAAGGAATTGATTGATGCACTGAAACTTGCTCTTGAAAGAAAAAGAATTTCTTATGATTTATTAAAGACAAACGGATTCGGTAACCGCGCCGCCGATGTTTTAAGCCGGCTGGAAGTTGAGGGCTTTATAAGGAAACCGGAAGGCACGAACAGATGGGAAGTTTTTACGGATAGAATTGAAGAGTTTCTAAACAAGGAGAAAATATTATGATAACAAAACTGGTATCTGTGTTAATCTGTGTTAATCTGTGGTTTGGTTTTTCTTTACTAGAACTAAAAGCAGCGGAACTTACAACTTCCACTGATGTGGTCAATTTAGATACAATTCTAAAAAAAATGGACGAAGCGGATTTAAAAATTTCCGATGTTTCATTTTCATTTAAACAGGAAATTTTAGTTACTCTTACGCAGGAAAAATCAAACATCACGGGAGAAGCGATTTTCAAAAAACCGGACTTGTTTAAGATTGAACACTCAAAACCGGAAAAACAAATCGTCATTTCCGACGGCAAAAAGATATTTTTTTATCAGAAAGAGTTCAATCAGGTTATGATTGACGATTGGAAATCGCTTTCGGATAAAGGAAATTTCCCGAAAGGCATTTTTAATTTTTCATCCACAATTTCTGATTTAAAAAACAACTACTTTATTTCGCTTTCTGAAAAAGACGAGACGGAAAAATTTTATGTGCTTTTACTGACATTAAAAAGTCAACCGAAAGACATAAAAATAAAGTTGTGGGTTTCCAAAGAAACATATCTCTGTGAAAAAACGGAAATGATTTCTGAAACAGTCGTGTCAACGGTAACAATATCTGATGTTAAAATAAACAAAGATGTTAAGAATTCTATTTTCAGATTCAAAATTCCCAAAGGGGCGCAAATAATTTCATCACCCTTCTAAAAGGCAATTAAAAATTCAAAATTAAAAATGAAAAATTAAGGAATTTTTTATTAAAATCTTTCACTTCCACATAAATTTTTAATTTTGCATTTTACATTTTTAATTGATTTTACTTATGGATATCGGCTCAAAATTAAAAGAGAAGAGGCAGGACTTGGGACTATCCGTTGAAGATGTCTCAGCCAGAACTTTAATCAATACAAGATATCTTCAAGCAATTGAAGAAAATAAATTCTCCGAAATACCGGCAGAAGCAATGACCTTGGGATTTATTAGAAATTACTCTATTGTCTTGGGGCTGAATCCCGACGAAATTATTTCCGAATACAAAAAATCTAATCTCGTACAATTTCCTAAAATTACCACGGTAAGAATCAAGAGCAGCCCTGTCAAAAAAAATATAAATATAAAAATCGTCCCTATTTTGATAACTGCGGGCGGCATATTGTTGATATTCGGTTTAATTAAACTGACTTCAAATATCATAAAATCTAATAAAGTTTCAGAAACAACTTCAGAGAATCCCGCAATAAAAAAAAATCATCTTGAAATCCAAACAACTGATAATGTGTGGATACGGATAAAAGAAGGCGAAAATCCGATTTTTGAGGGCATAATTCCGCCCAACACGATAAAAACTTTTGAGTCGGCAGAGCAATTCAGTTTGCGGATAGGAAATCTATCGGGAATAGCGGTTACTCTAAACGGAACACCCGTTGAACTGCCTAATGGTAAACTGGTCGGAGAAATAAAATTGCCGTGAATATCGCAAATAAGGTCACTCTTTTAAGAATTTCGCTCGTACCGTTTTTCATATTTTTTATGATTTACGACGGATTTATTATGCGGTTGGCGGCGCTGCTTATTTTTGTAATTGCATCCATAACGGATACGATAGACGGCTATCTCGCAAGAAAATATAAAACGGTTACCGACTTCGGAAAATTTATGGATCCCCTGGCGGATAAACTTTTAGTGTCGGCGGCATTCATATCCTTTGTTGAAATACGCGAACTTTATGTTCCTTCGTGGATGGTTATCGCAATAATTTCCAGAGAGTTTATTATAACGGGGCTGCGTTCTCTTGCTGCAACAAAAAACATAATAATACCTGCCGCAGTCGCGGGCAAATTCAAAACCACAATACAGATGATAACGATTATTACGATTCTTGTAATTTTATGCATAAACTCCTTATTGCGGGAATTCATCAAAATTGACCCTCACACAATTCCTATTCTTAAACTTACGCCTTTTGTATTGATGTTCATAACCACCATCCTAACTTTGATTTCCGGATTAAGTTATATCTTCAAACACAAATATCTTTTTTTGAAAAATGAATAGTCGCTTGCAAGCAAATTTTTTTGAGACACTCGTTAGAACTCGTTCTGCAATTTGCTCCTGGAACGAACAAGTCGCAAATTGAGGCTCTTCAAAAATTTCTTGCTCGCTCATGGTAGTTTAAGATTAAACAAATGAATGATTTTTTGGTAAAATTTTTTGCGACAGGTTTTTGCGTCGGTTATATTCCAAAAGCACCCGGAACTTTTGCTACGCTTTTTGCCGCGGCGATTTGGTGGTTTCTGCCGATAAAAAAATTTTATATCGTCACTATTTTTGTTTTCATAATAGCATTTTTAGTGTGCGGTAAAGCGGAAAAATTGTTTGGCGTAAAAGACGACCAAAGAATAGTCATAGATGAATTCGTGGGATATTTTTTTGCGGTTGCATTTTTGCCAAGAACACTTTTTGTTTTAATTTCAAGTATAATTTTATTCAGATTTTTTGATATAAAAAAACCGTTTTTCATTAAATCGGTACAAAAATTAAAAGGAAGCGTGGGTATACTTATTGATGATGTACTTGCCGGCATTATGGCAAATATTATAATCATTATTACTCTTCTATTATGGAAATAATAAAAATCCCGGTCGGCTATCTTGAAGCAAACTGTTATATTGTTTTTGACGAGAAAACAAAAGGCGCCGTAATTATTGACCCCGGTGACGAGGCGGAAAAAATCTTATCTGTAATTGAAAAAGAAAAATTAAAACCGCTTGCAATAATAAACACCCACAACCATTTTGACCACACGGGCGCTAACAATGAAATAAAACGGAAATTTAATGTAAAAATTTACCGGCCGGCAAAAGACGAAGAAACAAAAAAATTCGGAACCTTACCTGCTGTAAAATTTCTTTTAACGCCGGGGCATAGCCGTGACGGATTGTGCGTCCTTACCGAAGGTCATCTTTTTTCCGGCGACACATTATTTGCAAGTTCCGTCGGCAGAACTGATTTGGCAGGAGGCGATTTCAACCAACTTACAAATTCAATTAAAACAAAAATTTTAACACTTCTCGATAACACCATCGTTCATCCAGGTCACGGTCCCGATACAACTATTAAAGCAGAAAAAAAATCCAATCCTTTCCTTAAATAATCTATGCAAGCAGAAGAATATCTGAACAGTTTTATATCATATATCTCCGTAGAAAAAGGACTTGCTAAAAATACCGCAATTGCATACAAACGGGATTTGGAAAATTTTTTTACATATCTTACAGACCATTCGCTAAATTTACCGGAAATTACGGAAGAACATATTACCGATTACCTCTGGGAAAGAAAACTTTCAAAAAAATCGGCGACGACGATTTTCAGAGAACAGGAGGCAATAAAGGGATTTTACAAATTTCTTTTTACCGAAGGACATATTAAGCAAAATCCCGCAACGCAGTTAAAGTCGCCAAAATTAGAAAAATATCTACCGGATACACTAACGATTGAAGAAGTGGAGAAACTTCTTGAAGCACCTGATTTAACAAAACCTAAAGGCATCCGCGACAAAGCAATTCTGGAGACGCTTTATGCAACGGGAATGCGGGTATCCGAATTGACGGAACTGAAAATTTCCGATATAAATCTGGATGTCGGATTTACAAAATGTTTCGGTAAGGGTTCCAAAGAACGGATCGTTCCTATCGGTTCAAAAGCAATTGGAACAATAAAAAATCATTTGGCTACCCGCAAAAAAAAAGATGCTGATTTTCTTTTTTTAAATCCATCCGGGAAAAAAATTTCAAGAATTTCTATATGGAAAATAATTAAAAAAAATGCGAAAATCGCAGGAATTACAAAAAAAATTTCTCCTCACACATTAAGACATTCTTTTGCCTCGCATATTCTGGAACGGGGGGCGGATTTAAGAACGATTCAGGAGATGCTAGGACATTCCTCAATCTCAACGACACAGATTTATACTCATATTGATAAAAAATTCTTAAAAAAACAGCATAAGAAATTTCACCCGCGCGGTTAAAAATGAAAAGATTGATAGCACTCTCTCCGGAAAAGGCATTTCTTTTTTTAGCGATAACTTTCGGCATATTACTTGTATTTATACGGCATTAAGCAGAGCAAGGGCATACAAAAATAAAGATGTCGTTGAACTCATTGAAAAACACACAGCCAAATAAAAATCTTTTTATCGGCTTTAATCTTACCTTCAAAAACAAAAATTTTTATAATCATTTTTTTTACTTGACATCTTTTTTTATTTTTTGTATAATATGCACAGATGGGCATATAAGCATAAAATGGAGGAATTATGGAAAAATTTACGGATGTCTTCCGGGCGCTTTCCGACAAAACAAGATTGAGAATTTTACAGATTTTGATTTCTGTCAAAAAGGAACTTTGCATCTGCGAGATTATGGATTCTTTGCAACTTGCACAATATAACGTATCCAAACATATTCGGGAATTGAAAATCGCAGGACTTGTAAAGGAGCATAAAGAAGGCAGATTTGTTTTTTATTCCATTGTTGAACCCAAAAATACATTTCATAAAAATATATTACAGACCTTGAAAGTAATACCAAAAAACAATGAGGATATTAAACGATTGAAGAAACGGCTCGTTTTACGAATAAACGGAAAAATAGTAGTCAGTTGTATAACGAATAGGAGAAAATGCAGATGAAAGAAAAAACAAAACTTTTGTTAATTATCGCTGTTTTTCTGGTCGCTTATTATATCCCGTTGTCACATCTGCGGGTTCAATCGGCAATTATAGAATCTTTTAATATGTTACAGGACTACGCAAGACAGCATATTCTGACATGTTTAATTCCTGCTTTTTTTATTGCCGGAGCAATTTCGGTTTTTGTTTCACAAGCATCGGTTATGAAATATTTTGGGGCAAAGGCAAACAAAATTCTTGCATACAGCGTTGCGTCAGTGTCAGGAACGATACTTGCCGTTTGTTCCTGCACGGTACTTCCGCTTTTTGCCGGAATTTACAAAAGAGGTGCGGGCATTGGTCCCGCGACGGCATTTTTATATTCGGGACCTGCAATAAATGTGTTGGCAATAATTTTGACTGCAAGGGTTTTGGGGATGGAAATGGGCATTGCCAGAGCAGTCGGAGCAATATCATTCTCGGTTATTATCGGTTTGATTATGGCTTTTATTTACAGGAAAGAAGAACTCCAGAAAATAGAAAACGATAAAATGTTTGAACTGGAAAGCGAAGAAAAAAGGCCGCTTGTAAAAAATGCTGCGTATTTTTTATCACTTGTTCTTATTCTGATTTTTGCCGCTTGGGGCAAGCCATCGCAACCCGTCGGCTTTTGGAATTTTATTTATAAAATACACTGGTATATTACAACCGTTCTTTTGGTCTTACTTGGTTTTATCCTCAAAAATTGGTTTGAAAATGAAGAATTAAAAACATGGGTTGAATCTACATGGACTTTTGCGAAACAGATATTCCCGCTGCTTTTTGGCGGCGTTCTTGCTGCCGGATTGCTGATGGGAAGACCCGGGCTGGACAACGGCATAATACCGAACAAATATGTAGTAATGCTCGTAGGCGGGAACTCACTGTGGGCAAATTTTTTTGCGTCAATAAGTGGTGCCGTGATGTATTTTGCAACTTTGACGGA
>DHFT01000028.1 GCA_002402375.1 Elusimicrobia bacterium UBA4817 | reverse complement strand
AATTTTTAGCGGACAGAAGTGATACCATATAGCAAATTAACCGAATTCGCTGCTTTAACACCGGATATTTCTTTATCAGCAGGATAAAAAGCTCCAAACTTTGGACCAAATTTAAAAGAAACGGAAGGTTTTTTATTTGCAGATCCTTTTTCTTTTACCATACTAACTTTATCTCTTACTATTTTTTGAATATCTTTTCTGTTTATTTCTTTCCATTGTTCATCAGTTTCAAATGTAACTGTGCTATCCGTTTCTTCTGTAATTGACCCTCTTAAAATTTTTCCATCTTTCAAATAAATTGTTTCTGCAAAAACCAAAGAAGAAAAAACCATTGACACCAAAACCACCAAAAACCCTTTAACCATAAATTCTCCCCACCCCAAAAACAAAAAGGGCGGATAATCAATCCCCGGTAACGTACTAGGAAACCCGAGAAAGACCACCGCCCAGATGGACGATAGTCATTCCCTTACTAGTACGTTAGAGGATTATTCCTTTTTAAGGAAACGCTATAGAACTACAAAAATAAAGAACAATTACAAATTACGAAAACTTTACTGATATTAAAACAAACTTAACCAACGACTACCTCTACAGGTTGGTTTTTTTTCCACACATTTAATGCAAGAAAATTTATTTTTTCAAAACCAATGACCTTGCCTTTTTTATCTTTTTTGAGAATTACCTCATCGGCAGTTTCCTCGCAAACAAACTCTTTTTTAGGTTCGTCAAACCACACATCAAGAGTATTTGCTTCTCTGTCAAATGATACTTTTATTTTTTTTACTTTTTCCATATCTGCCTCCCGATTTTCATGTTACTCGTAAAATATGCGGTTATTATATAGCCGGTACCGTTTAAGTGTCTGACGACAACGCAAAGATAATAAATTTTGAACTCTTTGTAATAAAGATAGACGGAAACATCTTTACTGCTTAACCTTATGAAATCAGGTTCTTTTAAGGTTTGTTTTACTTCTTTTTCGCAATGTTCAATCGACGGATGCTTTTGTATAATTTTGTTCCAATATATTTTTGTTGTCCTAATTCGTTTATTGAGTTTTGAAATTATTTCAAAATATATTTCATTCATAGATTGATATGAACACCTGCTTAACTTATAACAAATTCTGAGGGTTTTGTCAAGGACTCATATCAAATTATCTTGTATATTTTTTGAAAAAATCTTTTTTTTCCTGTCGAAATTTTTCCGTTTTTATGCTTTCCCTTATTCTTTGCGACAGGTTCAGCATAAAAGTCAAATTGTGCAGAGTAGCCAGCCGCAAACCTAAAATTTCATCACAACGGAATAAATGACTCAGATATGCCCTTGAAAAATTTTTACAGGTATAACAATCGCACTCTTTATCTAACGGCGAAAAATCATTTTTATATTCGGCATTTCTTATGTTTATTTTTCCCGTTGATGTGAATAACTGCCCGTTTCTTGCATTCCTCGTCGGTAGAACGCAGTCAAACATATCAATCCCCCTTTCAACGCATTCCCACAAATCCTTCGGCGTGCCGACACCCATCAGGTATCTTGGTTTATTTTCCGGCAGAAATTTTTCCGTTTCAGAAATTATTTCATACATCAACTCATTAGGTTCGCCGACGGAAAGCCCGCCTAAAGCATAACCGTCAAATCCAATTTCAACAGTTTTTTCCGCCGACTCTTTTCGCAAATCTTTATATGTTGAACCTTGGATTATTCCAAATAAAAGTTGGCTCGTTCCTCGTCCCTCGTCCCTAATTTTGCTTCTTTTCGCCCAGCGTAGTGTCAATTCTAGCGATGATTTCGCATATTCGTGTTCAACCGGATAAGGGACGCACTCGTCCAAAACCATCATAATGTCGGAGCCGAAAATCTGCTGAATTTCAATAACCTTTTCCGGAGTAAAAAAATGTTTTGAACCGTCTATATGCGAGGTGAACTCAACCCCTTCCCCCGTAATTTTTCGCAGTTTTGAGTGGGAAAAAACCTGAAAACCGCCGGAATCGGTTAAGAGCGGTTTTTGCCAATTGATAAACTTATGCAAACCGCCGGCGTTTTTGAGCACTTCAATTCCGGGGCGGAGATACAAATGATAGGTATTGCCTAAAATAATCTGCGCATTTATTTCAATAAGTTCGGCGGGTGAAAGCGTTTTAACGGTGCCGAGCGTTCCGACCGGCATAAAACAAGGCGTTTCAATATTTCCGTGTGCTGTATGCAAAATCCCGACGCGTGCAGACCCGCTTTTTTTTAATAACTCAAAACTTTTTGTTTTTGTAAGCATAAATAAAAATATTATTTTTTACCAGAACCATTCCTGATACCACCCGATACCCAAATCAGAACCGTTTCTACTGAACACTATGCTCTTTACATCTCTCCAGATTTAAATGCTACTATTATTATCCATAATATGCATATTGTAATTGTAGAGAAAATGAATATTATAAGATATCGCAAAAATTTATTGCTGACTTTTTTTGATACAAACTTTGATATAACTATGTCTGCCCAAATTGATAACAATAAAAGAAACAACATCATAATCATACAAGCACACTCCTGTAATTATCTTTTGCTTTCTTTTGCCATTTTCAGATGATACCAGTGTTCTCTGTTGAAAAAATCAAAATTTAGCATACTAAGAAACACCGCTTTTCTTAAATATTTAACAGCATTTTTATAGTCGCCTTTCTTGTAATATGCCCAGCCGAGAGTATCCATTGAGGGCGCTTTATAATCTAATCCCCTCACCAGTTCAACCGCTTTTTTTGCATGTTCTATCGCCTCATCATAATTGCAGTTTAAATCTTCCGCGTAAATCCATGCGAGCATATTGTGGGAATATCCCGCACCGTAACTTTTCGGAGCCATTGCAACCGCTTCCTTAAACATCCCCAGCGACTTTTCATAATTTTTCTGCTCGTAGTAATACCTGCCGAGCCATCCGCAAATACTACCTAAATTTTTGTGGCCGCTTATCCGTTTCTCAAGTTCCGGAAGCGCACTTTTGAATCTTTCCGTATAATAAACTTTTTCAGGCTCATCATTTTCAGATGACATCATCGGCAAAACATCAAAATGCCACCAGCCGGCGCGGAAAGCATTTTCATATTCTTCTAATGCACGAGCATATTCGCCTTTTTCCTGAAGATAAAAACCGAAATGGAAAAATACATATCTCAATATATTATTCTGTTTTCGTGCTGTCCGAAACTCTCTAAATGCCTGTTTGTAATTATTTTGCATCTCATAAACCGTGCCAAGCCACAAATGCGCCCAGGCGTTTTCATTCTCTAATTTGAGAGCATATTTTAATTCTTCCTCTGCTTTTTCTGACTGTGATTTTTTAACAAACGCTATTCCGAGTAAAGTGCGGGCGACTTCATCTTCCGGATTTTCAGCGATTTTTTTATTTGCTTCAACAACAAGTTCATCAATACGGTTTCCGACGACATAAAATTCATAATCCCGGTAAATACCGAGCATTCTTTTTTCACTTTCGCTTAATTCCAAATTTTTTGTTTCCAAATCAGAAGGGCGGGTGGTCACATTATACATAAACGATTTTTTATCATCGCTGTTGGGCAAACCCATTGAATTGCCTATTTTTTTAAGCGTTGCGACAAGCGACTGGCGAAAACATAATTCCTGCGAATTTCCTCCGCAAACATTATCTCTGCAATCGGAAAATCTATAGGTTGAAATCACCTGAACGCCGCCGAATTCGCCCCACGACCACGAATAACGCCAGTTGCTGTTTCGTGAATTGATATCTTTATCGGTAATACCTATGATATGGAGCGTTTCGGGGAAATATTTTTCCTTAAGTGTGAGCGTTATCATTTCCGCATAATACTGCACCCTTGCCCATTCTTTGCCGAAAGCCGGCTCGGGAATTTTTATATCTTCTTTGATTTCAGTTTTATACAAAAATCTTTCTTCTATAAAAGGAATCAGAGCCCGCATTAAATCTTTATCTGCATCACTGACGGGCACCAGATAAATACGACCTTTGGAAAGCACTTCATCCGGAATTTTTTCCGGTGTATAAATCGGCGGAAGAGTTCGTCCGAAATTTTTCAGAATATAAAAAATCGGCAGGTTCTTAAAACCCCAGAAAATCCCGATAAATATCAAAAATAAAAGAAAACCGGAAACAGTTATAATAAAAATTTTGGCTATATTGTAAACCGATTTTTTTGATACCGCCGGTCCTGTAATTATCATTCTGTTTTTCTCCATTTCGTTTTCCATATTTTCATAAAAATTTGTTGCCGTTGATATACAGTATAAATACGCAGTCAAAATATTTCGCCGCTTTTTTCAAGAGCATCGTCCTTTCAAGAAAAATCTCAAAATACTCGCCGATGTCAATAACATTGGTATCAATCGTCAATTCCAGAGAAATCGTTTTTGACTTGGCATCAACCCGTAAAAAAGAATTTTTGCAGGACAGGTTCACCCGGGTATGCTTGTCTATTACCTCACCTTTAGAGCTTCTTACCCTTGAAAAATGGACATCGGTCTTATCGCCCATAATTACCGCAGCGGTTATGTGGGAGTTCGGAATAATATCTTTTTCCTCGTGAGAGCCGACTGCACTTAATATGACGAGCATTTCCTTATACGGCATCCCGAGACGCTCCAAAATCCGCTTTGACAAAATTGCGCCGGACAACGCCTGGTGGTGTCTGTCTATGGCGTTTCCTATATCGTGAAGATATGCGGCGATTTTCGCAAGTTCAATGTCCCTTGTCGGATAACCGAGATGCGAAAGGACATTACCGGCAATAGCCGACGACAATTTTGCATGTCTCAACCCGTGCTCCTTGTATCCGATAGCGGCGAAATTTTTATCCGCCGTATCAAGAAGCATCTTCACATCCGCATCATTCATCACATCGTTAAAAGTTATTTCAGCCATAAAACCACCGGAATTACGATTAAAGTCATAACCAGCCCGACCGTTATCATAGACGACGCAAAAGAATAATCGGCATCATATTTTTTGTTGAGAATGTATGTGTTGACCGCAGACGGCATGGAACTTGTTAAAAGACAAACACCTTTCACGACACCCGTTATGTTGAAAACTTTGCAAAAAATATAGGCAACTATTAGTCCGCCGAACATCCGAAAAAAGACACCCGCGAAAACTTTTTTCAACGCTGAAACGCTAACCGCCTGTATTTGATACCCGACGAGACACAACATCACGGGAAGCGTAACGGAACTTAATATTTCAGAAAAATGAAGAAGCCCGACGGATAATTTAATGCCTGTTAAATTCAAAAAAATTCCGAAAAACGCAAAATACAATACCGGCAAACGAAAAATCTCTTTTAACGAACCGGATACAATCCGTAATCCGAAAGTAAAATGCAAAACGGTTAAGATGATATTATATATTATAGCATAAAAAGTGCCGTCTTTTCCGAAAAAAATTGTGTTCAGAGGAATTGCAAGATATGCCGAATTCATAAAAATAATCGGCAGGGCAACATCACGGAAATCGGTCTTAAAAATTTTTGAATGCAGTAATGCAAACAGAATACCGAAAAAACATACCGTTATAACAGCAAAAATTACGCTTTTAGTATTAGTTATATTTTCCGATAAAGGCGCTGACCACATCGCGAAAAAAATAAAAATCGGAATTAACAAATAGAGGGCAAAATTGACAAAATAATTTACAAACAATTCCGCATTTTTTCCGCCACTTGAATCGGCGGATAATTTCGTAAAAATCCACCCGATAAAAATATACGGGATTATTTTAACAAGCAAACTGAACAGCAAATCCATTTTTATATTTTACAAAAAAATGTTGACTTTTGGAAGCAAAAAAATATAATAGAATCTGAGGAGAAAATTTATGATGGATTTTATACGGGTTCACAAAAAAACGATTTTTTGGATAACGCTTATCGGATTTTTATTCGCAACATTCGCATATTTTGGCGCAGGCGGAATTTTGACAAAGGGCCATGACACGGTTGCGACAGTAAATAACAAAAAGGTTTCTTACTCGGAGTTCGCCAGAGCGGTATCAAGGGCAATAGAAAATCAAAGAGAGCAAAAAAAAGATGCGGAACTTACCGATAGCGACTTACAGCAGATAAAAATGGGCGTATTGCAGGACATGATTTCCGAGGAAGCGTTTTATCAGATTGCGATTAAATACGGGATAACCGTAACGGATGCGGAAGTTGCGGCGCATCTCCGGCAAATACCGGCATTTCAGAAGGACGGGCATTTTGACCATCAAACATATTTTCAGACGCTTCGCTACGGATTAAAAATGAATTATGAAGAATTTGAAAAATCAAGGAAACGGGCGCTCGCAGTAGACAAAGTAAGGTTTCTGATTTATCTTCTTTCAAAGGTTACTGACAAAGAAGCCGAGATGGAATATTTAAGGAGAAACGGAAATTTAAAAAATTTTGCAAAAGAAAAGGACAAGTTCATTGAAACGCTCCGCAATGAAAAAAGAGTTTTGCTTTTTAACCAGTGGATAGCAATACTGCAACAGAAAACAAAAATTCATGACAATCTCGCGAAATTTGAACAGCAGGGCAGAAGATAAATTATGGAATTTTCGGCAATTTTTTACTCTTCAATCGCAGGTGTAGCGACGTTCATCGAAACGCTTCTCATTTTTTATTACGAGGATTATGCCAAACGAAACTCCGTCTATTTTATAAGTTTTGCTGCGGGTATTATGCTTGCGACATCTTTTTTTCATCTGATACCTGAAGCGATAGAAATAAAAGAAATATCAACAAACGTTCCTGCGTGGGTGCTTTGCGGATTTTTGATTTTTTACATAATTCAGAACTTTTTAATAACGATTCATCCCTGCGCCGACGACCACTGCGAAGTTCACCGGTTAGGAATAATGTCGTTTATAGGACTTTCCGTTCACTCGCTCTTAGACGGTATTGCAATAACGGTCGGTTTTGAGGTCTCGGCAACAATAGGACTGTTCACTGCAATTGCCGTAATTTTGCATGAGTTTCCGGAAGGACTTATAACCACAGGAATTTTAATTCATACCGGCGAGCCAAGAAAAAAAATTTGGATTTATTCAATAATTGTAGCGATGGCGACACCGTTCGGCGCAATTACTTCGCTTTTATTTCTTAAAAATTTACCGCCGAACATTTTGG
Organism: Elusimicrobia bacterium UBA4817; assembly: GCA_002402375.1. GTDB lineage: Bacteria > Elusimicrobiota > UBA8919 > UBA8919 > UBA8919 > UBA8919. The sequence goes on along the minus strand of DHFT01000028.1, from coordinate 27,418 downwards.
GCATTTTGCTCTCTATAACCGCGGGCTCTTTTATTTATCTGGCGGCAGCGGACTTAATTCCGGAAATTCATAAATCAAACAGAAAAATAAACAGCGTAATTTTGCTCTTCGGAATTTTTTTAATTTTAATACTTGGTAAAATTTTTCACTGAACTATATTTATTTAATGAATCCGAATCCGGCAAAACGACATCTAACAAATAAGAAACAAACTATACCGGGAGGGAAATTATGAGTGAAGTTGTTTTGACGGATGCCAATTTTAATGACGAGGTTTTGAAATCAACGGTTCCTGTGCTTGTTGATTTCTGGGCGGAATGGTGCGGACCCTGCCAGATGATAGCACCGGTAATTGAGGAAATCGCGAAAGAATTCGTCGGAAAAATTAAAGTAGGAAAATTAAATGTGGACGAAAATCAGGAAAAATCATCCGAGTTCGGCGTTTCCGCGATACCGACGCTTCTGATTTTCAAAGAAGGCAAAGTAGTTAAAAAAATTGTAGGATTTTCAGGAAAACCGAAGTTAGTCGCAGAGATAAATTCGGTTCTGTAATTTTTTTAGCATTTTTTGGAATTTTTCCAGAGGAAAGCCGACAACATTCAAATAATCGCCTTTTATATTTTTCACGAAACGGTCATTTTTTGACTGAATTGAATACGCCCCTGCCTTATCAAGATATTTTCCGCAAACATTTTCAATATCTTCTTCGGAAAGTTTTCTAAACTGAACTTCCGTTTTTTCATAATCAACGATATATCTTTTATTGACGGTATCTACAATTGCCACGCCCGTATAGACATAATGTTTTGAACCGGAAAGTTTTCTTAAAATTTTTCTTGCTTCATTTTCATTTTTGGGCTTGCCTATTATCTCGCTGCGCAAAACTACAATAGTATCCGCGCCGACGACTATTCCATTTTTCTTTACTGCTTTTGCTTTTTTCAAAGCAAGCGATTCAACTATCTTAACCGGATTTTTGCTGCGGACTTTTTCCGATATTTTCGGGTGAACGATTTCAAATTTATAACCCGCATCTTTAAGTATTTTTTTTCTTTGAGGAGATGACGAGGCAAGAATCAACTTTGTCATATTACAAGTGTAGGGATTTTATACCCGCATTTTTTGCACCGGCCACCTGTTAATCCGACGATTTCCGTATTATAACCACTACGTTCTATCAGAATTTCTTTGCATTGCGGACAATATGTTCTGTTGTATTCCAACTCCATTGCATTTCCTATAAAAACATGTTTCAACTTTTTTAGCGCGATTTTTCTTGCTCTTTCAAGCGTAGGAAACGGGGTCGCTTTAATTGTCATTTTGTAGCAGGGGAAATATCTTGAAAAATGAAGCGGGGTCTCCTCGCCCAAAGACCAGACCCAGTCAACTAAATCTGAAATTTCATCATCGGAATCGTTTAAGCCGGGAATAATCAAATTTGTTATTTCAACATGCTTTTTCTTTTTGACAAGTATTTCCACCGTCCTCAAAACAGGAGCAAGTTTCCCGCCGGTGTATTTTTTATAAAATTCATCCCGGAATGATTTTACGTCTATGTTTGCAGCGTCAATATTTTCCACTATGTTGTGAAAAGGCTCTTCGTTTATGTAGCCGTTTGAAACCAGTACGTTTTTCAGTCCGTATTTTTTTGCTTCAGCCATCGTATCTTTTAACCATTCATAATTTATCAACGGTTCGTTATAAGTATAGGCAATTCCGACGGAATGATACTGTTTTGCAAGTGCTACTGCATCGGAAGAGGTAACCGTTTTCAGATAAGTTTCATCAAATGCCGCCTGAGAAATTTCCCAGTTCTGGCAGAACTGGCAGTGAAAATTGCAACCAAGCGAACCGAGCGATAAAATTTCGCTGCCGGGATAAAAATGATAAAGCGGCTTTTTTTCTATCGGGTCCATTGAAACGGAAATGAATTTATCGTAAGTGAGCGAAAAAAGTTTGCCGTCAACATTTTTTCTGATACCGCAATTTCCGACTTTTCCGTCGGGTATTATACAATACCACGGGCACAGATTACATTTTAACTGTTTTTTTTCTTCATTGTAAACTTCCCAATACAACGCTTCTTTCATTTTGTTTCGTCCTCCATCCATTTGAGATAGTCGGGATTGCCGGCAATTATCGGAAACATTATTATTTCCGGCACTTTGTATGAATGAAGCGATTTTACTTTTTTTATTAGTTTTTTTGCCAGAGAAATTTTTGTTTTCATTATCAAAAGAACTTCGGCAGATTTTTCAATCTTGCCCTGCCACCAATAAATTGATTCTATTTTTTTCACTATATTGACACAGGCAACAAGCCGTTCTTTTACGACGACAGATGCAATTTTTTTTGCTTCCTTAAGGTTTGCCGCCGTCACAAAAACCACTGCGTATTTCATCTTTACCATATTCGCTCCGTTCACCTCCCGCAGGTTAAAACCTGCGGCTACAAGTCGGGGGCTACATTATTTTGTTTGCAACAATTTATAATCGGACAATTTTTGCATTCAGGATTTTTTTTGCAAAAATTTTTAGCAAGTGCAACTATCAAGGCATGATATTCTTTGTAAATTTCTACATCTTTAGGAACATTTTTCTCAAAAAACTTCTGTATCTCGTGATAATCTTGGCTATCAAAAATTCCGAGACGGTTTATAAGACGTTTCGTATAGGCATCAATCACAAAATACGGCTTGCCGAGGGCATACAATAATATTGAATCAGCCGTTTCCGGACCGACGCCATTTAATGACAAAAGATATTCCCGGCGTAAATTTTCAATTAGTCCAATTGGTCTAATTGAATTTGTAAAGTTTTTCAGCCGTTTTGCTTTCTGTTTATAAAATCCGGAAGGTTTTATCAGCGATTGGAGTTTTCTTAGATTTATTTTTGATATTTTCTTGATATTAAGCAAGTTCGCACTTCTTAAATTGGAAAGCGCTTTTTCAACATTGTTCCACGCGGTATTCTGGGTGAGTATCGCGCCGACCATTATTTCAAATTTTTCTTTTTCTGAAAAATATTTTTTAGCGGGCTTGTAGATGCCTCCGATAGGCCACCAGCCCTGCGGACCAAAATATTTCAGAAGTTTTTTATAGATTTTGTAGAGCAATTTTTTCAACTCATCAGCAGCAGCATTATTGCTTTCTGGATGTGGAGACGGTTTTCCGCCTGGTCAAATACTACGGAGTTTTTACCGTCTATGACATCATTGGTAATTTCTTCGCCGCGTTTTGCAGGAAGACAATGCATAACGATACAATCCGGTTTGGCTTTTGACAGCAGGGAAGCGTTCACCTGATACGGCTTAAAAACTTGAAGTCGTTTTTCCCTCTCTTCGTCCTTGCCCATTGATGTCCAAACATCGGTATACATAACATCGGCAGCGGCAACGCCGGCAACTTCATTTGAAAGTTTTATATCAGGTGATATTTCCTTTGCGGAATTAAAAATGTTTTTATCCGGCTCATAACCGGCGGGAGTAATTACCGTAAAATTAATTGAAAGTTTGGCGCATAAAAGCATTAAAGAATTTGCGACATTATTACCGTCACCAATGAAAACAAATTTTAATTTTTTGAGACCTTGGACATCGGACTTGGAACATTTTTTTTCAAGTATCGTAAATACATCTCCCAACGCCTGACAGGGATGCTCCAAATCGGTCAAACCGTTAATAACCGGCACATCCGAATGTTTTGCAAGTTCTTCAACATCGTTATGACTGAATGTTCTTATCATAATACCGTTAATATATCTTGAAAGCGTCCTTGCAGTATCAGAAATTGTCTCGCCGCGGCGAAGTTGCAGTTCCTGACCGCTTAAAAAAAGTCCGAGCCCGCCTAACTGATATATCCCTGTTTCAAAAGAAACCCGCGTCCTTGTTGACGGCTTTGAAAAAATCATTGCAAGGGTTTTGCCTTCAAGCGGAGTATATTTTTTACCACTTTTCTGTTTTGATTTAAGTGCCGCCGCCGTCTCAAAAATCTCTAAAATATCCTCTTTTTCCAAATCCGAAATTGAAACTAAATGTTTTGTTTTCATAATGTTTTATTATAGCAAAATTTCGTTATATTTTCAATTAGAAAAACTTCCTAAAAAACATACGGAACCCCCATAACAGGAAGTTCCGTATATCTGATTTTTACTTATTATTTTTTCTCAGGATTATACTCGTTATATGAGTGCTCGTAGTTGAGATACTTTGCAGTCAAATTAGCATCGGCAATTCCGAAGAAATAAGGAACTACCAGCCAAGATGTGAAAAATGTCAGAACGCCGTCACCCCAGTCCTCGCAATACATCTGCCCGGTCCCGGGAATAACTACATTGAGAACTGTTGACAAAACTCTGGATTTTTTCTCAATCAGTTTTTTATCAGTATTTTTTTCAAAATATCTGATATGTTTATCCGGTATTCTCGGTATTGAACATCCGACAACCGTAAAAACAAATGCTAAAGCAATAAAACCAGCCACTATTCTTTTCATTACTAATCACCTCCTTTTTTTTTAATTTCAACGACCTTTGTACCTTCCGGAGGCACAAAATTAAAAATATTTTGAGCAATTGATTTATTGATATCAACATTTTTGTATGTTATATGATTAAAAATATGCCCCGACGGCAAACGGTTCCAGATATGAATTTTTTGCGGGAACATAACATCGGAATAATTCTTATAATTCTCGTACATAACCCATCCTAAAACATTGCCATCTTTATCATATATTTCAAACTTTAACGGCATTAAAAATTCCTTACTGACCCAAATAGATATTTTTGAAATATTTTTTATTTCAGTTTTTACATTAGGAGTTGCATTTATCAAAATCGTTTCCTCGCCGTCAAGTTTTGCAAAACCTTTTAGTTCCAGAACATAGTCCTCTTTTAATAAACCGAGAATATTCAACCCGAAGTCAAGTTGAGGTCTCTCGAAAATATCAAGTTCCGACCACTTGGCAACTCTGACAGTTTTTTGTGACGGGACATACTGCCAAAACTTTTCGTCGTTAGACACAATTATCTGGCTAAACGGTTTCTCGTATTCAATTTTTACTTTATCAGGTTTCTGAAAATAAAATTTCCCGGAGAATGTCTTTTTATTTTTTCCTAAAATTGTAGTTTGAATTATACTACCCCTGCAGGTTTTTAACGATTCATCGTTGCTTTTAAGTTTTGCAAGAATATTTTGTAACTCATCGGCATAAATAAAGTCCGAAGGCCAAAGTCCGAAGTCCAAAGTCAATAATAAAATAACAATAAAAGTCCGAAGCCCGAAGTTAAAAGTTAAAAGACCTCGGACATTGGACATTGGACACTGGACAATTATTTTTTTCACTTAATCACTCTTTTTACTTCTTCAATTTTTGGTTCAATCAAAACCGGCACGCCGGCGACTTTCATAGCGGATTCAATATCCTTCAAGCCATTACCGGTGATAAGGCAGACGGCGGTTTCGTTTTCTTTCAATTTATTTTCTTTAAGTGCTTTCTTAAAACCTGCGAAACTTGTTGAGGCGGCGGGTTCGGCAAAAACACCCTCGTTTTCTGCGATTATTTTTAGCGACTGTAAAATTTCTTCGTCAGAAACTTCAATTGCAAAACCTTTTGACTCAATCACCGCTTTTACCGCTGCAACACCGTCGCGGGGCATATCAACGGAAATTGAGTCGGCGAGCGTTGTTGCTTTGACGGGGGTGATTTTTATAGCAGGGCTGAAGCCCTGCCCTACATTCGCCGATTGAAAATCGGCGACTACATTTTTCCATGCTTTTGATATGGCATTAGATTTGTCCGACTGTACGGCAATAAGTTGCGGGAGTTTGTCAATAAAACCGAGATTGTAAAAATCCTTAAAACCCTTCCAGATACCGGAAATTATATTGCCGTCGCCGACGGACACAAAAACCTTATCCGGAACTTGCCATTTTAACTGCTCGCAAATTTCAAGTGCTGCCGTTTTTTTACCTTCCCGCGTGTAAGGATTATATCCGGTTGAACGGCAATACCATCCGAATTCGTCGGATGCTTTCAGTGATAAATCAAAGGCATCGTCATAAGTCCCGTTGACAGCGATTACTTTAGCACCGAACAAAAGAAGCTGCGCAATTTTTGCTTTCGGAGCCGTTTTCGGAACAAAAATTACGCACGGAAGTTGTAAGTTAGCGCACATACAGGCAAGCGCACAGCCGGCGTTGCCGGTTGAAGCCGTCGTAAACGTTTTCACGCCGAGTTCCTGACCTTTAACGACAACGATGGAACTTGCCCTGTCCTTAAATGAAGCCGAAGGATTTCTTCCGTCATCTTTCAGATATAAATTTGGGAAATTATATTTTTTTGAAAGATTTTCTGCACGGTAAAGCGGCGTCCAGCCGACGACTAAAGACGGTAAGTGGTAAGTAGTAAGTGGTAAGTGGTAAGGCAAAATCTGAAAATACCGCCAGTGAGAAAAATTTTTGTCAGCAGTTAAAGTATCCCTCGTGAATTCTTTTTTAATCGCGGAATAATCATAGACAACATCCAGATTCCCGCCGCAGGCCGGGCAGACATATTTTACATCCGAATCGTTGTATTCCTTGCCGCAGTCAATACATTTTAATCCGAGAATATTTTTCATTTTATTCCATTTGTTGCGGAGCGAGGCAGAAATTTTATTCAGACCCTTGAGGAGCGACTACGCTTTCAAGAGCGACGAACAGAGCGAAGCCGACAGGGCGGTCGGCTGAGCGTGTCTGAAAAAATTTACTGCCGAGCGACTTTTACGGCACTATCCATGTTCCTGTTTTGCCGTCAAGCGCCTGCGGGATATGGGCGGGGTCGGTAATAAGTCCCTGCTTTCCGCCTTTTTCCAGAAATTTTATAATCGCTTTGACTTTCGGAAGCATTGAGCCGGGTTTGAAATGACCCTCTTCAATATATTTCTTCGCCTCGGCCACGGTCATTTTGTCAATTGCTTTCTGGTCGGGTTTTCCGAAATTTATATAAACCTTTTCAACTGCGGTTGAAATCAAAAGCAAATCGGCTTTTATGTTTGAAGCGAGAAGCGAAGACGCATAATCCTTGTCAATAACCGCAGCAGTTCCCTTAATTATATTTTTTTCCTTGACAGAAACAACGGGAATTCCGCCGCCGCCGACGGCAATTACCACAAAACCGCTTTTTATCAGCGATTTGATTGCATCCTCTTCAAGTATTTCTTTCGGCTCCGGCGAAGCAACCACCCTTCTCCAGCCGCGGCCTGCGTCCTCAACAATATCCCAGCCCTCTTTTTCCTTTTTTTCAGTCGCTTTTTCCTGCGTCATAAACGAACCGATAGGTTTCGTCGGTTTCTTAAATGCAGGGTCGGCCGCATCCACAAGAACTCTCGTTACGACGGTAACGGCATTTTTATTTATTCCGCGACGGCGGAATTCGTTTGTCAAGGCCTGCTGGAAATTGTATCCGATTGCGCCTTGACTGTCAGCCCCGCAGGAATCAAGAGGAACGGGATGCATACCCAGATGTTTTTCCGCTGCCTCGCTTCTTGCCAGTATAAATCCGACCTGCGGACCGTTCCCGTGAGTTATAACGACTTCCCAGCCCTTTTCCAGCATTGAGGTGATGTGCTTCATCGTTTCAACTGCTGCAAGATACTGGTCAGACACCGTAGCATGTTTTTCATCTTTTATCAGCGAATTTCCCCCAACCGCAACAACAGCAACTTTTTTAGCCATAATAAAATCAGGTAGAAGGTAAAAAATAGAAGGTAGAAGAAGAGAAGTAGGCGATTTATCGTTTACCATCTCCCGTTTACCGTTTACCGTTTACCTGCCACCGCCTCCGTTATTTATATTTTTCCGACATCGTCAATGCCATTATTGCCTTCTGAACATGAAGGCGGTTTTCTGCAACATCATATATTATGGAACGTTTGCCGCTGGCCACTTCGTCGGTAACTTCATGTCCTCTGTCAATCGGCATAGGGTGAATATAAAGCCCGTTATCGGTAAGTTTCATCTTCTCTTCGTCGCAAATCCAGTCGGTATATTTAAGCGCTTTTTCAATTTCAAGCGGTTTCTGGAATTCGCCGTTGAGATATGCATTTGGGCTCATCCAGTTCCGCGAATATACGACATGCGCACCGTTGTATCCGGCTTTCGGGTCATGAATAATCTCAAACTTCTGATTATTCTCGGCACAGTTTTTTTTCGTCGCATCAATAACATTCGGGTCTAAATCATAACCCTCCGGCGATGCAATCGTGACATCCATCCCGAACCTTGAATATAAAAGTGCGGCTTCCTGCACGGAACACCAACTTCTTGCGAGAGCGCCGTGTCCCCAGTAAAGAAGAAGTTTTTTCCCTTTCAAATCTTCACCTAAATGTTTCCGCAAACCCATAACATCGGCAAGTCCCTGACAGGGATGGAATTTGTCGTGCGCCATTGAAACAATCGGAATGTCCGCCCATTTTGCATATTCGCGCAGCATATTGTCGCCGTCACCGTAAGCGGCAACCTTATCTTCAAGAATTCTTATTCCCATACCGCAGGCATATCTTGACATAACCTTTGCGGCGTCTTCAACAGTTTCGCCCGCCGATTTTTTCGTTTTCAGACGCATTCCGCCCGGTTCAAGATACTGGGCGTGCCCGCCTAATTCCGTTGCGGCACATTCAAACGACTGACGCGTGCGGACGCTCGGATTGTAGAAGAACATAAAAAACGTCCTGTCCTTCAGGAGTTTCGTGTACTTCGGCGAAAAACGATGCTTTTGCATATCCTCCGCAAGTTCCAGCGTCTTGACCAGTTCGTCCATTGACCATTCCTGAGTACAAATCAAATCCCTACCGTAAAGATTAACCTTACCTGATTTCGGCATAATTTCCTCCAATGATTTTGGAACCGCAGATGAACACAGATTTTCACAGATTTTTATCTGCGTTCATCCGCGTGTATCTGCGGTTTTATTATATCTCCTAATTTAATTACAACAATTAAAAATTGCGGATGTCTGATTTATCAAACATTTTTCATTTTTAATTTTTAATTGCCTTATAACCTTCCGCCCATAACCAACGCCATAATGGCTTTGTGGGCATGCAGACGGTTCTCCGCCTCGTCAATTACGATTGACCGCGCGCCGTCAATAACATCATCGTCCACTTCCTGGCTTCTGTCAGCCGGCAGACAGTGCATATAAACGCCGTGCTTGTCAACTAATGACATCTGTTTTTGAGTTGTTCTCCAGCCCTTTGCAAGGTCATTTACTCTTTTTGCTTCTTTGTGGTCGGCTTCTTTGAATACCTTGCCGTTTTCGTCGGCATAATTGAAGCAGGTATGCGCGCCCCACGCCTTCGGATAAACTACATGAGCGCCTTTGAAACCTGCGTCAAAATTGTTGGTGATTTTGAACGAACCGTCGGTCTCTTTGGCGAATCTCTTGCAGTTCTCAATGACGGCCGGGTCAAGGTCGTAGCCCTCCGGATGAGCAAGGGTAACATTCATTCCCATTTTCGTTGCCGCCAAAATTACGCTCTGCGGCACCGCACGCGGCTTTTCAATTGAGCCCGAATAAGCGAACGACATTGTTAAATTAAGCCCTTTGAAAGTCCCGAATTTTTCTTTTATTGTGATTAAATCGGCAAGCGCCTGGGTCGGGTGATATTTATCGCATTCCATATTAATAATCGGAATGCCTGCAAACTGCGCGAATTCTTTTATCGTAGAATTTGCGAAACCGTATCTCCACATTGCCGGCGGACCGTACATTCTGATAGCGATTGCGCTGCCTACGCGGTCAAGCATTTCGGCGACATCTTTTATTCTTTCCGTCTGATAGGGAATATCGTAACCCTTTCTTGCCGGCGTGTATGTTTTGCCCGGCTCCAAATCAACATGAAACCCGCCCAATTGCTGTATGCCTGCCGCAAAAGTGCTTCTGGTTCTCAACGATTGGTTGAAAAACATCGTAAAAAGCGTTTTTGCTTTCAGGATATGCGTCTGGTCTTCGCCCATTGCATGCCTTCTTTTTAATTCAAGAGCGACATCAATCAGCGTCTCCCATTCCTCTTTGCTGTAATCCAGTTCCGCATCAATCCAGTCCCGTCCCAAAAACTTGTTGGTTTTCATAAACCCCCCTTTTTTTATCCGCCGTCGGCGGACTTTTTTTATTATATTTTTTTTGATGAAAATGTCAAGGGAAAAACGGAATAAAATTTTACCGCGGCTAAAACATCATTAAATTTTATCTGCTCGTTCGCTATGTGGCAGTATTTTTCCTCGCCGGGACCGAAACCGACAGTCGGAATTTTTCTTTCGCCCATGGTGAAAGAACCGTTGGTGCAGAACGGCCACAGCACGGCTTTCGTATTTCTTTTATACGCTTTTTTATAGGATGAAACCGCCGCCCTGACAAGATAATGCTCACGCGGAAGAACCCACGCATTGAAAAACTTTTTTAGATAATCAATTTTGATATTTTTCCCGCAGGCGTTTTTGAGTTCATCCGTTATCTCCTGCCTCGTCTCATTTTCAACGGTTCTCCTGTCAATATAAAACGAGCAGTTGTCGGGAATCGTATTTATGGATGCGTTTTTCGTTTCAATCTGTGTGACTGATATTACCGGTTTTCCGAGTTGGGAAGTGCTCTTATATTTTTTGTTCAGTTCGCTGATACCCCTTATTAAAGGAAGGGTTTTGTAAATTGCGTTTTCGCCTTCTTCGGGAATACTGGCATGACACGCCTTGCCTTTTACCATGATTTTTATTTCTGCCCGACCCTTATGTCCTCTGACAATTTTCAGGTTTGACGGTTCGCCGATGACGACACAATCGGGGCGGAACTTTAGGCTCTTGAGAAGATAGTCAATCCCGTAGCCCTCCGCGATTTCTTCCTGAACCGATGCGGAAACATAGAGAGTAAAATCATTTTGTAGACGGCACTTAAGTGCCGTCTGTTTCAGCAATGCTCCCGCATAGACCATAGACGCCACGCAACCCTTATCGTCGCAGGAACCTCTGCCATAAATAATTCCGTTTTTATAAACCGCTTTGAACGGGTCGGTTTTCCACTGTTTTATATCGGCGATGCCGACGGTGTCAATGTGCGCATCAAAAAGAATTTTTGTTTTACCGTTGCCGATTTTACCTATAACAGACCCGAGTTTGTCAACTTTTACATCGTCGTAGTTTAACCGCCGCATCTCTTTCGCAACGATTTCAGAGACCGCTCTTTCCTGTTTTGACAAACTCTTCGTTGAAACAATCTTCATTAAAAACTTCAAACAATCTTTCTCAAATTTGTTCATAAAAAATTAAACCAGTTAAAACTCAATAAAATGTATGAGTTCATCATTGATTTTTTCTAAATTTACCAAAACTTTTGCCTTTCTTGGCGCACCGTTTGAATTCCTGAAATCCGTTTGAAAAGAACCGCATTTAACCAAAGTGTTATCGGTTATTTTTATAAAAGAAATCTGCTGCAAATCAAACGATACTTTTCGCAGACGAGACCAAGCACCTCTTTTTATCCGCTCTTTCTCATATTCCGATTTGCCGCCTTTTAATTTTTCATGCCATTTTTGGAATGTTCTTTTTTCGTCATTATAAACAACTTTACCGAGAGCAAGTATCAAGCCGACTGAACCATACTCTTTTATTGCCTTTGCTGTCGCCTCGCTATCGTTAACTATAATCTGATGACTGCTCGTATTTATAGCATGCGCCTTAAAATCCCAGGGGATATCTATTAACCCGTCAAATTCAACATTTCCATATTTTATTCCCGGAATTTTCATGCAATTTGACAAATATTTTTTGCATAAAAACTGGAAATACCAGCCAATCCATTCCATCTGTCGCCAGTTGGGAAAATTTGCGGTTTGCATTTCCAAAATAGAATTTTTGCCATCCCATATTTTAGGCACATTTTTTAAAATTTGCCCGAGTTCTTCGGAAGTTTTAAGAAAATTCATTTTGTTCTCTTTTTATCAAATAAACTTAATAAAGTTTGCTCCGAATTAGCCGCCAAGACCTCACTTTTAACTCTATAAATGTTATTTGTCAATCTTTCATTTGCAAACTCATAATATTTTTTCACAATTTCAAATCCGATATATTGTCTATTCAACATTTTACTAACAACCGCCACCTGACCAGAACCTAAAAATGGGTCAAGAACAACATCATTTTCTTCACTTGAATACATAAGTATTTTTTTTATTATTTCGGCGGGCAATTTCGTCGGCGTCTTAACATCTCCATTCCAGTATTCTCGCTTGATATACCAAACGTCTTCTTTATCCACATAATGCAAACTCCCACCCTTTTCATGTTTTGAATTTTTATCAAAACGTGAATATGGAAAGAATTTTCTTTTTTCATCGTTTTTGCAAACGTAAATGCAATGATAATGCGAGGTTACGAACTTTCTTTTCGTTACTACTCCAAACTGATATTTCCAAATGACGTGATTGACTGTGATAAATCCCAATTCATCAAGCGCGTTAAGAACATCTTTGAGATTATTCCATCCGGAGAATACATACATACTTCCGGATTCTTTAAGAACCCGATATACTTCTTTCATCCAGTCCAGCATAAATTTATAATATTTTTCTTGAGGAATTTCGGCATAACCACCTAATACCCGCAAAGCAGTTCTGTTATAATTACTTCGCTGTGCCTTAAAATTTATTGCAAAAGGCGGGTCGGTAATGACTAAATCTATACTATGAGCAGGAACTTTTTTCATTCCCCCGACGCACTCCATATTGTAAATTTTGTTAAATTCAAATTTATCTGATGGCGATTCATCTTTTACCATCATAAGTTTTTTTCGTTTCAAATTATATACTACCATTTTAGAATCGCTCTCAACATTTTATCTACGTTTTAACTTATTATACCTGTCCCTTTTTTTTACTTTATTGTTCATAGATATTCTTATTATATTTTATAATTTTTTCAGAAGTTCCGAGACGATTCCTGCGTAACCGTGATAAACTTTTCTTATGTTTTCAATTTCCATTGATTCGTTGACTGTGTGAGCCATCCGTTCGCTGCCGGGACCATAGCCGATGATTTCCGTTTTGTCTTCCGGAAAAAGTTCCCTGTATTTGCTAATGGCACTGCCGTCGGTGCAAAAACTGTATGCGCCTGTTTTCAAACCTTTCTGCCCGACTTTCTGTATGCCGGCATGCGCTTTAAGGTATATATCGCTTTTATTACTTGTCCGCCATGCCGGGGCAAACTTCGGCTGTTTTATCACGATACCGGTATATGTCGTTATTGATTCCGATGCAAACTCTATTGTCGGGTCATTTAATTGCGGGTATTTCTGCCTGCCCAGTGCAACGGTCGGCTCAAGATTATTTCTCATTAAATCAAGCACCGTTTCCTGCGTGTCGCCGACGAGCGTTCTGACATCGTAAGTTATTTCTACCTTGTTGGGAACTGTTGAATTTCCGCCGCGCCCGTCCAGTCCTCCTCCCCCGCCGAGCGGAATTTTTATGTCGGTAGGGACTATGTTTCTTTTACCGAGTACCGGGTCCGCAGGCGAATGATACCACCTGTGGAAACTGTCTATTACATAAGCAACCTGTTCTATGGCATTGACAACTTTCCTGCCGGTTGATGCATGCTGGGGCTCGCCGTAGACGGTAATCAATATCTCCGCCCGGCCGCGCTGACCGAGATTTATTTTTCCGTCGCTTGACTCACCTACAATAATATAATCGGGTCGGATGTCTTTCAGTGCTTCCAAAAAAGCAACGCCTTCAAAAAGTTCTTCTATGACGGTCCCGACTACATAAATTTTTCCGCTGAAATTTTTGGGAAGTTTTTTGAGAGCGGCGGAGGCGTAAATCATAGAGCAAAGAGCACCCTTCATATCGGCAACGCCGCGACCGTAAATTTTACCGTTTTTTACGGCACCTGAAAACGGCTTTGTATCGCTGTCCCACTCGCTCTCAGTCGCACTTACCGTATCAAGATGTCCTGTCAGAACGACCTTCGGACCAATACCTGTGCCGACGGCAACCTCAACTATCAGATTGCCCATTTTGTCGGAGTACGCTTTGTTGCAACCCAATTCAGTCGCAATTTTGGACAATTGCAAAACCAATTTTTTTTCGTTGCCGGAAATCGTAGGAATCCCGACCGCCGCCTGAATTGTTTTTACTATATCCTCCACGGGCGGCATATTCAAACTTTTTACGAAATCACTGTCAGCCATAAAACCTTTTTTTTCAGCGGACACAAATTACAGTTTTTTCAAGAGTCCGGTTTTGTTGTTAAATTCCTCAATCAACTTGTCCCAAGCGGGAATTTGAGAAAACATTTCGTCCCAGAACTCCGGATGCCAGAGCGCATTTATTTCTTCAACCGTCTTGCCCTGCTGTTCAACCCATGTAAAATACTTCAAGTTATGAAGCGCCTTGCGGTCCCAATATGAAAGTTCTTTAATCCAGTCAAGTCCGGCGCCGTGCAAGGATTTTTTCAAATCAACCAGCGCATACTCTTCCGTATATTTTCCCCGCGCTGCTTCCATTTCTTTCAAGCGGGATTTATACATATCCGCCGGGTCGGTAAAAGTGGTAAATATAACGTCGTTTTCGTTCATCTCGTAATATTTAGCCATTTTTATTGACGCAAGCAGATTGCAGATGCTTGAAATACCCAGAAAAGAAAGTTTTTCAATAAAATCTTTTTTTAATCCTTCTCTTTCAAGAAGTTTTTTGCCGGCGGGTTCGTTAAACAGACGCAAAAGCCGCATCGTATCTTCGTCGTCAATCGCTACGACATTATCCGTGTTCCTTACATTGTGTATCCACGGAACGTGTTTATCGCCGATGCCTTCAATTCTGTGCCCGCCGAAGCCGTTAAGATAAAGTGTAGGACATTGAAGCGCCTCTGTAGCGGCGTTTTTTATCGTCGGGAATTTCTTTTTGAGATATTCGCCGGCGCCGAGAGTACCCGCCGAACCCGTCGCTGAAACATAACTGCTCAATCTCAACTTTGCATTTTTCGCTTTCAACTGTCCGAAAACTTCCTCTATTGCAGAACCGGTCATTTCATAATGCCAGATGCAGTTCCCGAATTCGTCAAACTGATTAAATATAACGATTTTATTGCCGCGCTCTTTCCTTAATTCCCAGCATTTATCGTAAATTTCCTTTACATTTGATTCGCAACCGGGCGTAGCAAAAATTTCTTTCGTGCCGATTTCTTTCAGCCAGTCAAATCTTTCTTTACTCATTTCCTCCGGCAATATAGCAACCGCATCGCAGGCAAGAAGAGCGCAATCAAAAGCACCGCCGCGGCAATAATTTCCCGTTGAAGGCCAGACCGCTTTCTGCGTAGTGGGGTCAAATTCGCCCGTGACCAGCCGCGGAACGAGGCAGCCGAAACCCGCACCGACCTTATGACAACCGGTAGGCATCCATTTACCGACAAGCCCGATGATTTTTGCTTTAACACCCGTGAGAGCCGGAGGCATTTCAATGTAATTTACTCCACCATACAACCCGTCACCGCCGTTTTCCTTCGGATTATTTTTCCATGTAATCCTGAAAAGATTGAGCGGATTCACATCCCACAGTCCGATGTTCTTCAACGCTCCCTTTATTTTCGCAGGAATTTTTGACGGGTCTTTTTGCTGCGCGAATGTCGGAATTATAATCCCCTTCTCTCTGCATCTCCCAACCGTCTTTTCCAAAACCTTCTCGTTAACCTTTGCCTTCACCATTTTACTATTCCTCCTTTTTTAAATTTTTACGGATAAACGCCGCGCAACTTTACTGCGGTGGCGACGCGGCTTACGGCCAGAATATACGCTGCAAGACGCATATCAACCTTTTCTTTTTCTGCAATAGCCAGCACATCCTTAAAACTTTTAGTCATTATTCTTTTCAATTCATTGTCAATGCCTTCCAGTTCCCAAAAATGCGACTGTAAATCCTGAACCCATTCAAAATATGAGACGGTAACACCGCCGGCATTGGTAAGAATATCAGGCAAAACCATTATGCCGTTCTTGTGGAAAATTTCATCCGCTTCGGGTGTTGTGGGACCGTTGGCGCCCTCGGCGATGATTTTCGCTTTTATCTTCGGAGCGTTTTCTTTCGTAAGCTGGTTTTCCAAAGCGCAGGGCGCTAAAATATCCACGTCCAAGTTAAAAAGTTCCTCGTTGGCTTTTTTAGAACCCGCGACAAAATCACCGCCGTTAAAACCTTCAATCGTCTTTTTCGGGTTACTTTTTACATATTCCAGAATTTTCGGGATGTCAATTCCTTTTTTGTTGAATAATCCGCCGGAAATATCTGTGACTCCGACTATTTTACAGCCAAGTTCATGCAGGAACTGGGCGGTAGCGCTGCCCACGTTTCCAAAACCCTGAATTGAAACGGTGCAATCCGACGGCTTTATTTTTTTGTATTTCAGCGCCTCATTTATAACGAACATCGCACCGCGCCCTGTCGCAGTAAGCCGACCCTCGCTCCCTCCGATATCAATCGGTTTTCCCGTTACAACACCCGGTGCGGAATATCCGACATTCATTGAATATGTGTCCATAATCCACGCCATAACCTGCGGGTTTGTGTTGACATCCGGCGCAGGAATATCTTTTTCAGGACCGATAATTATTGAAATTTCAGAAGTGTATCTGCGGGTAAGTTTTTCTATTTCATACAGCGACATTTTTGTCGGGTCGCAAACAACGCCGCCTTTTGCACCCCCGTAAGGGATTCCGACGACGGCGCACTTCCACGTCATCCACATTGCAAGCGCCTTTACCTCGTCAAGTGTAACATCCGGATGGTATCTGATGCCGCCTTTTGCGGGACCGCGCTCTAAATTATGCTGAACGCGGAAACCCTCAAAGACCTTAACCGTTCCGTTGTCCATTCTTATCGGAATTGAGACAATCAGTGCTCTTTTACAATGCCGGAGTTTTGCATGAATGTTTTTATCAAGATTGATTTTTTCTGCAACAATATCCAACTGCTGACACGCCATTTCCCAAGGATTGAACTTCGCCATTTTCTCCTCCGACTGACGGGTATTCTTAAAGGTACATTTTTTCGATTTTATCAAATATGAAGCGACTTGTCAACTATTTTTTGATATAAATCGTTGCCGTAGATATCGTTGATGACAACAAGCGGGAAATCCTTAACATCCAACCGGTAAACTGCCTCGCAACCCAAATCGGCAAAAGCAACAATTTCAGATTTTATCACGCATTTGGAAATCAAGGCGCCAACACCGCCGGTTGATGCAAAATAAACGGATTTATATTTTTTCATCGCCGCAACAATTTCTTTTGAACGACAACCCTTACCGACGGTGGCTTTAAGTCCGCGGCGGAACAATTCTGGCGTATATTTATCCATTCTGTAAGATGAGGTTGGTCCGCAACTGCCGATAACCTGCCCTGGCTTGGACGGGGTAGGACCGGTATAATAAATAACCGAACCCCTGATATTAAACGGCAGATTTTTAATGCTGATTAAACGTTTATGTGCCTCATCGCGGGCGGTAAAAATAGTCCCGCACAACAGAACTTCATCACCCGCTTTAAGTTTTTTCAATACACCGGCGGTTAGTGGCGTTTTAATTTTTATCACAGAATTACACGGCAAGTTTTTCCACGAGTTTTAATGTTTCAATATCTACTTCCTTTTTTCCGGAAATTACTTTTTTTATCGGCAGCGTTTTTATTTCGCCTTTGTGCAAAACAACAACTCTATTTTTGTAACCTTTTAAAATTAAATCAACCGCAAAACTTCCGAAACGGCTTGCAAGATTTCTGCTCCTCGCCGACGGATTGCCGCCTCTTTGAATATAACCGAGGTTGCTCACTTTTACGTCAATTCCCGTACAGTCAAAAATTTGTTTTGCAACTTTTTTAGCATCGCCGCAACCCTCGGCAAAAACGATTATTGCGGAAGTTTTTTTCTTTTTCCGGTCTTTTTTAAGTTCATCTGCGATTTTACTGATATCGTATTTTACTTCCGGAACTAAAACAAATTCGGCGCCGGAAGCAAGCCCGACTTCAACTGCGAGAAAACCATGTTCCCTTCCCATTACCTCAACAATGAACACCCTGTCAAAACTGGTTGCGGTATCGCGGATTTTGTCAATCGCATCAACTGCCGTATCTATCGCGGTATCAAAACCGATTGTCTCGTCGGTGCCGAAAACATCGTTGTCAATGCTTGCGGGAATACAAATTACCGGAAACCCGTTTTTAGAAATTTTTTCAGCAGCCCGGATTGAACCGTCGCCGCCAATAATGATAAGAAAATCAATTTTATTTTTTTTAAGTATTTCTACTGCTTTTGATAAACCCGCCGGCGTATTGATTTGGGCGCATCTTGAACTTTTTAACACTGTTCCGCCACGCTGAATTATTCCGCTGACGGTTCGGGCATCCATTTTAACAAGGGTTTCATCTATAAGCCCCTGATAGCCGTTGAGCACGCCGACAACTTCAAATCCCGAATAACTGGACCGGCGGACAACCGCCCTTATGCAGGCATTCATTCCCGGAGCATCTCCGCCCGGCGTAACGATTGCAATTTTTTTCATTTTTCTTTTGTGATATTTATCATCCTATTTTCTATCTGCGCTTTGAGCGGCGAGTATTTTTTTACAAATAAAAGTTGAGCGTCTCTGTCTATTATTCCCGTGTCGCGAATTTCTTTTCCCTGTTTGAATATGTTGAAATCGTCGCCGCCTTTTGCTACGAAAGAATTGGTCGCAACTTTATAATATTTTTTCAGGTTTACCGGTTTATTGCCGACGACAACTTCAACGACCCTGTCGCCTTCTTTTCTGCTTTTATCGTATTTGAATTTTAAACCCGAAACCTGCAACATTCCGAATTTTCCGGAAACCGATTTTTCCAAAATATCTTTTATCTGCACGCCGGTAAGTTTCATGGTAAAAATAGTATTACCGAAAGGGGCGAGTTCGTAAATATGCCTCATAGTTATTTTGCCTTCCGGCAGGTCTGCACGGATTCCGCCGGCATTTTGGAAAGCGATATCGGAATTCGTTAGTTTTCTGAATACATCCGCCTGCCAGTTCCCCAAAGGTATTTCCCCGTTTCTATCTCTCGCCGAACGGGACAGTTTCTGCGCCGATGAACCGACGACACTTTCCATTTTTTTAGATATGTCTTTCGTTAGATTTTCTATGATTTTTTTCAGTTCTTCGTCCTCGCCGAATTTCTTCGCGTTTAATGATATCAATTCATATTTTTTTTCGACAATTTTTCCCTTCCTTATTTTAAGGTCTATTCTGCCGACGCATTTTCCGTAGCAACCCGCCTGAACAATCATCGTGTTTTTCACCATTATCGGTTTCTCTAAAAAACTGTGGGTGTGTCCGCCGATGATAATATCTATCCCGTCGGTATTTTCAGCAAGAAAAACATCGTCTTCACTATCCTTTGAAAGACCGATATGCGTAAGTGCAACAATCACATCTGCTTTTTGTTTCAACTCCGGGAGGTATTTTTTTGCGACATCCGTCTCACTCTGAAATTCTAATCCGCGCCGAACTTCCGGCATTGTGATATACGGCATAGCGGCAGTCGTCAGTCCGAGCACACCTATTTTTATTCCGAAAATCTCTTTTATGTAATAGGGTTCAAGCCATTTAACAATCTGCCTCGTTCTTTTATCAATTACATTAGCGCCAAGCACCGAAAAATTTGACATCTCTATAAGTTTTTTTAACTGCTTTTGTCCCTTATCAAACTCATGATTACCGACGGACATAGCATCATAACCCAGTTCGTTCATAATTTTTACGACAACCTCTCCGTTGGTTAAATCACCTTCGGGAGTCCCCTGAAAAATATCTCCGGCGTCAAGCAGAATGTACGGTTTTTTCTGCAACTTCAGGAAATTTGACAACACCGCACTTGTTTCTATATGCCCGTGAACATCGTTGGTGTGAAAAATTGTAATTTTTGCTGTCGTTAATTCAACATACAAAAAATACCCGGCAACCCCAATCCCGACCGATAAAACAAGCAACAACCTTTTTAAGTTTTTCATAATGACTATATTTTACACAAGAAATGGAAAAAAAGCAAGATTTTTATTGACAACAAGAAAAAAAATCATATAATTATTTAATATGGAAGAAACAAACGGGTTGTTTCCGGAAAAAGAAATAATAAGTTTTAAGTTGAATAAAGTCATAAAGCGGGACGGACGGATTGTTGCTTTTAACAAGGACAAAATCACCGACGCAATTTTCCGGGCGGCAGTGGAAGTGGGCGGAAGCGACAGAGAAATGGCTGACTCACTTGCAAATAAAGTGGTCGCTATGATGAACCAGATTTATCCGCCGGATGCCATACCGTCCGTTGAAGAAATTCAGGATTTAACCGAAAGGGTGCTCGGAGAAAACGGACATTTCATAACCGCAAAGGCATATATTTTGTACAGAGACGAACACAAACGGCTGCGTGAAGGAAAAAATGAAAAGATAATCGTTCAGGACAACATCCCGTATAAAATACTCTGGAAATATTTCGCTTGGAATGTTGACCACAACTGCGACACCACCGAAAAACTGAACGAGCGGGTCAAAAACGGCACCATATCAAAACTGATAGAAGACGCAGAGGCACTTTATGACGAAGAAATCAATAAAGTGGCGAAACGGATAATTGAAAACAGGGACAAAATTCGTCTGGTAATAGTTGCCGGTCCTTCTTCAAGCGGAAAAACTACAACCACTACAAAAATCAGCGAAGTGTTGAAAAAAGAAAACATCAGTTTCGTGCTGCTCAATCTTGACAATTATTTCAAAGACCTTGAAGAACACCCGAAAGACGAATACGGCGATTACGATTTTGAAACACCTCAAGCACTGGATTTACCTCTAATTAACCAGCACCTGTTTAATTTACTAAAAGGTAAAACGGTTAAAATGCCTTATTATGATTTTAAGACGGGAAAGAGATTTTTGGACAGAACCGAATTCAAACTTGAAAAAAATCAGATTTTACTTATTGATTCGCTGCACGGACTTTACGACGAAATGACCAAAAGCATACCGCACAATATGAAGTTCAAATTTTACATTGAGGCAATCTGCCAGATACGGGATAAAGACGGAGAGTTTGTGAGATGGTCGGACTTAAGAATGCTTCGGCGGATGGTAAGAGACAGTTGGCATCGGGCATATAACCCGCTCCGTACCGTCGGGCATTGGCATTATGTCCGTCGGGCTGAAATGAAATACATCGTACCTTTTATAAATAAAGTTGATTATGTTTTCAACGGTGCGATGCCTTACGAACTGCCTCTTCACAGAAAAAAAATGTTAAACCAGTTCCCGGAAATTCTTAAAGCGTACGGAGACGACCCGAAAAAAATTGACGCGTATATGCGAGCGAAGAGAGTTCAGAAACTTTTGAGCGAGTTCGTTGAATTTGACGAGGCACTGGTACCGGAAAATTCGCTGGTGCGAGAGTTCATCGGCGGCAGTTCGTATAAATATTAGTTTGTCATTGCGAACCCGAAGGGCGAAGCAATCTCAAAATCGAAGCCACTCCGATAATTTTTATCAAATCACCGATGATAAAAGGAAACATACCCAAAATAACAGCGTTTTTAATTCCGCCTACAAAAAAAGAGAGATTGAAAGCACCAAGCGAAAGTAAAACTAAATCACCGACGAGCAAAGCATAAAAAATTTCCCATTTTTTTTCAATCGCAAAACCAACAAACCAACTTGCAAAAATGAAACCGACAATATAACCGCCGGTCGGCCCCCACAAAGCTCCGCCGCTTGTGAACAGCGGAAGTCCGAGACCACCGAGCACAAAATACAAAAACTGCGATAGCCCGCCGAGTTTTTTTCCGAGGTAAGCACCGCTTAACAAAACAAAAAATGTCTGTAATGTTAACGGCACCGGCGTAAAAGGCAGTGGAATTTTTACCTGTGCACCGAAAGTCGTCGCCAGCACAAAAAAGGAAACCCAAATTACTTTTTCAATTTTTTCATCACGAATAATTATTCTGTTTAGAACTGCTGTCGTCATAACGCCTCCACAAAGAAACTTTGTAACCACAGATTAACGCAGATTTTCACAGATTAAAATCTTTTTTGTTTTTTTAATTCTGTTTCTGTGTCCATCTGTGGTTGCTTTTATAATTTTCTATACTTCAAAAAACCTATTCACCACTTAATTTTGTAAATTCGTTCAACCGCTTGTTTAAGACGAGTTTCTGAGACGGTCAAAGCAAACCTGACATAACCTTCGCCAGAGGGGCCCAAACCGTTGCCGGGCGTGCAGATAATCCCCGCCTCATCAAGAAGTTTAGCAACGGTTTCCGCGGACGTATAGCCCTTAGGCACTTTTGCCCAGAGGTAAAATGTTGCTTCCGGTTTTTTTACAGACCAACCGATTTTATTTAATTCACCGGTAAAAACATCTCTTCTTTTTTGATAGATTTTTCGCATTTCTTCAACACAATTTTGAGACGATGTAAGAGCAACAGCGCCCGCTTCCTGTACCGCGCCGAAAACTCCGGAATCGTAATTGTCCTTGACTTTTGACAGCCCGGCAATTATATCTTTATTTCCACAAACCCAACCCAAACGCCAACCGGTCATATTATAGGTTTTAGAAAGTGAGTGGAACTCAACACCGACATCTTTTGCGCCTTTAACTTCAAGAAAACTCGGCGGTTTTTTACCGTCAAAATAAATTTCGGAATATGCGAGGTCGCTGCAAACGATAATGTTGTATTTTTTTGCAAATTTTACAACTTTTTCGTAAAATTCCAAAGTTGCCGTTGCAGATGTCGGATTATTCGGATAATTTATAAATAAAATTTTGGCTCTTTTCGCAATCTTGCCGGGAATTTTTTCCAAATCGGGCAGAAAATTATTTTTTTCGGTTAAAGGTAAAAAATACGGCATTCCGTCTGAAAAAATCGTTCCGCAGTTATAGACGGGATAACCGGGTTCGGGAACAAGAACAACATCGCCGGGATTTACAAACGCAAGATGAATATGTCCGATGCCCTCTTTTGAGCCGATTAAAGAATGAATTTCATTTTGAGGGTTAAGGTCAACATTGAACCGCATTTTGTACCAATCGGAAACCGCATATCTAAAATCAATCAAGCCCGCACCGAAGGGATACTGGTGATATTTCGGATTTTCAACGGCGTTTTTCATTGCATCAACGATATGTTTAGGTGTAGGCAAATCCGGGTCGCCGACGCCCAAAGAAATAATGTCCACGCCTCGTTCAATCGCCGCTTTTTTCTTCTTGTCAATCTCCGCAAAAAGATACGGCGGCAACTTTATCAATCTCTCGGAAAATTCAAATTTCACTACGCCTCCTCAAAATTTTTACGGCGCGCCAAACAATCAAGCACAAAAATAAAAATGCGATGACATTCGTGAGCCAGCCGTCAAAGATTCCCATTTCGTAAGGATAGCCCTCGTAACCGAAATCGGCAAGAGTTTTTGAAGTAAAAATTACGCTTAAAACCGGAATGATTTTGCCGACAAGACCGCCTTTATAGACGAGCAGCGACCAGAAAAGCCAGAACAGAATTGAAATTCCGAAAAGCGTTAAAACGAGCATTGATGCGATATGAACGGGGTCATAAATAGGTTCGGTCGGGTCTTCCTCGTCTGAAAAAATGTCCTGAATCCACAACCAGGTTTTTTTAATCATAATTAGTCCCTCGCAATATAGTTTGTCAAAGTTCCGACTTTTTCTATTTTTACTTCTATTTTGTCGCCGATTTTTACTGGTCCTACGCCGACGGGCGTGCCTGTCGCTATGACATCATATTTTTCAAGCGTCATAATTTTTGAAATAAATGAAACCAGTTCCGGTATCTTAAAAATAAGGTTTTTCGTATTTGACGATTGCTTCACTTCGCCGTTCAAATAAAGTTCAATTTTCAAATTATTCGGATTTATTCCTGAAACGATATGGGGACCGAGCGGGCAGAACGTATCAAAAGATTTCGCCCTTGTCCACTGTTCGTCTTTTTTCTGTAAATCCCTCGCCGTGACATCGTTGAGACAGGCGTAGCCCAGAATATATTTTTTTGAGTTTTTTTCGGAGACATTTTTGCATTTTTTTGCGATGACAACGGCGAGTTCCGCTTCGTAATCAACCCGTTTTGACATCTTGGGATATTTTATTTTTTCATTATTGAAAATCACCGACGAGGACGGCTTTAAGAAAATTACCGGCTGAGCAGGGATTTTCATATTGAGTTCCTTCGCATGTTCAATATAATTCAACCCGACGCAGACAACTTTTGACGGAAGTTTAGCAAATTTATAAATCATATTAAAAACGAGATTGTTTCACTTCGCTCACAATGACAGCAATACTACAATCCCAAAACATCGCGCATTGAGTAAAGTCCGGGTTTTTTACCGTAAATCCATTTTGCTGCCCGGACTGCGCCGGCGGCGAAGGTGTCACGGGTGTGTGCACGGTGAATAAGTTCAATGCGTTCGCCGTGGCCGGCAAAAATAATTGTATGGTCGCCGACGATGTCGCCGGCGCGGACGGCATGAATGCCTATCTCTTTTTTCCTGGGGCCAATGTTACCATGCCTGCCGAAAACATGCTCCAGATTCAACTTGCCGGAAATTATTTCGGCAAGTTTCAGTGCTGTGCCGGACGGTGAATCCTTTTTCCGGTTGTGATGCGCCTCAATTATTTCAACATCATAATCGGGCAATGCGGAAGCGATTTCTTCAACCAGTTTAAATATCAGATTGACGCCGACGGACATGTTCGCGGCAAGTAAAACCGGAATTTCTTTTGAAGCTGCAGTTATTTTTCCGATTCCCTCGTCCGTAATACCGGTAGTGCCGATGATGAGCGCTTTCCGATATTTTTTTGCGATGCTTAAGTGATATAAGGTCGCTTCCATATTCGTAAAATCAATCGCTATATCGGACGATTCCATCGCTTCGGAAAAATTATCCGTAATGTTTATTCTATCAATCTGCTGACCGATGGATTGATGCTCCCGCCATTCAACCGCACCAGACAATACCAGTTCCTTGTCGGCAAGAATCCTTGAAATCACCATTTTTCCCATGTTTCCGGCAGCGCCGCAGACGACTATTTTAATCATAATTTTCCCCCGTTCGTTTTAATGAGAACGAACTATTTCTTTTACTCGCATTAATCTGGTGATTGAGTCCCTTTCCAACTCCGACATTTTCATAGTTATGTATTTTGTCGTTTCAATCAGAGACGGTATAAAAATATACTCCAGTGCGTTAACCCGACGGCGGGTCCTTTCTATTTCCAGAGCCAGAAGCCGCAATTGAAATTCCGACTGCGACAGGTTTATTATTTGAGGCAACAACTCTTGTGCGTCAGTTATTACAAAATCCATTTTTGAGGATGCGTTAAAAAAATTATACCATTCATCCGATTGCGAAAAATTTGAAGAAAATTCAACAAACGGAATATTCATAAAAATTTTCTGAGACCGTTCAATTTCAACCTTTTGCGCCGACGAAGAGAGCAAATAATCCGTTACAACCTTTGATTGGACCGCTTTTGTTAAAATGTAATTTTTATAAAGCACCAAAAGTTTTTTTTCAATTTCACTGCGTAAATCAGACGCCTTTTTGAGCAACAAAATAAACTGCCTTACCAATTCGTCCTGTTTGTCTTTTAACAGTTTATGCCCGCGCCGGGCGAGAATAAGACGGCGTCTGACCTTAAGCAACTCCATCCTGTTGGGATTTATATTTAATCGCATTTTTTATATCTAACCACAGATTACACAGATTTTCACAAGATTTTTTTATCTTTTTCCGGTGCTAATCTGGTGAAATCTCGTGGTTTCATTTTCATAACTCCGCCGTCTCAATTTCCTTCGGCATATATTTTTCTATCTCTTCCAATTTTACCCGTTTCAACTCCGACTTCGGTATCTCCGACAAAAGTTTCCAGCCCAAATCAAGCGTTTCAAAAATGGCTCTATCTTCGTTGCTATTCTGACTGACAAACTCTCTTTCAAATCTGTCTGCAAATTTTACAAAAAGTTTGTCGGTAGGCGTCAATGCCGCATCACCCAAAATTATGGCAAGTTCTTTTGCCTCTTTTCCCCGCGCATATGAAGCGAACAACTGGTTAGAAACGCCGGCGTGTTCTTCCCGGGTATGTTCTTCGCCGATGCCTTTCTGTTTAAGCCGTGACAGTGAAGGTAAAACATCAATCGGCGGGTAAATTCCCGAACGGTGCAGGTCGCGGGACAAAATAATCTGTCCCTCGGTAATGTAGCCGGTCAAATCAGGAATCGGATGCGTTTTGTCATCGTCAGGCATTGTCAAAATCGGTATCTGGGTGATAGAGCCTTTCCGTCCTTTAATTCTTCCCGCACGCTCGTAAATACTGGACAGGTCGGTGTACATATAGCCGGGATAACCGCGGCGGCCCGGAATTTCCTTTCTTGCAGCCGAAATTTCACGCAGCGCATCGCAGTAATTGGTCATATTGGTCAAAATCACAAGGACATGCATATCTTTCTCATAAGCGAGATACTCGGCGCAACTCAAAGCCATTCGCGGGGTTGCTATTCTTTCAATGGTGGGGTCGTCGGCAAGATTAATAAAAAGCACCGCTTTGTCAATCGCACCCGTTTTGTTGAAGTCGGATATGAAAAAATTCGCTTCTTCAAAAGTTATGCCCATCGCCCCGAAAACAACCGCGAACTTTTCTTCCTTGCCTAAAACCTTTGACTGCCTTGCAATCTGGGCGGCAAGTTGGTTGTGCGGAAGACCGGTAGCGGAAAAAATCGGAAGTTTTTGGCCTCTGACAAGCGTATTCATTCCGTCAATCGCCGAAATGCCCGTCTGTATAAACTCCATCGGAAAATCACGGCTGTACGGATTTATTGCACTTCCGTTTATATCAATTTTCTTTTCCGGAATTATCGCCGCAGATTTATCCATCGGCTTGCCCAAGCCGTTGAAAATTCTCCCCAGCATATCCGTTGAGACGGCAAGTTCCATTCCTTTACCTGCGAACTTTACGCGGGTTTGAGTCGTATTTAATCCAATCGGTCCTTCAAACAACTGAAGAAGCACTTTGTCATTGTTAACCTCCAAAACCTGACCGCGTCTGACTCCGTCTTTCGTGATAATCTCGGCGAGTTCTCCGTACTTTATATTTTCCGTCCCCTCAACCAAAAGCAAAGGTCCCGCTATACTTTTTACATTCAGATATTCTTTATTCATTTTTATCTCCTGTCGTGAGCAAGCAAGAAATTTCTGTAAAATACTACGAGCGAGGAAGTTGTTAAGCAGAACTTCACGGAGCACGGCTTACGCTATCTGCCGTGCGAGTGAGAGCGACCAAAGGGAGTCCCTTTAGGGGCGCCCGCACAGGCGGGACGCG
>DHFT01000020.1 GCA_002402375.1 Elusimicrobia bacterium UBA4817 | reverse complement strand
CTTGACTTCTAATAGGGAATCTCCCCGACGCCTTGGCACTTCCTTCAATCAAAAAACTTTACTGTTTTGATGCCTGTTCTTTTTTCTGCAAATCTTTTTCTAAATCCTTGATTATTTTCTGCTGACTTGAAATCATTAACTTTTTTTTTATGGAGGCGGGAATTATAATAAATATACTTATTATTAAACCCATCGCAAACGACACAAGCAACGCTAATGCCAATGAAACATTTTCAAACTTCCAAAATAAAAATGTTACCGACACCGGAACGGCATTTTGTATAGCAATTACAACCGCAAAAATAGCCGCAACAAACATCACTATTAAAATAAACATAAATATCTCCAATATTGAAATTATCCGCGTCGTGCAGGAGTTGAACCTGCAACCTTTCGGTTCGTAGCCGAATGCTCTATCCAGTTGAGCTAACGACGCAACTAATACCACACGCTCCGGGCGGTGATGCTTAAAATTACCGCTATGACATTTGAGGTAATTATATTGAAAGCGGAAAAATCAAGGTCGTTGTCCGTTTTTTTCAGAGAGAACCGCTCAACTATTACAAGCAGTACCGCACACGGAAGTATGAACCAGTACCATTTTCCGGGAATTATAAAGCAGGTAACAATAAGAATCCGCTCGGCGATGCCGTGATATTTTTCCTGAGTAATGATTCCCGCATCGTTATAAAATAATTTTTTAACGAAGTAAATCAAAACGGTAGAAAACTGGGCGGCCAGCACAAATATTATCAAAATAAAAACCCATTTCTCCGTTTTGACGCCGGCGGGATTTTCCGGGGCGAATACAAAAATAAGTAAAATGTGAACAAACTGGTCCCACAAAAAAAACATCAGGTTGTCCGGCGAATTATATCTGTTTATGCTGAACACCCGCCACTGGTCTTCAATAACATGCGTTGCGGCTAGAATTAACAACGCGAGCGCAAAATTGTGCTGCGGAAGATACTGGTAATTTATCGCAACCGCAAAAAATAAAAATATAAGAACATGAAAAAATATGCCGGAAATATCTTCTCTTTTCCATTTCGCGATTCTATCCGTCTGAAAAGTGAAATCAGCCAGAAGATGTGCTAAAAGCAATCGCCAAAAAAAATACATATTAACACCTTAACGGCGGTAAACGGTAAACGATAAACGGTAGAAGATTTTTTTGTCTTTCCTTCTACCTTCTACCCCTTACCTTCTACCTGCCTCTCTATCACTTCAAAAATCTCCACCGGTTTTTCCTTGCCCTTAACTTTTGTTGTGCCGAGCGGCTTTGTTTTTACAAGGTCCTTCACATACTGATATGTTGACTCCGAAATAATTATGTGCGTTTTGAATTCTTTATTAAGAGATTCAAGCCGGGCGCCGAGATTTACATTATCGCCGATAACCGTATAGTCCATTCTTTCAACGGAACCCATATTCCCGACGACCATATCGCCGGTATTTACGCCGATGCCGATGTCTATAATCGGTCGTTTTTCGTCGCGCCATTTTTGTTGAAGTTTCGCCAATTCGTCCATCATATCAATAGCGCAGAAAACGGCTCTTTTTGCGTGGTCGTTCTGCGGAAGAGGCGCATTCCAAAAAGCCATCACCGCATCGCCGATAAATTTGTCAAGTGTGCCCTCATACTTAAAAACCACCTCCGTCATTTTTGTGAGATATTCATTTAACAATGCGACGACTTCCTCCGGCGTGGATGCCTCGGAAATTGTCGTAAATCCACGGATGTCCGAGAATAGAACGGACAACTCGGCCCTTTTGCCGCCGAGGGTGAGGGCATCCGGATTTTTCTGAAGTTCGTTGATGACGAGCGGGGAAAGATACTGTCCGAACGCCTTTTTAAGCCATCTTTTTTCCTTTTCTTCGGTAATAAACCGCCACGATGTTATTGAAATATACGAGAAAATGACGAGAAATGCCGTCGGTATATACTCAAGCCATACTTTTCTTTCGGCAAAATAATAATTGCATATAAAAGACCAAAAAATAAAAATAAAAATTGTTAAAAGCGTTGACTTCCACGGCGAAAATTTCGGCAGAAAAAATGTTAAAATTAAGCCGACGCTCACAACGGATAAAAAACCCGTCCACGCATTCGGATACGAAATAAAATCCGAATTAATAAATGCGTTGATGTTATTCGCAATCGTTTCTATTCCCGGCATTGCCGGAGAAAAAGGAGTAACATGTCTGTCGCCGAGACCCGCCGACGCATATCCGATTAAAACAATTTTGTTTTTTAAAAGTTCGGCGTCAATATCACCGTCAATAATTTTGGAATATGAAACATATCTGAATGTCTCAAACTCGCCGCAATAATTTATCAGCATCTCGCCGCGGCGGTCCAGCGAAAGATTTTTCACCAAATCCTGCCACGGTTTATTTAGATACGCGGAAGCGATTGCTACCGAAATATGGGGGTATAGTGTCCCCTGATATTCTATAACCGGCTTCATTTTTCGGACGACGCCGTCGGTTTCAGGGAAAATGTTGGGCGAGCCGAGAAGCAGCGAATTTTTTATGATACTTTCAAGCGGCGGTTTGGATTTTACCGCTACGCCCTTTACAACTTCAAATAAAATTTCATTAACGCAGCGATGCGCTTTCATCATCGCATCAGACAATTTAGCATCGCTCTGCGGGTTGCTTTTTTCAATGAACAAAACATCAAACCCGATTATTTTAACGTCGGATTGAATCAATTTTTCTATCAACTTTGCGTGAACGCTTCTGTCCCATGGCCATCTTCCGAGTTTTTCCAAACTTTCTTCGTCAACCGCGGCAATTATTATTTCTCCGGTGGGATTTTTTTGACCCCTTAATTTCAGACGGAAATCGTAGGATTTATCTTCAAGCAACTCAAATATGCCCAAAAAATTGAGAACCAGAATTATAAGAATCGCCGATATGCCGAGCAGATACCCGATTGTTTTTTTCTTCATTTTATTATCAGGAGCGAGCAAGAAATTTGTAAGGAACCTTGAGGAGCGACTACGCTTCCAAGAGCGACGAACAGAGCGAAATCCGACAGGGTGGTCGGTGAGCGACCGAAGGAAGTCCCTTTAGGGGCGTTTCCGACAAATTTACTTGCGAGCGACTATCTCTTCGTCCACTGGAAACTCTTTCTTGCTTTGGCTTTTCCGGGTTTTTTTCTTTCAACCATTCTGTCGTCGCGGGTCAAATAACCTTCTTTTTTGATGAGCGCCTTAAATCCGCCGTCTATTGATGCCAAAGCGCGCGCGATACCGTGTCTTATCGCCTCCGCCTGGGCCATCACTCCTCCGCCGGAAACGCTTGCCGAAACATCATACTGTGTAGAAACTTTTACCGTTTCAAGCGGCGCAAGTACTTCGCGTTGAAATCTCATTAAACCCGCAAAATAAATATCCAGCGGCTTATCGTTAACAATCATTTTTCCGGAACCGACTGAAAGTTCAACCTGTGCTACAGCCGTTTTTCTTCTTCCTATTGCCGTGATTACTTTACCTGTATCTTTTGACATTTTGCCTCCAATTGTTTTGCATCGTTTTTGTAAATTTTAAGACGTCTCAGTCGTTTTGTACGCAGACGGTTTTTGGGCAGCATTCCGCTTATAGAAAGTTTGATGATTTTTTCCGGGTCAGTCAGAATCAAATCCTTGTAAAGAATGTATTTGTCTCCGCCGGGATAACCGGAATGCCTGTAGTCCAGTTTCTGCTCCAACTTATTGCCGGTCATTTTCACTTTTGCAGCATTTGTTACAAGCACGAAATCGCCGATATCCGAATTTGGCAAGTATTCCGGCTTCGTTTTTCCCTGTAAAATACCTACGGCCACCGTTGAAAGCCGTCCCAAAACCTCGCCGTTTGCATCAATCCAATACCATTTTCTTTCAGCCATAATTTTTACCTTCCTTTTTTCAGTAACTTTAACTAAATCTTTTCATCCAAGCGAGGGAGAAATTTCTGAAGAGCCTCAATTTGCGACCTATGCCCAACAGGAGCAAATTGCAGAGCGAGTGGCAGACGAGCGTCTCAAAGAAATTTACTCCCGAGCGATATTATATCAAATAAAACTCTTTTGTCAATCATAAAAAACCCTTTGATACGAGCGCTTCGGCAATTTGAACAGCGTTAAGCGCCGCACCTTTCAACAGATTGTCCGATACAATCCACATCGCAAGTCCGTTTTCCGACGATATATCCTCACGGATGCGACCGACAAAAGTTATCTGTTTCCCGTCGGCATCTATAGGCATCGGATATTTTTTCTGTGCGGGGTCGTCAACAACAATTACACCTTCGGCATTTTTAAGAATATCCCGTGCATCCTGCGGGATAAGTTTTTCCTCCGTCTCAATCCAGACCGCTTCCGAGTGTCCCCGCATTACCGGAACCCGAACGCAGGCGGAAGAAATTTTTATGGTGTCATCGCCGAGAATCTTTCTGGTCTCGTGAACCATTTTCATTTCTTCTTTGGTGTATGCATTCTCTAAAAAAACATCAATCTGGGGAATTACATTGAATGCAATTTGATACGGAAGTTTCACAGCAGGCGGAATTTTTTCTCCTTTTGCCCATGCTCTCGTTTGATTTTCAAACTCATCCAACGCCGAACCTCCGGCGCCGGAAACCGCTTGATAAGTGGAAACGATTATTCTTTTTATTTTAGCGGCATCATGAAGCGGTTTTAACACGACAACCATCTGTATGGTTGAGCAGTTCGGATTCGCTATAATTTTTTTCTCTTTTGAAAGTGTATTTGGATTTACCTCCGGAACGACCAGCGGAACATCCTTTTCCATTCTGAAATAAGAGGAATTGTCAATAACATATATTCCCTGCTGGGCAAATCTCGGAGCCCACTCTTTTGAAATTGAGGCGCCGGCGGAAAAAAGGGCAAATTGTAGCGAGTAGCGAGTAGCAAGTAGCGAGTAATCCGTGATTTTGTTTATATCCTCAACGACAATTTCTTTTCCCTTAAAGCTCAGTTTTTTTCCCGCAGTCCTTGACGATGCAAAAAGCACGAGATTCCCGACGGGGAAATTCCTTTTTTCAAGCATCTTAACCATTTCAATCCCAACAGCACCCGTAGCACCGACAACCGCAACATTGTATTTTTTCATTTTAACCATCCTTCCTTTTTATACCAATTATATGTAATTTTTATCCCTTCTTCAAGTGAAATTTTAGGCGAATAACCGAAATCCGATTTTGCTTTTTCCGACGAGAAAAGCCAGTTTTTCTGCTTCATTTCATTAAGTTTATCAAATGAAACTAACGCCGGTTTATTTTTTATTTTAGCAATAATTTCAGAAAAAAATGCAGATGTCCAAAAAATAAAATGCGGAATTTTTATTATACGGGCTTTCGGATTTACGGTTTTTTTCAGCACTTCGCATAAATCATTCCATGAAAAAACTTGAGCATCACCTATAAAATATGTCTGACCCTTTGCTGTATCATTCAACGCCGATGAAATTATTCCGTCTGCAATATCCGAGACATAACTTATATTTATGAACTTTTCGTCGGACGGAAGCGGGAGAAAACCTTTTTTGGCATAATCAAAAAAAACAAAAACATCATTATCGCGGGGACCATAAATTGACGGAGGACGCAAAATTGTGAGCGGCAATTTTTCCTTGAATTTCAAAACTTCCAATTCGCCCAAAAGTTTAGAAAATCCGTAATCCGAAACCGGATTTGCTGGTTCGTCTTCCGTTTTCCTATTCGCTTCGCTCACCCCCGACTGAAGTCGGGGGCTACAACTTCTGTCTTCCGCAGGACCGGAAGCCGCCTGAGATGAAATATGAACGAACCTTTTTATGTTCGGATTTTTCTCAAAAACTGCTTCAATCAAATTTTTTGTACCTTCAACATTTGTCAGATATAACTCGTTTGATTTCACTGCCCTGACAAGTCCCGCCGAGTGAAAAACATAATCAACCTTTTCAACCGCCGATGCCAAAGATTTTTTATCGGAACAATCGCCGCAGACAATTTCAACGGAAGTTTTTTCAAGCCATTTCAGTTTTTTAGGATTTCTGACGAGACATTTAACTGAAAAATCTTTTTTCAGCAACGCCTCTGCAAGATGACTTCCCAAAAAACCTGTTCCGCCGGTAACAAGTGCTTTCATTTTTTTTGTAATAGTTTAGACACCTTAAAAACTAACCACGAAGACGCGAAATTCCACGGAAACACGGAATAAAATCTTTTTTAATTAGCCACAGAATTGCACGGAAGTTTTTTCTGTGTTCTTCTGTGTCTTTCTGTGGCTGTCTTTTTTTTTCGTGCTTTCTAACTTCCATGCCTTCGTGTTAAATGCCTTTTTTAGAATGACTAACCTGTTACTATTTTTTTATGCTGGCCTTTTCAAGAAGTTCGTTTATCACGGCAACAAGGTCGGTAAGTTCATCGCCTTTTCTTAAAAATATTTTTTTGTTCGTATCTCCCGAATCAATAATTTCCCGTATCTGTTTTTTTAACTTGAAAACGGGGCCCGCTATTTTGTGGGAAATATAGACGGAAACAACGGCGACAAGCGCGGTATAAATAAAACTGTTGATGATAAGCCACAAATGAATCTGCCGAACCTGTTTTCCTATTGCCGACGAAAGAATATTGGGCAAAATTGACTGAATAGTAAGGTAAGTGTGATACTCCACAAGAAGCAACATCGCTATTAAAACGCCGCCGATCATAAAC
The DNA here is from genome assembly GCA_002402375.1 of Elusimicrobia bacterium UBA4817. Classification (GTDB taxonomy): domain Bacteria; phylum Elusimicrobiota; class UBA8919; order UBA8919; family UBA8919; genus UBA8919. Next base: position 1,588 of record DHFT01000020.1, on the reverse strand, counting down.
GCATACTTCAACTGCATTTTTTTGTCAATTAAAATTTTTTTTCTTTTGAACTTTACTTCTCTGACTTCTTCCATCTTACCTCCTTTTTACGTTATTTCAGCAAATTCTACCGAGTGAAAACTATAACAAATGTTTCACTTTATCGTCTGACAATTTTTATTTAATTAGAATTTCACCGTCTATAAAATGGAACAAATGTTCCATTTTTTTATTTTTCAAGCATGGCAAGATGCGTTTGGGCTTCTTTTTCATATTTTGTGCCAAAAAGTTTTTTCCACTCGGTAATTGCATTTTCCCTATAACCGTCCCTTGCCACCCAACCGACCGCTTTTACCATTTTTTCATATCCAATCGCAAGTTTTCGTCTTATGTCAGCCGAAGCCGGATTTTTTTCAAGGCAAGCGAGGTAAGCATCAACTTCCAAACCGGGCAGACTTAAAACATCATACAGATTGGCGAGTTCTTCGTAAAATCCGATTTCCGCCGGGAATTTTTTGAGGCCCGCCTGATATATTTTAACCGCTTCTTCTTCCAAGTCCTCCACGCAGTACTGCTCGGCAAGAGTATAAAAATTATTCGGAGTTTTTCTGGATGATGCGGTTGACATCGTGTCCCAGTCGTCCTCAACACATAGACGGTTGTCGGAATAAATAAGCGCCTGCCCGTAGCCCTTTTTTATCAACTCCCAGTTGAAACATCTCTGTTTACCGTTTTCATCACTGTAAAAGAGCAGCCCTAAAATTCTCCCATAGACGCATTTTGTATTTTCTTTGTCAATCACTAAAATTATATCTTTACCTTCAATTTGATTTATCGCAAACGCCTTTGCCTCTTCGCCTCCCGGTTCGCCGTAAGGTTTGCCATGTGAGGGATGCGCTATTTCAGGAGTGTTTACTCCCATTAAGCGAATTGTCTGTCCGTCGGCGGTTTTTACGGTATCGCCGTCAAACACGTATTCTACCCTTACTTCCTCTATTATATGAGGGACCGTCCAATCAACAAAAGAATACTTGCTCGTGTCAAATTTTTCAGCGAATACGACCGAAGATAAAAATAAAATTAGCAGAAATACAAAAAGTGATTTAGCCCTGCATTTCACGCAATTTATCCTCTATAAACCGTTTCAATTTCGGTTTGCTGAAAAATCCGATTGATGAGAATTCTATGCCGTAAAAATTTGAGTTTTTTGACCTTAACTCCCAAACCGGCTTGCCTTTTGATTTTATAATATTTTTATCCGGCAGATAAAATTCAAAAATATATCCCGCACCGGCAGTCAACTCATTTTCTATTTCCAAAGCAAGTCCGCTGACGCTTATATTTTTTATAATTCCGTGGTATGAAATTTTGCCGGCGCCGGCCGCCTTAACATTTACCGTCGCCGAATAAATAACCCTCGGATATTTTCTTCTGTTTTCGTTGAGCATGTTTTTTATTTTGATACCGTTGAAAAAGTCCTCAACGGTATTGATTACAGCGATTATGAACAACGATGTCAGCGATTTACCGACGAGAATTTATCGCTGTAATCGGTGTTTTCATCTCCGTAATCAAGATTGTTGGGGTTTTTCAATATTGTATGATGAAT